>CAJFTX010000044.1 GCA_904420075.1 uncultured Clostridia bacterium | reverse complement strand
TTACGGTAAATCTGCCGGAGGACCCGGAGAAGTGTGCGATCCGCGGCCTCGGGAAGATGATGTCGGACGGGGCGTTTGATATGTCGATGAAAAAGGCGATGAAACGGTAGAGAACCATGAAAAAGTTTTTAAAGAGCTGGGTATTTCTTTTCGTGGTGGTATTCACAGTGGTGTTTTTGACCTTTATGGTGCTCTCGAGCAGTGAGGTACAGAAGGTGGACTTCGTCCGAAACATCACAAATGTGATTTTTACGCCGATTCAAAATGGAGCTGCGGCGGTCGGAAATTTCTTCTCGGACAAGCTGTCCTATTTTACCGAGTTTGACGAGCTGAAAAAGGAGAAAGGGGAGCTCGAGCAGCGGGTGCGCGAGCTTGAGAGCGAGAACCGGGAGCTTGAGCGGTTCCGGGACGAGAACGGGGAGCTGCGGGAGTATCTCGGCATTAAGGAGGAACATCCGGAGTACGAATTTGTGATGGCGGAGGTCATCGCCAGAGACCCGGGCAACCTGTTCTATGCGTTTACGATCGACAAGGGGGAGCTCGCGGGAATTGAGCTGAAGGATACGGTGATCACGCCGGACGGTCTCTGCGGCTATGTGTCGGAGGTCGGAACCAACTGGGCGAAGGTGACCACCATTATCAACAGCGACAGCGTGGTGGGGGCGCTCGTCTCCCGCACGCGGGACGCCGCGGTGCTCGAGGGCGGCGTGGACACCCAGAAGGAGGGGACCTGCAGGCTCACTATGCTGCCGAGCGAGAAGAGTGCGAGCGTCGGGGATACGGCGGAGACCTCCGGACTCGGGGGGCTGTTCCCTAAGGGGCTGCTGATCGGGACGGTGACCCGTGTGGAGCCGGAGAGCCATGGGATCTCCTACTATGCGGAGATAGAGCCCGCGGTGGATTTTGAGCGGATTCGCAGCGTCTGTGTGATCACCTCCTTTACCGCGGAATAGAGAGGAGACGCTATGTCGCAGAGGGCTGGAAAAATTTTAAATATGATTGCGATGTATGGAATCGTGCTGATCCTGGTATTGATTCTGCAGACGGTGCTGCCGCTGCGCGTCTTCGGGGTGAAGCCGAACTATGCGCTCGCAGCAGTGGTGACGCTCGCCCTCTTTGAGGGGCCGAATCGGGGCGCGGTGTTCGGCGCGGTACTCGGCTTTGTGCTCGACTGCACGGCGGGAGAGCTCGTGGGCTATTTCGGGCTGCTTTTGATGCTCTCCGGCTTCCTGGTGGGGATTCTCTCGGAGACAGCGCTCTGGCGGAATCTGCCGGCCGCGCTCGCGGCGCTGGGAGCGGTCTACGGGATTGTGACAGTGATTTTGGTGGTATGGCACTGCCTGGTGCTGCTTGATCCGGCGGCGATGCTGCCCTATCTCTGGACCTATTTTGTGGAGTTTTTACTGACGGCTGTCGTGCTGATACCGGCGTATTTCGGCGCACGGGCAGCTTCGAAGAGACTGATGGAGTTGGAGTGAGATGAGAGATTCGGGAAACAACCAGAAGGCGCTGCCGTTTGGAAAGAGACGGATCGCGCTGCTTGTGCTGGTGGTCGTACTCAGCGTCGTATATCTCTTCCGGCTCGCGAACTTACAGATCGCCGAGGGCGCGAGCTATGCGGAGCGCGCTCAGAAACGGATCAGCCGCTCGGTGTCGGTGTCGGCGCCGAGAGGGGAGATTTTTGACCGGTATGGACGCGCGTTTGTCAAAAACCGGATGGGCTTCTCGGTTCAGCTCGACAAGGTCAATCTGCAGACCGAGACGCAGAACCAGGTGATTTTGAACCTGCTTGAGGTGCTCGACGCGGGAGGGTATGTCTACGAGGACAACCTGCCGATTACGGCGGAGGCGCCGTTTGCCTATCTCGTGAGCGAGGATGAGAGCGAGCAGGAGCGCCTGCAAAAACAGAAGGAGCGCTTTTTGAAAGCGCGGGACTATGAGCAGGAGGTCGACGCCGAGACAGCGATGGCCGATCTCATCAAGCGCTACAAAATCGGAGATGAGTTCACAAGCGCGGAACAGCGGCGAATTGCCGGAATGCGCTACGACATGGAGCAGGCGGGCTTTTCGCTGACCTCCCCCTATACGGTGATGACCGACGTCGACATCAGTACGGTCACCATTCTGCGTGAACAGTACGAGAATTTCCAGGGGGTTACGATCGACACCCAGCCGGTGCGGGAGTATGTCGCGGGCTCGCTCGGCGCCCACTTTTTAGGGACGGTCGGAAAGATCGGGGCCGATGAGGTGGAGGAGTATAAGGCGAAGGGCTATCTCGCGAGCGACACGGTCGGCAAGGGCGGGATTGAGCAGACGATGGAGGAGTATCTGCGCGGCTATCCGGGCACCAAGGTGATCGAACAGAACAGCAAGGGCAAGGTGACCGACACCCACTTCTCCGAGGAACCTCAACCGGGAAATTCGGTGATGCTCACCATTGACAAGAATCTTCAGCAGGTGGCGGAGCAGTCGCTCGAGGAGACGATAAACCGCATCGCTGAGCAGGGCAAGCGGCAGGGCGGCGGCCCCGGTACCGGCTCGAAAAACGGCTGGGACGCAGAGGCCGGCTCCTGCGTGGTGCTCAAGGTGGACACCGGAGAGGTGCTGGTCGACGCGTCCTATCCGACCTATAATCCGGCCACTTACAACGCGGATTTCAATGAGCTCAACTCCGACCCGCGCAGGCCGCTGCTCAACCGGACGATCAGCGGCGCCTATGAGCCGGGTTCGACCTTTAAGATGGCGACGGCACTCGCCGTGCTCGAGGAGGGGGTTGCGACTCCGTCGACCAAGGTGCTGGACCTCGGAATTTACCGTTACTATCCGGACTATCAGCCGGCCTGCTGGCTCTATACCGACACCGGGCGGACCCACGGCAATGTGGACGTCGTCGGGGCGCTGAAGGGCTCCTGCAACTACTACTTCTACGAGATGGGACGCCAGCTCGGCATTACCAAACTCGGCGAGTGGTGCCAGAGGCTCGGCATGGGACAGAAGACGGGCATCGAACTCCCGGGCGAGCGCGCGGGTACCATCGCGGGGCCGATCGAGCGCGATGAGCGCGGGGAGACCTGGTGGGACGGCGACACGCTGCAGGCGGCGATCGGTCAGTCGGACAATCTTCTGACCCCGCTCCAGCTGGCAAACTATGTGGCGACCATCGTCAACGGAGGGACCCGGTATCAGCCGACGCTGCTGCGCAGTGTGCGCTCCTATGTCGGCAATGAGGAGATCAAGGCGTTTGAGCCGACTGTGGTGGAGGAGCTCGGTATCTCGGAGACGAGCTACAATGCGATTATGGCCGGAATGGGCGCTGTGACCGAGGACGGTACGGCGTCGAGTGTGTTCGGCAATTATCCGATCAAGGTCGGCGGCAAGACCGGTACGGCCTCGGTCCCCTCCGGCTCGGCGACCGGCGTATTCGTCGCGTTTGCGCCGTTTGACAATCCGGAGATCGCCGTGGCGATCGTGATTGAACACGGGGCGCACGGCAACTATGCGGCGACTGTCGCGCGGGATATCTTTGACCAGTATTTTGGCGATAAAGCGGTGGCGGAGCTCGGAATTCAGCCGGAGAATGAGCTCGCACAGTAGGAATTTATCCGTTTTATGAGATTTTGTCGATTTCGGCATTGACGAAACTCTTAAAAAAAGATAGAATTTATAGTGCTATTTTATCTATATTCCACGAGCGAAAGGATTGGGACAGAGACGAGATGGGGAGAGTGATCGCGATTACAAGCGGGAAGGGAGGCGTCGGCAAGACGACGCTCACCTGTGTGCTCGCGGAGGGGTTGTCGAGGCTCTCGAAGTCGGTGGTCGCTGTGGACGGAGATATGGGGCTGCGTAATCTCGACCTCGCCTTCGGGGTACAGAGCGAGATTGTGTATGATCTGGCGGATGTGGTTGAGGGCCGCTGCCCGCTCGACAGGGCGCTTGTGAAGACCGGCTCGGGGGCGATGTATCTCGCCGCGCCGAACAAGGAGCTCACGAAAGAGGGGCTTGATGCGTTTCGCTATATGCTCGCGGCGCTGAAAGAACACTTTGACTATGTGCTGATCGACTGCGGCGCGGGAGTCGGCGACTCGGTGTTGCAGGTGGCGCTCTCCGCGGGAGAGGCCATCGTTGTGACGACCCCGACCGAGACGGCGCTGCGCGACGGCGAGCGGATGGCCGCAAAGCTCCGCGCGGGCGGAATGCGGCAGCTGAAGCTCGTCATCAACCGGATCAATGTGAAGCTGATTGAGCGCGGCCGCGCGCCGGACGTAGACAAGACGATCGACCAGCTTGCGGTGCCGCTGCTCGGCCTTGTGCCGGAAGAGCCGGCGATTGTGGCGCTCCAGAACGAGGGGAAGAGTATTTTTGACAGCAACCTCAAAAAGACAGCGATCCAGATCGCGGACATCTGTATGCGGCTCTGCGGCGCATGGGTGCCGCTGAGACGGATTCGCTGAGCGGCGACGGAACAAACAGATGAGAGGCTCTGACGGGTCTTTCCGAAGAAAGGGGCAGCTATGAATATTGCGCTGATTGCACATGACAAGAAGAAGGAGCTGATGATCCAGTTCTGCATCGCCTACTGCGGGATTTTTGCAAAACACGATCTCTGCGCGACGGGGACGACGGGCAAGCTGGTACACGAGGCGACCGGTCTGCCGGTGACCTGCTTTTTGAGCGGGGCGCAGGGGGGCGACCAGCAGATCAGCGCCCGGATCGCCTATAACGAGATCGACATTGTGCTCTTCTTCCGGGACCCACATGAGACCAACACCAGAGAGCCCGATATTCTCTCGATGCTGAAGCTGTGCGACGAGCACAACATTCCGGTGGCGACCAATGTGGCGACGGCCGAGATGATTATTCTCGGACTAGAGCGCGGCGATCTCGACTACCGCAATATTTTGAAGAGCCGCTAGGCGCTGTCTGCGACCGGGAGGAGTAGGCGGAACTGTTTGGCACAGGAAGGACGGCCTTGACTGAGAGCCGTCCCGCAGAACGGACCGCGCGAAGACACCCGCGAGACGAAATCAAATGAGAACGAGGGGCGGAACGATCCGCCTGAACTAAGGGTGGCACCACGGGAGATACTCCCGTCCCTTTGCGGGGGACGGGAGTATCTTTTTTTCTGGGAGCCGTGAATTTAGGAGGTTACAATGGAACTGATTACAAAGGCGCCGAGAGGCACAAAGGACATCCTGCCGGAGGAGATCGCGCGCTGGCAGCATGTGGAAAAGATGATCTTGAGGGTCTGCGACCTGTTTGGATTTACGGAGATCCGGGTGCCGACCTTTGAGCACACCGAGCTCTTCGAGCGGGGCGTGGGAGAGACGACCGATGTGGTCAACAAGGAGATGTACACCTTCCTCGACAAGGGGGGGCGCTCGATCACACTGCGGCCGGAGGGGACCGCCTCGGTCACCCGGGCGGTGCTGGAGAGCGGGCTGTACGGCGGCGCGCTGCCGGTCAAGCTCTGCTATCTGCTGCCCTGCTTCCGCTATGAGAAGCCGCAGGCGGGGCGGCTCCGGGAGTTCCACCAGTTCGGCGTGGAGCTGTTCGGCGCGTCCGAGCCGGCGGCGGACGCCGAGGTGATTCTGCTCGCGAGCCGCATCTTCGATGCGTTCGGGCTCTCGAATGTCAAGTTGAAGCTCAATTCGATCGGCTGCCCGGAGTGCCGCAAAGCGTATAAGGCGGCGCTCACCGAGTACTTTGCGGGGCGGGCGGAGGAGCTCTGCGACAGCTGCGGGGAGCGGCTCTCGAAGAACCCGATGCGGATTCTCGACTGCAAGTCGCCGGTCTGCGCGGAGATCGCGAAGGGGGCGCCCTCCATCCTTGACTATCTCTGTGAGGACTGTGCCGCGCATTTTACGAAGGTGAAGGAGCTGCTGACGGCGGCGGGCGCGGCCTTCGAGGTCGACGACCGGATCGTGCGCGGGCTCGACTACTACTCGCGCACGGTGTTTGAATTTGTGGTGGACGGGATCGGCGCGCAGTCGACCGTCTGCGGCGGCGGGCGGTACGACGGGCTTGCGGGCCAGCTCTCCGACCGGGAGCTGCCGGGGCTCGGCTTTGCGATGGGGCTGGAGCGGCTGCTCTTGACCCTGGAGGCGGCGGGGTATCAGTTCCCGGCCCCCGCGGTGTGCGACCTGTATCTCGCGTCGGCGCCGGGGGCGGAGAACGCTGTGGTGGCGCTCGCGGAGAAGCTCCGCGGGGCGGGACTCTCGGTGCAAACCGACCTGTGCGGGCGGAGTATCAAGGCGCAGATGAAATACGCCGGAAAGATCGGCGCGCGGTTTTCTGCCGTGCTCGGCGGGGACGAGCTCGAAAGCGGCAAGGCGGAGCTCAAACGGATGGAGGACGGCGAGAAGTTTACAGTCACACTGGCGGAGGAAAGCCAGTTTGTAACGGTGATAAAGGAGAATTGCAATGGATAGTTTTAAGGGAATCAAGAGAACCGACTACTGCGGCGAGATCCGGGAGGAGCAGATCGGAAAAGAGGTTATCGTCTGCGGCTGGTGCGCGAGACAGCGGGACCTCGGCGGACTGATCTTCATCGATCTGCGCGACCGGACGGGGCTTGTCCAGTGCGTCTTTGACAAGACGGAGGACGAGGCGGCGTTTGAGAAGGCCTTCTCGGTGCGGGCTGAGTTTGTGCTCGCCTGCCGCGGCGTGGTACGGGCGCGGGCGGGCGCGAAAAACGACCGGCTCGCGACCGGTGCGCTCGAGATTCTGGTGAGCGAGCTGCGCGTACTCTCGGCGGCGCAGACCCCGCCGTTTGAGATCGTGGAGAACAGCAATACCTCGGCCGACCTGCGGCTCAAGTACCGCTATCTCGACCTGCGGCGGCCGGACCTGCAGCGGAACATCATGCTCCGCGCAAAGGCGACCAAGGTGGCGCGCGACTACTTCTATGAGAACGGCTTTCTGGAGATCGAGACGCCGATGCTCATGAAGAGCACGCCGGAGGGAGCGAGAGACTATCTGGTTCCCAGCCGGGTGCACAAGGGCAGTTTTTACGCGCTGCCCCAGTCCCCTCAGATCTATAAGCAGCTGCTGATGCTCTCGGGTTACGACCGGTATATGCAGATTGTGCGCTGCTTCCGGGACGAGGACCTGCGGGCCGACCGGCAGCCGGAGTTCACCCAGATCGACCTCGAGATGAGCTTCGTGGACGAGGAGGATGTGATGCGGGTCAACGAGGGCTTCCTCGCGCGGGTGTTCGAGGAGTGCATCGGGGTGAAGATCGAGACGCCGTTTCTGCGGCTGACCTACCGGGAGGCGATGGAGCGGTTCGGTTCGGACAAGCCGGACATGCGGTTCGGCTACGAGCTGTGCGACCTCTCCGAGGCGGTGAGAGAGAGCGAGTTTAAGGTGTTCCGCGAGGCGCTCGCGGCGGGCGGCAGCGTCCGGGCGATCAACGTCAAGGGGGGCGCCTCGGTCTTCACCCGCAAGGAGATCGACAAGCTCCAGGATTTTGTGAAGACCTACCGCGCCAAAGGGCTCGCCTTCATCCGGATGACCGAGGAGATCAGCTCCTCTTTCTTGAAGTTCCTCTCCGAGGAGGAGAAAGAGCGGATCTTCACACTTGTCGGCGCGGAGCCGGGGGACGCGATCTTTGTGGTCGCGGACCGGGATAAGGTGGTCTTCGACGCGCTCGGCGCGCTGCGCTGCGAGTGCGCGAAGCGGATGGGTGTACTGAAAGAGGGGGACTACAAGTTCCTCTGGGTGACCGAGTTCCCGCTGCTCGAATATGACGAGGAGGAGGGGCGCTATGTCGCGATGCACCACCCCTTCACCGCGCCGATGGAGGAGGACATCCCGAAGATGGACACGGCGCCCGGCGAGGTGCGCGCCAGAGCTTACGACTGCGTGCTCAACGGGACCGAGCTCGGCGGCGGTTCGATCCGTATCTTCCAGCAGGAGCTTCAGCAGAAGATGTTCGAGCTCATCGGGTTTGACGAGGCGGAGGCGAAGCGCCGGTTTGGGCATCTGCTCGAGGCCTTCAAGTACGGCGCGCCGCCGCACGGAGGGCTTGCCTACGGGCTTGACCGGCTGATGATGCTGATGGCGGGCGAGGAGTCGATCCGCGATGTGATCGCTTTCCCGAAGGTGCAGAACGCGTCAGAGCCGATGAGCGCCTGCCCGTCCGAGGTGGATGCAAAGCAGCTCGAGGAGCTCGGGCTTGCCATCGTTCACGCTGACCAAGATGGTGAAAATTCATAATTTACTAACATGAAAAGGGTGTAATTTTGTTATAATTCAAATGTTAGTGAGTCTATAAAAGCAGGGAGGAACTGTAATGATCGAGGTGCGCAATCTCTCGAAGCGCTACGGCACAAATCTCGCCGTGGACAACATCTCCTTTGATGTCGCGGAGGGGGAGATCCTCGGTTTTCTCGGCCCGAACGGGGCGGGAAAGTCGACCACAATGAACATCCTCACCGGATATCTGTCCGCGAGCGAGGGCGTCTGCAAGATTGACGGGATCGATATCCTGGAGAATCCGCTGGAGGCGAAGAAGAAGATCGGCTATCTGCCGGAGCAGCCGCCGCTCTATCTCGACATGACGGTGACGGAGTACTTAAACTTTGTCTACGATCTCAAGAGATGCAAGCTGCCGCGGGAGAAACATCTCGCGGAGGTGATGCGGCTGGTGCGGATTGAGGATCACGCGAAGCGGCTGATCAAGAACCTGTCGAAGGGCTACCGCCAGCGTGTGGGATTTGCCCAGGCGCTGGTCGGGAATCCGAAGGTGCTGGTGCTCGACGAGCCGACAGTGGGACTCGACCCGAAGCAGATCATCGAGATACGGAACCTCATCCAGTCACTCGGGAAGGGGCGGACGATCATCCTGAGCTCCCACATTCTGCCCGAGGTGCAGGCGATCTGTGAGAAGATCGTAGTGATTTCGAAGGGGCGGATTGTCGCCAATGACACGCCGCACCATCTCGCCACCCAGCTGGCAAACGAGAGCAAGTTCATCGCCCGTATCTGCGGACCGGCAAGCGACGTGCTGCGCGCGGTAAAGGAGCTCGATGGGGTTCTGTTTGCGGAGCTGCAGAATCAGATGGAGGGGGAGACCGCCGACTATCTGATCGAGTCGCAGCCGGGGATCGACGTGAGAAAACCGCTCTTCTATCTGCTTGCGCAGCGCTCCTGGCCGCTCATCGGACTGAAGAACTATGATATGTCCCTTGAGGACATCTTTATGGAGCTTGTGGACCACAGCTCCGGAGAGGGGGAGAAGGCGTAATGTTTGCGATTTTTAAAAGAGAGCTGAAAAACTACTTTATCTCTCCGATCGGCTATGTGCTGCTCGCGATCTTCTTTGCGTTCACGGGAATCATCTTCTTTATCAATAACATTCTCTCGAATACGAGCGAGATCGCAGGGGTGTTCAACGCGATTATGTCGACGCTTCTGATGATATTTGTGCCGATTCTCACGATGAAACTGATGAGTGACGAGAAGCGGCAGAAAACCGATCAGCTGCTGCTGACCAGCCCGGTCAGTCCGACGGGAATCGTGCTCGGAAAATTTTTCTCGGCGTTTGCGTTTTATGCCATCGCCCTCTGCATCACGGTGATCTACGGACTGATTCTCTCCGTTTACGGCGAGCCGTCCTTCTCGAGCTTCGTTGGAAATTTTGTGGCGACGCTGTTCGTCGGCGGGGCGCTCATCTCAATCGGGCTGTTTCTCTCGTCGCTCACCGAGAGCCAAATGATCGCGGGGATCAGTACCTTTGCGGTGATTCTGGCGGTGAGCATCCTCGGCAATATCGGCTCCTCTCTGACCAATCCCGTCTTTGCGGCGATTGCGAATTTCTTCGCGATCTTCCAGCGGGCGAATGAGTTCCTCTACGGAGTATTCAACGTCAGTACGATCATTTACTATATCAGTATCGTTGCGATCTTCATATTCCTGACCGTCCGGGTTCTGGAAAAGAAGCGCTGGAGCTGAGTTTGGGAGGCAGAGATGAAAGAGAAAAAGAATACGGCCGTGAAGAACACGCTGGGGCGCAAGCGGCGCATTAAATTCGGCGTGATCTCCGGAGGTTTTACAGTAATTTTTATCGGGGCGGTACTGCTTGTAAACGTGCTCTGCTCCGCGCTGACAGCGAAGTTCCCGCTCAAACTCGACCTCACCGACCAGGGGATCTATGAGATCGGAGCGGAGAGCACCGAATATGTGAAAAATCTGGATGAGAAGGTGACCATCTCGGTGTTCAGCCCGGAGAGCGCGTTTGATGTGCAGATCATCGAGGTGATCAAGAAGTACGCGCAGCTGAGCGACATGGTTGACTTCCAGGTGGTTGATTTAAATCTGAATCCTGAGATTGCCAAGAAATATCAGCAAAACGGGGAGACGATCAATACCGCCTCGATCGTGGTGGAGAGCGCGAAGCGGTACAAGGTGCTGTCCTACAACGATCTCTATCAGCAGAGCAGCACCAGCCAGTCGCAGACCAACCTCAAAACCGAGCAGAAGATGACCTCGGCGATTATGTATGTTTCGAGCGACGAGATCCCGGGAGCGCTGGTGACCACCGGTCACGATGAAGTCGATGCGTCTGCGCTCACAGGGCTGTTGGAGGACAACGCCTTCTCAACGGGAGAGATCAATCTGCTCACAGAGGAGGTCCCGGAGAATACGAGAGTCATTGTGATCTACGGGGCACAGAGAGATTTCACGGCGGAGGAAATCGAGAAGCTCGACGCATTTATGATGCGCGGCGACACGGCGGTGCTGATCTTCCAGGCACCGAGTCTCCCGGATACGCCGGTGCTCGACGCCTATATGAGCGAGTGGGGGCTCAAGGTGGAGAACGACCTCATCCTGGATGACGGCAGCTTCTACGGCTCGGTGATAAATCCGTTTGCGCTCTATGCGGAGAATGACATCACGGAGGATCTCTCGACGAACGCCTCGTTTGTCAGCCCGTTCAGCTCGAGCGTGACCCGGATCTTTGACGGAAAGAACGACTATTCGACCTTTGATCTGCTGCTTTCCTCGGACAGCGCCTACGCAAAGACGCTGGATGCGAATACCCAGCTGACCACATACGACAAGGAGGCGGGCGACAAGACCGGACAGATGGTCTTCGGCGCGGGTTCCTCCAAGCTGGTAAATGGACACAATACGGTAGTTTACAGCAATATGTTTGTATTCGGCTCGCTTGATATGGCGGGATCGGGCGCCATGGGGATTACAAGCTTTACCAACAGCGACTTCTTTGCAAGCCTTGCGAACAGCGTCCGAGGGGAGGACGACCTGATCACAGTCGCGCCCAAATACATCGACACCCATCCGCTCACCATCCAGTCGACGACTGAGATACTGGTGATGCTGGTGCTGCTGGTTGTGGTGATTCCGATTGCGCTGGTCGTCGCCGGAATTGTGGTGTTCGTGAGGAGAAGACATCTATGAGAAAACAGCTGAAATATCTGATCGTCGCCGCGGTGGTGCTGGTGCTCCTGGTCGGCGGACTGGTTGCGGTGAACTTCCTCTCCTCGGGAGAGGAGAGCCCGGCGGAGGAGCCGTCGGCAGAGACTCAGACGAGCACGCCGCTCTTTGATTTTGAGAAGGCGGACGTCACCGAAATCGAGGTGCAGAACAGCAAGGGCTCCTATACGCTCACGAGAGATGAAGACGGAACTGTGCTGATCAACGAGGAGAAAGAGCTGCCGATGAACAGCAACACGCTGAGCGCGGCATTCGACGCGCTCACGGGGCTCTCCTCCGACAAGGTGATCAAAGAGGATCTCGAGAACGCCTCGGAGTACGGCTTAGATGCTCCGACAAGCGTGACGGTGCGGACGGCAGACGGGGAGAAAACAGTGAAGATCGGCGCGGACTCCCCGACCGACGAAGGCGCGTACTGCTATGTGGAGGGAGAGTCGCAGCTGCTGCTCTCCGGTTCCACGGTGAGCTATGCGCGGGACTATGCGTTTGAAAATTATATTTCGACCTCCATTATGCCCGCGCTTGAGTCGACCGAGACGAATAAGCTCTCGCATATCAAGATTTCGGGGAGCGGCCGCCCCGATGTGCTCGAGATTGTGCCGAAGACCGAGGAGGAACAGCAGGGCGCAGGTGAGCTCACCCCCTTTAAGATGGTACAGCCGATTCAGGCGGCGCTCAACAGCGATGCGCTCTCAAATTCGCTGAAGAGTCCGCTGCTTTCCCTTCAGCCGACTGTGGCGGTTGCCGCCCGGCCAACTGCGGAGCAGCGGGAGCAGTTCGGGCTGAATACGCCCACCTTTGTGCTGGAATATCAGATTGAGGGCAGTGAGAACCGGATTCTAATTGGCAATCAGACGAGCGACGGGGCCTATTATATGATGAAGGACGGGATCGACGTTGTCTATCTGGTTGACGCGAGCTCCGTGAGCTTTATGGAGCTCTCGCACAGCACGCTGATTAGTTCGATTATGTATATTGACTATATCGACGAGATGGAGACGGTGGAGTACGTCCGAGGCGACGAGCGATATATCTTCAACCTCACGGGTGAGGGCGACGACATGCAGGTAAGTTCGAATGGCAAGACGGTGGATCTGGAGAGCTTTAGGACCCTCTATCAGGATAGCATTGGACTGATGCTCGGGGGAGAGGCGAGCGATCCGGGTACGGCGGAGTATGCAAGGATCGTCTACACCAAACGGGACGGTACGGTAAATGAGCTCAGTTACCATGATATCGACGGCCGTAGAGCTTTTTGCGCGCTCAACGGCTATGGGTACGGTTTTATCGTGACGAGCGATTTGGATGCGATTTTTGAGAGCGCGGCGGCGCTGCTGGGTTAAGACCGATCGAAAAAGCCGGATGAAACTTGGAGTTTCATCCGGCTTTTTCAAATTTCTGAGAGGGGAGGAGGAAAACTGTTCCGGCGCAGCACGAAGAACAGCCTCGGAGAAGAGAGGGCGGTTTAGACTTAAAGGGAAAGTCCTCTGCCGAGAAGCCGGAAGAAGACTATGGTCGGAAGAAAGGCGCGATGCCGCCGAAATGCTGAAATGTTTTTAGGCGCCGCTGTGGGAGCGGACGAGCTTGGGCGGTTGAGGAAGTGAATCCTGCTGTAGGTCCGGTTGCTGCTGGTGGGGGAGAAATTTGGGCGTTTTTTGTCTGGCTGTGGAGAAGACGCGCGCTGCCTGCCGGTGATAGCAGAGAGATTCTACGGGTTGGTTGGAGGCGGAGGACTGCGACCGGGCATTTTTTAGCTTGTATTTCATACCGATGGCAACATCAGAGCGATAAGGGGAAGACGAGCGCCAGAGAGGTGGCGCGATATCGAGGTGGGTAAATTGGCGCTCGCCGTATCCGGCACTGCGTTGCGGAGCGGAGAACCGGCGGACGGAGCGGTGTGGAAATTGGACCGGAGGCGGTGCCGGAGATGGAAGAACTGGGGGACGTCGGCAGCGGTTTTGCCTGGCACTGGGAGAGATTGCGGCCGTTTTGTTAAATAAAAAGAGGGACAGGTAGTCGTTCCTGTCCCTCTGAAAAAGAATTTTAGAGCCCCTGTTCGATTGGCGCGTAGTATTTGTCCATATAGTACTTATAGTAGAGCTTATACTCTTCGGTAGTTCCCTCGTGCATCTCGCGCAGATGCTCATGCGGATCAAACCGGGAGCTATTCGCATGCAACTGAATGACGTAGACGGCGATATTGCTGCAGTGATCCGCAATCCGCTCAAAGTTGTTGAGCAGCTCTAAGAAGATCAGCCCTGAGTTAATCGAGCAGCGTCCGTTTTGCAGACGGTCGATATGCTTGGTCTTGAGCGTCTCTTTGATGAGATCGATGACCTCCTCGAGCGGCTCAACATGGGAGGCGATCTCCGTACTGTTTTGCGAGTAGGCTTCCATGGTCACGGAAAGAATCTCAGAGACGGCGTCCACCATCCGCCGAAGCTCGCTTTTTGCGCTGTCTGAGAAGTGAATCTCGCGGTTTGCGAGCTCCTCGGCGGCCTCGGCAAGATTGACGCTGTAATCTCCGATCCGCTCGAAATCGTTGATCGTGTGCAAGATCTCGCTTGTGGTTTTGTTCTCCGTGTCGGAGAGATTTCGTGAGGTGACCTTGACAAGATAGTTGTTGAGCGCAGATTCCGTTTTGTCAAGCGATTCCTCCCGCTCATTTAACTTTTTAAACAGCTTGGAGTCGAATTTCTGAAGCAGCGCACAGGCGTCGTTGTAGTTCTGAATGGCGGAAGCGCCCATATCGACGATGACTTTGTTGCACTGCTCGATCGCGACGGCGGGAGCCGAGAGAAAGCGGTCGTCAAGCAGCGAGAGCTTGTCCGTTTTATCCCCCTTCTCGCGCAGCAGCGCATTTGCGAGCTTCAGCAGCAGCGAGGAGAAGGGGAGGAGGACCAGCGTGGTCGAGACATTGAACAGCGTGTGGAAATCGGCGATGGTTCCGCGGTTGATCGCCTCGTTCCAGAAGGGAAGTCCGACCAGCGCATTGACCGAGTAGATGCCGATGAGCCAGAGCGTCGTTCCGATAACATTGAACGAGAGATGGATGAGCCCGGCCTTCTTCGCGGTACGGTTCGCGCCGATACCGGCGAGAATCACCGTAATACAGGTGCCGATATTCTGACCGAGGATGATCGGAACGGCCGAGCCGAAGGTGATCAGCCCGGTGGCGGAAAGCGCCTGCAGGATACCGATCGAGGCGGAGGAGCTCTGAATCAGCGCGGTGACCAGGATGCCGACCAGCAGCCCGAGCAGCGGGTTGGCGGAGAGACTCAGCATCATCTGCTGGAATTCCGGCATCTGTCCCAGCGGGGAGAGCCCCTGCTCCATATTGTACATGCCAAAGAACAAAAGGCCGAGCCCCAGGAGGATCGAGCCGATATTCTGCCGCTTTTTATCCTTGGAGAAGAGATTGATCGCGGCTCCGATCAGGATGATAATCGGACCGAAGCTCGACGGCTTGAGCAGCGTCAGAAGCAAATTGGTCCCGTTGAGGTCCCCGAGCCGCAGAATCTGGGCGGTGACGGTGGTGCCGATATTGGCGCCCATGATCACGCCCACCGACTGCGAGAGTTTCAGAAGGCCGGCGTTGACAAAGCCGACCACCATGACAGTGGTCGCGGAGGAGCTCTGAATCAGCGCGGTGATCGCCGTGCCGAGAAAGAGTCCTTTGAGTCGGTTGTTGGTCAGTTTTTCAAGCGTGCGCTCCAGCCGTGAACCGGCGAGCGCCTGCAGCGCGTTGCTGAGAATCTGCATGCCGTAGAGAAACATGCCGAGCCCAGCCGCGAGGCCGAGTATGTTTGTAAGCTCCATTTCCATTTCCCCCCGGGGAGAAAGAAGGTCCGGTGCGTCGCACCGGACCTGCCCTCCCGATACGTTATACGATGTACTTCTTCAGCTTGGTAAAGAACTCATCGTCTGCGTTGTCGGTATGAGCGTCAAGCTTAATCGGTTTTGAGAGATCGAGGCTGAAAATCCCCATAATGGACTTCGCGTCGACCACATAACGGCCGCTGGTGAGGTCGATATCGAAATCACAGGTGCAGACCAGGGCGACAAAATCTTTGACGTCGTTGATGGAGTTGAGCATAATGTTTACGCTTTTCATTGTCAGTCCTCCTATTTTTAATCTATCCTTACTATACCAAACGCGCGCCCTATTTACAACAGTATTGTAATTTTTTATGAAAACTATATAATTGGAGAAGGAGTTTATTTGGGCTGATTGTTCGGCGGAAATGGAGAGAGAGTTGAGAGTTGCATTTTATACGCTCGGCTGTAAGGTAAACCAGTACGAGGCGGAGCAGATGAGAGAAAAATTTCAGGCGGCGGGGTATGAGACGGTCGATTTCTCCGAGGCGGCGGAGGTCTATGTGATCTCCACTTGTACGGTGACGGCGGTGAGCGACAAGAAGTCCCGTCAGGCGATCGCGGCGGCCAGACGCGCGGGCGGTCCGGAGGCGGTGATCGTGGCGGCGGGGTGCTATCCCCAGGTGGCAGCGGAGGAGCTGCGCGCGCTCGACATCGACCTTGTGCTCGGCAACGAGGAGAAAGGGGAGACTCTCCGGCTTGTAGAGAAGTTTTTGGAGAAGCGGGAGCGCCGGGCGGAGGTTGCGGAGATCGGAGGAGTGAGGACCTTCCGGTTTGATCCGGTGAGAGGGGCCGACGAGCGCAGCCGGGCGCACATCAAGATCGAGGACGGGTGCGACAACTTCTGCTCCTACTGCATTATCCCCTACGCGAGAGGGCGGGTACGCTCCGCACGGATCGCGGATGTGGCGGCTGAGTTTGAGGCACTGCTGGAGGAGGGGTTCCTCGAGGTGGTGCTCACGGGGATTGAGATCGCCTCCTTTGGCAAGGACACGGGGGAGAGTTTTGCGGAGCTGCTGGAGACGCTGGAGGGTCCCGCCGCGCGTGCGGGCGCGCGGATCCGGCTCGGCTCGCTCGAGCCGCGGGTGGTGACGCAGGAGTTTGTCCGGAGACTCTCCGGACTGTCCTCGCTCTGTCCCCATTTTCACCTCTCGCTCCAGAGCGGGTCGGACAAGGTGCTCCGGGCGATGAACCGCAAATATGACACCGCGCTCTACCGGGAGGCGGTGCGGCGGTTGCGGGAGGCGCTCCCGGGCTGTGCGATCACGACCGATCTGATCACGGGCTTCC
The DNA here is from genome assembly GCA_904420075.1 of uncultured Clostridia bacterium. Lineage (GTDB taxonomy): Bacteria > Bacillota > Clostridia > Oscillospirales > Feifaniaceae > CAJFTX01. The sequence goes on along the minus strand of CAJFTX010000044.1, from coordinate 28,294 downwards.
CCGGAGAGGGGGAGATGGAGCAGGAGGAGACGCTCCGTTTTGTACGGGAGATCGGCTTTGCAAAGGTGCACGTCTTCCCCTACTCGGAGCGGAAGGGAACCCGGGCGGTGAAGCTGCCGGAACAGGTGCCGATGGCGGTGCGGCGCGCGCGGGCGCATGTGCTCTCCGAGGTGTGCGGCGAGGTGCGGCGGCAGTTTCTCCGGGAGATGGTGGGCGCTACGGTGACGGTGCTCTTTGAGACAGAGCGGGAGGGCGCGGCCTTCGGCCACAGCGAGAATTATACGCCGGTGACAGTGGAACGTGCGGGACCGATTGCAGGACAGATGCGGCGGGTGAAGATCACATCCGCCGGGGAAGATATGCTGCGTGGAGAGCTGCTCTAAAAGGCGGAGAGCCGGGAGAAATCCCGGCCTCTTTTGTTGAGAAGTGGCATTGAAATGCCACTTCGTTTCCGATATAATGAAGAAAAAGGCGGAACGGCCGCCGTTTGTGCCTGAAATTCGATAGGGGAAGGGGACTATATCTTGTCGTCTGTAAGAAGAGTTTACTCTGAAAAGAAGGAGCAATTTGCGGTAGAGAGCGGGCATCTGCTCGCTGATCTGCGGCACAATCTTGGGATCAAAGGGCTCGTAGGAGTGCGGATTGTCCAGCGGTACGACGTGGAGGGGCTCTCGGAGGAGCTCTTCCGGCTCGCGTGCGGGTCGGTGTTCTCGGAGCCGCAGGTGGACCGGATCTACGACGCGTTGCCGGAGGGCGACAGGGTGTTCGCGGTGGAGTATCTGCCGGGACAGTTTGACCAGCGGGCGGACTCGGCCGCACAGTGCGTTCAGCTGATGACCGGGGAGGAGCGGCCGCTGGTGCGCTCGGCGAAGGTGTATCTGCTGGAGGGAACGATCACCGACGAGGAATTTGAGGCGATCAAGAAGTATCTGGTCAATCCGGTGGAGGCGCGCGAGGCGTCGCTTGCGCTGCCCGAGACGCTCGCCGACCGTCAGCCGGAGGCGGAGGCGGTGCCGGAAGTTCCGGGCTTCCTCGACGACGCGGTGGCGGACGAGACCTTCCTTACCAAATACGCGCTCGCGATGGACGCGGACGACGTGCGCTTCTGCCGCGACTACTTCAGAGGCGAGGGGCGCTGTCCGACGCTGACCGAGCTGCGGATGATCGACACCTACTGGTCCGACCACTGCCGGCACACCACCTTCCTGACCGAGATCGACGGGGTGGAGATTGAGAACGAGGCGGTGAGACGCGCCTTTGAGAAGTATCTCGAGATCCGGAAGGCGCTCTATGTCGGGCGGGACAAGCCGATGACCCTGATGGACATCGCGACGATCGGCACCAAGGAGCTCAAGCGGGAGGGCAAGCTCAAAAACCTTGACGAGAGCGAGGAGATCAACGCCTGCTCGATCCGCATCCCGGTGACGGTGAACGGTAAAGAGGAGGAGTACCTCCTCATGTTCAAGAATGAGACGCACAACCACCCGACCGAGATCGAGCCGTTCGGCGGGGCGGCGACCTGCCTTGGCGGGGCGATCCGCGATCCGCTTTCGGGGCGCGCCTATGTCTACCAGGCGATGCGCATCACCGGAGCCGCGGATCCGAGACTGCCGGTGAAGGACACGATGCCGGGCAAGCTCCCGCAGCGGAAGATTGTGACCACGGCTGCGAACGGCTACAGCTCCTACGGCAACCAGATCGGTCTTGCGACCGGCTTTGTAAACGAGGTGTACCACCCGAACTATGTGGCGAAGCGGATGGAGCTCGGCGCGGTGATGGGCTGCGCCCCGGCGAAGAACGTGGTGCGCGAGCGCCCGGCGCCGGGGGACGTGATTATCCTGCTCGGCGGGCGCACGGGACGGGACGGCTGCGGCGGCGCGACCGGCTCCTCCAAGAGCCACACCGCCTCCTCGCTTGAGACCTGCGGCGCCGAGGTGCAGAAGGGCAATCCGCCGGAGGAGCGGAAAATCCAGCGGCTCTTCCGCAACCCGGAGGCGACCACCCTCATCAAGCGGTGCAACGACTTTGGCGCGGGCGGCGTGTCGGTTGCAATCGGCGAGCTCGCGGACGGGCTGCTCATCGACCTTGACCGGGTGCCGAAGAAGTACAGCGGGCTCTCGGGGACCGAGCTTGCGATCTCCGAGTCGCAGGAGCGCATGGCGGTGGTTGTGCGCCGGGAGGACGCGGAGAAGTTTATCGCCCTTGCAAACGGGGAGAACATCGAGGCGACCGAGGTGGCGGTAGTCACCGAGGAGCCGCGCCTGGTGATGGAACTCGGGGGGAAGAAGATTGTCGATCTCTCCCGCGGGTTTTTGAACTCGAACGGCGCGAAGAAACGCTGCGACGTCGCGGTTCCGGCGGCGCAGGACTGGAGAGACGGCTTTGCGGTCTCCGGCGACTTCGGGGCCGACCTTGCGCGGATGCTCTCCGATCTCTCGGTCTGCTCACAGAAGGGCCTTGTGGAGCGGTTCGACGGGTCGATCGGCGCGGGCAGCGTGCTGATGCCCTACGGCGGACGGAATCAGACCACCCCCGCACAGGCGATGGTGGCGAAGATTCCGGTGCTCGAGGGGGAGACCGACACCGCCTCGGTGATGGCGTACGGCTTTGACCCCTATATTTCGGAGAAGAACCCCTTCGCGGGGGCAAAACTCGCGGTGATTGAGTCGGTCGCGAAGGCGGCCGCCGCGGGGGCGAACGTGCGGGAGTGCTATCTCACGCTGCAGGAGTTCTTCCCGCGGACCAAGGGGGAGGCCGGCCGCTGGGGGCTGCCGTTTGCGGCGCTGCTCGGCGCGCTGGACGCGCAGCTGGGCCTCTCGATGGCGGCGATCGGCGGCAAGGACAGCATGTCCGGTACCTTTGAGGAGATCGACGTGCCGCCCACCCTCGTCTCGTTCGCGGTGGCGCCGACCACGGCGAGCGGTACGGTGACGCCGGAGTTCAAGGCGGCGGGCGACACGGTACGCCTGCTGGAGCCGGAGTACGACGCGGAGGGACTGCCCACCTATGAGAGCGTGCTTAAAAATTATGATGCGGTCTACAAGCTCGCACAGGCGGGGAAGGTGCGGGCGGCCTATGCGCTCACCCGCGGCGGCGTCGCAGAGGCGGCGGCGAAGATGAGCTTTGGAAACGGTCTCGGCGTCGCCTTCGAGGGGATCTCGGAGGAGGAGCTCTTTGCGCTGAAGCCGGGCGCGCTGCTCCTGGAGTGCGACGGGGAGCTCGGCCGGCCGGTCGGCACAGTGGTTGCGGGCGAGCTCCGGCTGGGCGGACAGGCGGTCTCCACGGCGGAGCTCTGCGAGGAGTGGGAGCGGCCGCTCGAGGAGATCTTCCCGACAAAGGCCGAGGCGGCGGAGATGGACTGCGCGATTACGCCCTGTGAGGAACGGGGCGGGAAGGCGCCCGCCATCAAGGCGGCGGAGCCGAGAGTGGTGATCCCGGTCTTCCCGGGCACCAACTGTGAGTATGACACGGCGCGCGCCTTTGAGCGGGCGGGCGCGAAGGCGAAAATCGTCGTGATCCGTAATCTCTCGCAGCAAGCGCTCCGGGAGTCGATCGCGGAGCTCGAACGCGGCATCCGGGAGAGTCAGATCGTGATGATCCCGGGCGGTTTCTCGGGCGGAGACGAGCCGGAGGGCTCGGGCAAGTTTATCTGTGCGGTCTTCCGCAACCCCGCGATCCGTGAGGCTGTGACAGCTCATCTCGAGCAGCGGGACGGGCTGATGCTCGGCATCTGCAACGGCTTCCAGGCGCTCATTAAGCTCGGGCTCGTGCCGTACGGCAGAATTGTGGATACGGATGAGAACTGCCCGACCCTCACCTTCAACAACATTGGACGGCATCAGTCGATGATGGTGAACACGGTGGTGAGCTCGGTCAAGTCCCCGTGGCTCGCGAGGGCGAATGTGGGGGATATTCACACCGTCGCGATCTCACACGGCGAAGGCAAGTTCGTAGCGAGCCCCGCAGTGCTCTCGGAGCTTGTGAAAAACGGTCAGATCGCGACCCAGTATGTGGACGCCGCAGGGAGGCCGACGATGGCAATGCCCTATAATCCGAACGGGTCGGCGCTCGCGATCGAGGGGATCACAAGCCCGGACGGCAGAGTGTTTGGCAAGATGGCGCACAGTGAGCGCTGCGGCGAAAATATCTTTAAGAATATTCCGGGGGAGAAAGATCAGGGACTGTTCCGCGCGGGTGTGGAATATTTCCGCTGAGCATCAGAAAAAAGCGGGTCTGACAGAACTGTCAGACTCGCTCTTTTAAAAGGAGAGAGACGATGTGGGAGAAAATTGTTGCGGCATATTTCAGCCCGACCGGAGGGACGCGCGCGGCGGCGCTCGCGACCGCGCGAGCGTTTGGTGCGCCGGTGGAGGAGCTGGACCTCTCCGCCCGTGAGGGGGAGGAGCGCCGGCTGGAGACGGAGCTTGCGGTTGTGGCGGTGCCGGTGTTTGGCGGCCGGATCCCCGGAGTGGCGGCGGGACGGCTCCGGCGGTTGAGCGGAGAGCGGACACGCGCCGTCGCCCTCGCAGTCTACGGCGGCAGGGCCTATGAGGACGCGCTGCTCGAACTCTCCGACCTGTTGGAGGAACGGGGATTTCAGGTGACCGCGGCCGCAGCTGTGGTGGCGCAGCACTCAATTCTGCCCGAGCTCGCCGCGGGGAGACCGGACGGGGACGACTGTATGGAGCTCACAGCATTTGCCACGCGGGTGCAGGAAAAGCTCATGCGGGGGGACGACAGCCCCTGCGCTGTGCCGGGAAACCGGCCCTACCGCCAGTGGACGCCGTCGCCCGAAGTGCCGGAGGCGGATGGGCGCTGTGTGCGGTGCGGAAAGTGCGCCGGGGAGTGCCCGGTGGGGGCGATTGACCCCGGACGGCCGGAGAGGACCGACCGGGAGCGGTGTATCGGCTGTATGCGCTGTGTGGCGCGCTGCCCGGTGCAGGCGCGGGCGCTGCCGCGGGAGATGCGGGAGCGTCTCCGGCAGAAGCTTACGCCTTTCCTCGGGGTGCGGCGGGAAAACGAGTTTTTCCTCTGAAGAAATGTCTGCCGGGATTTGAGGAGAGGCGGGACAGCGCCTTTCTTTTGAAAGACAGTCCCCGCAGATTGGGCGGGCTGTCTGAACTCCGGGGCTCTGCTCGTCTCTGTAAGCGGGTGGGGCGGGCGTTTGGGAGTAAAAACGGGCGCCGGAAAGGTGAAGCGCGCGATGAGGGCGACGCCGGGGCGGAACGTCTCCGCTTTGTTTCTAAAATGCGGCAACGCCCGGAGCCGTAGAGAAAAAGCCCCCGCCAGAAGGCGGGGGAGGAAGCGGAGACGACCCGGTCGTCTTCTCTTAGGGACGGGCCGCCGGGTACTCGGACGAGAGCAGGAAGCGCGCGGGCTCATCCTCGGTGACCGGGGGAAAGCGGCGCTTCGGCTCGAAGAAGATGCTGTCGTCCGGGATGGGGGTGGACATTGCGATCTCACAGAGCAATATGTCGCCGGTACCCTCCTTTCCCCAGAAACAGTGATAGGTGTGCCGGTCGAAGGAGATGCTCTCGCCGGGGGCGAGGGTGAGAATTGTCCCGGCGGGGGCGAGATAGTTTCTGCCATCGGTGGAAATGCGCACCGGAGTCTCCTGCCGCTCGCCCTCGGGAGAGGCGTTGTAGAGCTGAACGCAGAGCTCGCCGCCGCCGCGGTTGATGATATCCTCGATGTACTCGTGGTGCATGTGCAGCGGAGTGAGCTGCCCCTCGCGGACAATCATCAACTTCTCGGAGTAGCGCTTGAAATAGGCGGGGCTCTTCCGGCAGGCGCCGCTGCGCAGGGTGCACATCACAAGTCCCTCGCGCAGAAAGTCGCCGCTGCCGAAGTCGGTAATGTCCCAGCCGAGCTTGTTGTCTCGGATTTCATCGTACTCATGGCCGAGTCCGGCCCAGCGCTCCGGAGTGAAGGTGGCGAAGGGCGGGAGTGGGAAGCGGTGACGTCCGGCAAAGTCTATGGCGTCCTCGATAATCCGGTTGATCTGGGAGCGTTTCATAGGGTGCGCCTTCCTTTCGCTGTTTTTTTCAGTTTGGCACAGTTTTGCGGGAAAGTCAATTTCAGGTGCGGCTTGAAATTTTTGAGTAACTCGCTTTTCTGTTGACTTTGTTTTCAGATGTTTATAAAATATAAAGATAAGTTTGGAAGGAAGCGGGAGAGTTTATGGAAGTACGACTGGTGCCTGTGGAGACATCCGAGGAGATTGCGCGCTGCGCTGTGCTCGCAGAAGAGATCTGGCGGGAACACTACAGAACGCTCCTCTCGGAGGAGCAGATCACCTATATGCTGAAAATGTTCCAGAGCGAGACGGCCATCCGGGAACAGATTGAACGCGAGAACTATCGCTACAGTCTCTTTGAGGTGGACGGCGAACCGGTGGGCTACTTCGGGTGGCGTCCGGATGAGGAGGGAGCGTTTTTGAGCAAACTCTATGTCCGCCGCGCCGCGCGGAGGCAGGGGCTTGCGCGCATGGCGCTCGAGGAGATCGAGCGGGAGACCGGGAAGGGCCGGATTTGGCTGACGGTCAACCGTGAGAACAGCGGATCGATCGCGGCCTACCGGAGGATGGGATTTGAGAAGACGAGAGAGCAGTGCGCCGAGATCGGCGGCGGCTTTGTGATGGATGACGATATTATGGAGAGACAGATCGCGCGGGGCGCGGACTTGACGAGGTGACTATTTTGTACGAGAAGCTGTATCACGTCGGACTGGACGTGGGATCAACAACGGTAAAGGTGGCGGTACTGGACGAGAAAGGGACACTCTGCCACAAGAAGTATCAGCGGCACTACTCCGATGTAAAAAAGACGATTGCGGAGGTGCTCGAGGAGACGGCGAAGCTCTTTTCGGAGGACCGGCTCACCCTGATGGTGACCGGGTCCGGCGGAATCAATGTCGCGACATGGCTCGACATCCCGTTTATTCAGGAGGTTGTGGCCGGGGTGGAGGCGATCAAGCGGCTGATTCCGCAGACCGACGTCGCCATCGAGCTCGGAGGCGAAGACGCGAAAATTACCTACCTCACCGGCGGGGTGGAGCAGCGGATGAACGGCACCTGTGCCGGCGGTACGGGCGCCTTCATCGACCAGATGGCGAGCCTGCTCGCGACCGACGTGGACGGGCTGGGAAAGCTCGCGGAGAAGGCCACGACCATCTACCCGATCGCCTCGCGCTGCGGCGTGTTCGCAAAGAGCGACATCCAGCCGCTCTTAAACGACGGTGCGGCGCGCAGCGACGTGGCGGCTTCCATTTTACAGTCGGTGGTCAACCAGACCATCTCGGGGCTCGCCTGCGGCAAGCCGATCCGGGGCAAGGTCGCCTTCCTCGGCGGGCCGCTCCACTTTCTGCCGCAGCTGCGCGCGCGGTTTATTGAGACGCTCGGGCTCACAGGGGATGAGATCATCGTGCCGGAGGACGGGCAAGTGTTTGTCGCGATGGGCGCGGCGTTCGCAGGCATGGAGAATGAGCCGCTCTCCTTTGAGGAGCTGATTGAAAGACTTTCGACCCTCAGTTCGGTGGAGGTGCACGAGGTCGAGCGGCTGCCCGCCCTCTTTGAGAGCGAGGAGGAGCTCGAGTCCTTCCGTGAGCGGCATGCGAAGTGCGTGGTGCCGACGGCGGAGCTCTCAGCACACCGGGGACCGGTCTATATCGGCTTTGACGCGGGAAGCACCACGACCAAGTGTACTGTGATTAACAAGAAGGGGGAGATTCTCTACTCCCACTACGGCAGTAACGGCGGAAACCCGCTGCAGTCGGTGGTCGGGATACTGAAGGATGTCTATGCAAATCTCCCGGACGACTGCTACGTGGCGGGGAGCGCGGCGACCGGCTACGGCGAGCAGCTCATCAAGGCGGCGCTGCACTGCGACATCGGAGAGATCGAGACGATCGCCCACTACCGCGCGGCACAGAGCCTGCTGCCGGGGGTGGACTTCATCCTCGACATCGGCGGGCAGGATATGAAGTGCCTGCGGATCAAAAACGGGGTGATCGACAGTATCCTGTTAAACGAGGCGTGCTCCTCGGGCTGCGGCTCGTTCATCGAGACCTTCGCGAGCGCCCTCGGGCTGACGCCCGCGCAGTTTGCGGAGCTCGGTACGAAGTCGAAACATCCGGTCGAGCTCGGCTCGCGCTGCACGGTGTTTATGAACTCGCGCGTCAAGCAGGCGCAGAAGGAGGGGGCGGAGGTCGCCGACATCTCGGCGGGGCTCTCCTACTCGGTCATCAAGAATGCGCTCTTTAAGGTCATCAAGATCAGAAACCCGAAGGATATGGGCGAGAAGATCATGGTGCAGGGCGGTACCTTTTTCAACGAGTCGGTGCTGCGCGCCTTTGAGCTCGTCTCGGGCAGAGAGGCGGTGCGTCCGGACAAGGCGGGCCTCATGGGAGCCTACGGCGCGGCGCTGATCGCGGCCGAGCGCTGCGGCGACGGGGTTTCGACCCTGCTGAGCGCGGATAAGCTCTCCCACTTCTCGGCCGAGAAGCGGACCGAGCGGTGCGGCAAGTGCGGCAACAACTGCCTGCTCACCATCACGACTTTTGACGACGGCTCCCGCTTTGTGACCAACAACCGGTGCGAGCGGGGGGCGGGCGAGCAGACAAAACATGAGCCGATGCCGAACCTCTTCCAGTACAAGTGGAAGCGGCTGTTCGGCTACAAGTCGCTTCCGAAGGACAAAGCGAAGGGGGAGATCGGCATCCCGCGGGTACTCGGCATGTACGAGAACTACCCCTTCTGGCACACCTTCTGGACCAAGCTCGGCTACCGGGTGGTGCTCTCGCCGCCCTCGTCGAAGGCGATTTACAACAAGGGCATCGAGACGATGCCCTCCGAGTCGGTCTGCTATCCGGCGAAGCTCGCGCACGGACACATCATGGCGCTGCTCGAGCGGGGGATTAAGACCATCTTCTACCCCTGTATCCCCTATGAGATGGACGAGGGACTCGGCGGAAACAACCACTACAACTGTCCGATTGTCGGCACCTATCCCGAGGTGCTGCGCACCAATATCGACGAGCTGCACGGCGACGGGGTGCGGTTCCTTTCGCCCTTCCTGCCGCTTGACGACGAGCATCGGCTGGTAAAACGGCTCACAGAGGAGCTGTCGGACTTCGGCTCGCACGAGGAGATCAAAGAGGCGGTGCGCGCCGCCTATGAGGAGGACGCACGCTTCAAGGCGGACATCCGCAGAAAGGGGCAGGAGACACTCGACTACCTCGAAAAGACGGGGAAACACGGTATTGTGCTCGCGGGCCGGCCCTACCACATCGACCCGGAGATCAACCACGGTATCCCCGAGATGATCGAGGGTTACGGCTTTGCGGTGCTGACAGAGGACTCGGTCTGCGACAAGGCGCCGGTCGAGCGGCCGCTGCGGGTAGTGGACCAGTGGTCCTACCACACCCGGCTTTACGCGGCGGCGGAACTTGTGCGGCGGACGCCGTATCTGGAGCTTGTACAGCTCAACAGCTTCGGCTGCGGGCTCGACGCGATCACGACCGACCAGGTGCAGGAGCTCCTGGAGGCGGCTTCGCGTATCTACACCACGCTGAAGATTGACGAGGTCAACAATCTGGGCGCCGCCAGAATTCGGATCCGGTCGCTCATCTCGGTCATCGAGGAGCGTGACCGCAAGGGCAAGCCGGTGCTCCACGAGATCGTGCCGAGAAAGCCAAGGGTGGAGTTTACCGAGGAGATGAGAAAGCGGCACACCATTCTGGCGCCGCAGATGTCTCCAATTCACTTCCGAATTCTGACCCACGCGTTCCGCGAATCGGGCTACAATCTTGAAATCCTGCAGGAGACCAACCAGGAGGCGGTGAGCGAAGGGCTCAAGTATGTCAACAACGACGCCTGCTATCCGTCGATCATCGTGATCGGACAGATTCTCCACGCCCTCAATTCGGGGAAGTACGACATCGAGAACACCTCGGTGATGATCACCCAGACGGGCGGCGGCTGCCGCGCGACCAACTACATCGGCATGCTCCGCAAGGCGCTCAAAGAGGCGGGATATGAGAATGTGCCGGTAATCTCACTCAATTTTGCGGGACTTGAGAGCAACCCCGGCTTCAAGATCAGCTGGCCGCTTATCAAGCGGGCGCTGATGGCGCTGGTCTACGGGGACGCGCTGATGCGCTGTCTCTACAAGGTGCGGCCCTACGAGGTGAAAAAGGGGAGCGCAAACGCGCTCTATGAGCGGTGGAACGAGCGCTGCATCGGGGCGATGAAGAAAGCGAGCTTCTCCGAGTTCCGGGAGAATCTCAGAGAGCTTGTGCACGACTTCGACACGCTGCCGGTGACCGACGAGGTCAAACCCAGAGTGGGGCTGGTCGGCGAGATCCTCGTCAAGTTCCACCCGGTGGCGAACAACTACGCCGTCGAGGTGGTGGAGAGCGAGGGCGGTGAGGCGGTGATGCCCGATCTCATCGACTTCTTCCTCTTCTTCTGCTACAATGCCAACGCGAAATACAAGCTGCTCTCCGGCAGCTGGAAGAATAAACTCGCGCACAACGCGGCGATCAAGGCGATCGAGTGGTTCCGCGGGCCGCTCAAGAAGGCGCTGAAGGGAACCAAATTCGGCGTGCCGGGCGACATCTTCGAGCTGGCGGAGAAAACCGAGAAGATCATCTCCACCGGCAACATCTGCGGCGAGGGCTGGTTCCTCACAGGTGAGATGCTCGAGCTGATGGAGGAGGGTGTGAACAACATCATCTGTATGCAGCCGTTCGCCTGCCTGCCGAACCACGTGACCGGCAAGGGTGTGATGCGCGAGCTGAAGCGGCGCAACCCGCAGAGCAACATCGTGGCGGTGGACTACGACCCAGGCGCGAGCCAGGTCAATCAGCTCAACCGGATCAAACTGATGATCGCGACAGCCTTTGAAAACGAGGGGCTGAAGCGGAGCTACCGGCCCGCGAGCGAGCACCGCACCGTCGTGTCCGGCGGCACTTTGGACGGGCAGGAGCTTGCGGAGACCGGCTGCGGCTGCGGAGGAAGTTGTGGCTGTGGCGGCGAGAGCGAAGAGACGGAGTGCGCCTGTGCCGGCTGTGGGGCGGAGCGGAAATAAAAGACTGCGCAGCAACTTTGAAAACGGCAGGCTTACTGCTTCGCTGCTGAAACCTGCGCCGCATATTCGCGCGGTATAGACTTGCGTCAGGTAAAGGGCGGCACTTATAGAGCGGAATCGGGAGCGTCTCTGTGCGAAACAGAGTGAGGAGCTCCCCGGGGCAATCGCCCTGGGGAGCTCCTCTTTTAGCTATGGGAATGGATTCCTCGTTTTCGTTCGGATGTTCCGGTTGTAGCTTTGCAAAAAAGGGGAAAGGCCTACGATAGGGAGGCCGGAAGGATGCGGTGCTTATCAAAAGGGATATTATATTAAGAGACATCGGGTTTGTCGGAGAGAAGATGCGGCGCAGCCATGCCGCTGACGCCCGTTGAAGCGTCAAAGTGAGGTTCGGCCTCTCCTTGCGATCTGTTCCTTCTCGCAAACGCCGCCGTTTGTCAGCGCCTGCGGGCAAAGACAAGATCGGTAATACCACAGTAGGTCTGAGCTTTGAGAAGAGTCAGCTTGCGCTCCTGCTCCAGTTTTCCGAAAAGAGGAATTCCGTCTCCTAAAAGGGTGGGGATGACGGAGATGTGATAGCGGTCGATGAGATCCGCCGCCATCAGCTGCTGGGCGAGCTGCGCTCCGCCGCAGACCCAGATACCCTTTCCCGATGCGCGCTTCAGACGCGCGGCGAGCGTGCAGGGAGACTCCCCGGTGAAGTGGATGTGCGCCTCCGGCGGAGGGGTGCGGCGGGTAAAAACATAGCTCGTAAAGTCCCGGTAGACCCAGACGTCGGGGGAGAGTTCGGAGCGGATTTGACGGTAGGTATTCCAGCCGAGCAGGACGGTGTCAATCTCTCGCGTCAGCGCGGTGTAGGGATCTGGACATTCGACGCACTGGGAAAGTTCGGGGAGCCAGCCGACGCCGCCTGTGCGATCCGCGATATAGCCATCTAGACTCATAGCGATGAATAAAATCAGCTCTCTCATACGAAGCCTCCTCTCAGGCGGATGAAAAAGCCCGATATCGCAGGATATCGGGCCTCTTTTATCTCTTTTTACCGCTCGTCGATCGGGATGTATTTTCCGGGTTTGGCGACCGCCTTGTAGGCCGGTCGGATGATCCGTCCGCCAGTCATGACCTCCTCGATCCGATGGGCCGACCAACCGGCAATACGCGCCATCGCGAAGAGGGGGGTGTAGAGTTCCTCCGGGATCTCAAGCATCTTGTAGATGAGTCCCGAGTAGAGATCGACATTCGCGCACATCTGCTTGTTGCTGCCCTTGTACTTCTTGAAGGCGGCGGGGGTGAGCTGCTCGATCTTATTCAGGAGCTTGAACTCGGCCTCCATCCCCTTCTGCTTGGCGAGCGCCGCGGCGTGATCCCGCAGCATGACGGCGCGGGGATCGCTGATGGTGTAGATCGCGTGGCCCATGCCGTAGATGAGGCCGCTGCCGTCGCCGGCCTCCTTGCGGATCAGCTTGCCGAGGAAGGCCTCGATCTCCTCGTCGTCCTCCCAGTCCTTGACATTCTCCTTGATAGTGGCAAACATATTGTCCACCTTGATATTCGCGCCGCCGTGCTTCGGCCCCTTGAGCGAACCGATCGCGGCGGAGATCGCCGAGTAGGTGTCGGTCCCGGAGGAGGAGAGCACCCGGCAGGTGAAGGCGGAGTTGTTACCGCCGCCGTGCTCGGCGTGCAGCACCAGTGCGAGGTCGAGAATTCGCGCCTCGAGCGGCGTGTACTGGTGGTCGGGCCGCATCGCGTAGAGAAAACTCTCCGCAGTGGAGAGGCCGGGCTTCTGATAGTGCAGGTTCATACTGACCTTGTCATAGTAGTATTTCTTCACCTGGTAAGCCCGTGTTATAATAGTGGGGAAACGGGCGATCAGCTCGAGTGATTGCCGCATGATGTTCGGCAGCGAGCAGTCGTCCGGGTTCGGATCATAGGGGTAGAGCGAGAGGATCGACTGCTGCAGCTTGTTCATGATGTTGAAACTCGGCTGGTTGATCAGCACGTCCTCGGTGAAGCGCTCGGGCAGTTCACGCGCATCCTCGAGCAGCTGTTTGAAGGATGCGAGCTGTTCCCGCGTCGGCAGTTTGCCGATGAGCAGCAGGTAGGCCACCTCTTCGAAAGCGAAGCGGTTCTCATCGATGCTGGCGCTCACGATGTCTTTAATGTCGATGCCGCGGTAGATGAGCTCGCCCGGAATCGGCATGACGTCGCCCTCGTTGATGAGATAACCGTGCACATTTCCGATCAGAGTGACACCGGCGACCACACCGGTGCCGTCCGCGTTGCGCAGGCCGCGCTTGACCGAGAAGTTGCTGTAGACATCGGGGTCAATCCGGTTATTTTCCTCAAAGGTTTCACATATGCTATTGATGAATTCACTGCTGATTTTGCAGTTATCTTTCTGTAACATTGCACCCCTCTTTTCTCTCTCAAATTCTACATTTATAATTAAATATTAAAATATATTATATTAGATCACAGAAGTTTCGTCAAGAGCGAAAATGACAGAAATGCAAGATTCAAGAGAAGAGCTTGCAAAAATGAGGTAGTAACATGAGAAGTAAAAAATTGTTGTTGTTGCCGGCGGTGACGCTGGTGTTCTGTGTGGCGGTACCGATTCTGGCGGGGCTGTATGGCGGAAGAACGAGCGAGCCGCCCGAGTACACGCCGGGGATGACCAGCTCCCCCGAACTGCCGGAGACGGTGAAGGTGCTGCTGGCGGACACCGGCGAGGTCAAGGAATTCCCCCTTGATGAGTACATCGAGGGGGTGGTGGCGGCCGAGATGCCCGCCTCCTACGACGCCGAGGCGCTCAAGGCGCAGGCGGTTGCGGCGCGAACTTACACCCTCTATAAAAAGCTGCACGGCGGGAGCGGTATCGAGAGCCACAAGGGGGCGGACGTCTGCACAGACTATCACCACTGTAAGGCTTACAGCTCGGATGAGAAGCTGCGGCAGAATTGGGGGGAAAACTATGACGTCTACCGCGCGAAGATCCACGAGGCGGTGAGCGGTACGACGGGAGAAATTCTGGTCTACGGCGGGGAGCCGATCAACGCCGTCTTTCATGCGATCTCGAGCGGACGCACGGAGAATGTCTCGGAGGTGTGGGGCGGGGAACTGCCCTATTTGAAGTCGGTGGAGAGCGAGGGGGATGCGCTCGCGGACGGGTATGAAAGTACGGCGCGGTTTTCAATGGAGGAGTTTTATCATATTTTAGAGGACGCGGGCTGCGCAGTTGACCGGTCGGCCGACCGGGGGAGTATTGTGAGCGGGCTCACGCGCACGGAAGGAGGGAGCGTCGCCTCCATCCGCTTTTTTGGGACGGAGTTTCAAGGGACAAAGGTGCGCACCCTCTTTTCGCTGCGCAGCGCAAACTTCGAGCTTGCGTTCGAGGGGGAGGAGGCGGTGTTCACCGTTAAGGGGTACGGACACGGTGTCGGGATGAGCCAGCAGGGGGCGAATTACATGGCGAAAAACGGTTACCTCTATAAGGACATTCTCACCAAGTACTACACGGGGACTGAGATCGTGAAAAAGAGCTGATTTCAAAATTGTGACATCTCTGCATATCTTTTGCACCGCGCGGCAAGAATAGCGGTGGAGGTGTTACAAGATGAGCGATGGAAACAGACATGAGAGAAGAAACAAGTTTGAAAAATTCCTCACCGGGCGGGGCTACTACGCGGTGATTGTGGTCGCACTGCTCGCGGTGGGCGCGTCCGCTTTCGCGGCGACCCGGGACGGGATGGAGGAGCGCAACAAGCTTCAGCAGGAGCAGACTCCGCTGGTCGAGTTCCAGCCGGAACAGGAGGTCTCGCTGCCGCAGGAGGGTGTCGGGGCGGATGAGCGGGAGCCGGAGCAGACCGAGCCCGAGGAGGAGCTCCCGGAGGAGACGTTGGCCGAGCCGGAGGAGAAGGTGGACGAGGGCGGAGAGCCGGGGGCGGCCGAGGAGGCCGCGAGCTCGAGCGTTGTCACCACGCCGCCCGCTCTCTCGGCGCCGGTGCCCGGCAAAGTGATGAATCCGCACTCGAGAGGGGCGAGCGTCTACTCCGAGACGATGCAGGACTACCGTCAGCACGACGGGGTGGATCTTGTGGCAGCGGTCGGAGATGAGGTCACCGCGGCCGCGGACGGGACGGTCGACGGCCTCTACTTCGACGATCTCTGGGGCGAGGTGATCATTCTGTCACACACTGGGGGATTAAAGACGATCTATAAGAACCTCTCGAGCGAGCTGCCGGATGGAATCCGGCCGGGCGCGCGGGTGACGGCAGGTCAGAAAATCGGCACTGTCGGAGACGAGGGGATGATCGAGTCCTCCGGCGACCCGCACCTCCACTTTGAGGTGGAGAAAAACGGGGAGAATGTTGATCCGGCGGATCTGATTTCGTTCTAGGAGGAGGGCACGGGGATTTCCGTGCCTTTTTCGTTGCTATTTGAAGCGCCGCTTGTTACAATAATCAGGAAAGGCGGTGTGTCAAGATGGTGGAGAGAGCGAGACGCACGGCGGTGGTCACCGGAGGTTCCCGGGGGATTGGCGCCGCATGCGCCGAGGCGCTGGCGGAGGCGGGGAACCGGGTGATTCTCTGCTACAACAGGAACGGAGAGCGCGCAGAGACCCTCTGCGCGCGCATCTGTGCTGCGGGGGGCGAGGCCTATGCGGAGAAGCTGGACGTACGCAGTCCGGAAGAGGTATCGGCGCTTTTCCGCTCGGTGGAGGAGCGATTCGGCGGGACCGACGTGCTCATAAACAGCGCGGGGGTCTCGCTCTGGCAGCTCTTCACCGACTCGACCGAGGAGCAGCAGCGGGAGCTGATGGAGGTAAACTTCGGCGGCGTCTGCCGCACCATCCGCGCCGCGGCGCCCGGAATGGTGCGCCGGAAGAGCGGAGTGATCGTAAACATCTCTTCCATGTGGGGGATTGCGGGGGCCTCCTGCGAGGCGCTCTACTCCGCGTCCAAGGCGGCGGTGATCGGGCTGACAAAGGCGCTCGCGAAGGAGCTCGGGCCCTCAGGAGTGCGGGTCTGCTGCGTCGCGCCGGGGGTGATCGACACCGATATGATGGCGGGGTTCGGCCCGGAGGAGCGTGCGGCGCTCGCGGAGGAGACGCCGCTCTCCCGGCTCGGGACGCCGGAGGAGGTCGCGCGGGCGGTGCGCTTTCTCGCGTCGGAGGAAGCCTCATTCGTCACAGGGGATGTGCTGCGGGTGGACGGGGGATACCTCTGAGAGGCGATGCGCCGCCGGGAGAGCCTGTCCGAAAAAGATATTTCAAGGGTGTCTTTGCGGCGTGCGATCCGGAGCGGACGCAAGCTGAGGGGAGACGGTGAAGCTGCTGGGATGTGCCGGGACTGGGGACCGGCATCCGTTTTGAGGGCCGCGCTGCTACGGCTCTGCCGAGAAGAGGAGGAGAGAAGATGCAACAGTTTGACTTTTTTATGCCGGCGCGGATCTTATTCGGCGCGGGGCGGCTCGCGGAACTCGCCCGGGTGCAGCTCCCGGGAAGCCGGGCGCTTGTCGTCACCACCTCGGGCGGGGCGATGCGCCGCACTGGAATTCTCGAGCGGGTGACCGGTCTGCTCGCGGAGAACGGAATTTCCGCAGTGCTGTTCGAGCGGGCGCAGCCGAATCCGATTCTGGCGACGGTGACCGAGGGGGCGACGCTCGCGCGGGATGAGGGGTGCGACTTTGTGCTCGGGCTCGGCGGCGGCAGCGCAATCGACACGGCGAAGGCCATCGCTGTGGCGGCTGTGAACGAGGGGGACTACTGGGAGTATGCCGGGGGAGCGCCGACGAGGACGGCCTCCCGCGCGCTGCCGATCGTGGCGGTGACCACCACGGCGGGCACCGGGACCGAGGCGGACCCCTGGACGGTGATCACGAAGCCGGAGACGGGGGAAAAGCTCGGCTTCGGCTGTGACTACACCTTCCCTGTGCTCTCAATCGTCGATCCGGAGCTGATGACCTCGGTGCCGGAGAAACTGACCGCCTATCAGGGGTTTGACGCGCTCTTCCATGCGACCGAAGGGGTGCTCAACCGCAGAGCGAGCGTGATGTCCGACCTCTATGCGCTCAAGTCGATTGAACTGCTCTGGGAGGCGCTGCCACGCGCGGTGCGCGACGGGTCGGACGCGGAGGCGCGGGCGCAGGTCGCGCTTGCAAACACCCTCTCGGGCTTTGTGGAATCGGTCTCAGGCTGCACGTCGGGACACGCGTTTGAGCACCCGATCTCAGCCTTCTATCCGGAGATCCCGCACGGGGCGGGACTGCTTATGATGGCGCCGGCCTACTACCGCTATTTTGCGAGGGCCTGCCCGGAACAGTGCGCTGCGATGGCACGGGTGATCGGCCGCCCGGCGCAGTCCGCAGAGGAGGGGGCGAACCGGTTTGTGGAGGCGCTTTTGGAGCTGATGGAGCGCTGCGGCGTTGCGGATGAGAGCTTCCAAAAGTATGGAGTGCCACAGGAGGCGCTGGAACGGCTCGCGGACAACTGCTGGCAGAATTTCCAGGGCCTGCTCGCGGAGGACCGGGTTTCGCTCACGAAGGAGGACGTGCGCCGGATCTACCGTGCGGCGTTCGAGAGAGCGTAGCAGAATTGAATTCGGGAGTCCCGCTGCGGCGGGGCTCTTTTTTTGTTTGACTTGTCGTTTTGATCTGGTATATACTCTATATTTGGAATTTGGGAGGGAAGCTGAGACGATGGGAAAGATGTTTGCGAAATTGCGGCGGCTCGCGCCGTTCTACCGGCCGTATCTCGGAATGTTTTTGTTTGATCTCTTCTGCACGCTTATCATGGTGGGAGTGGAGCTCATCTTCCCGCTGCTGGTGCGCGCGCTGATGAACGAGGGCCTCTCCGCGGAGCTCGGGCTGAACCTGGAGATTATTATTAAGGTCTCGCTCGTGATTCTGTTTATGCGGATTGTGGACGCGTTTGCGGACTTCTATGTCTCGGCGTACGGGCATATTATGGGGGCAAAGATCGAAAACGACATCCGCAAGAGCCTCTTCTGCCATCTGCAAAAGCTCTCCTTCTCCTACTATGACAATGTGAAGATCGGCACGCTGATGTCGCGGATGACAAGCGATCTCTTTGACGTAACCGAGTTCTGCCACCACGCGCCGGAGGAGCTCTTTATGGCGGTGATCAAGATCACCGGTTCCTTTGTGATTTTAAGCGGTATCAGTCTGCCGCTGACGGTGATTATCTTCGCCTTTATCCCGCCGATGATCTTCTTTGCCAGCAAATTTAACCGGAAGATGCACGACGTCTTCCGCCAGCGGCGGGTGCAGACCGGCGAGATCAACGCGGAGCTGGAGGACAGTCTCGCGGGGGTGCGGGTGGTCAAGAGCTTCGCGGGGGAGGAGATCGAGCTTACAAAGTTCCAGAAGAGCAACCGGAGACTGCTCGAGATCAAGAGCCGGGCCTACAAGTATATGGGCACCTTCTTTGCGTCGATGCGCTTTTTCGACGGGGTGATGTACCTCGTCTGCGTGGCGGCGGGGTCCTTCTTTATCATGGAGGGGAAGATCGGAGTGACCGACCTTGTGGCCTATCTGCTTTACATAACGACTCTTTTGAACTCCATCCGACGGATGATCGAATTCTCCGAGCAGCTCCAGAACGGGATGACCGGCTTTGAGCGGTATCTCGAGATTGTGGACACCGATCCGGATATTGTGGACAGCAGACACGCGGTGGAGCTTAAAGATGTGCGCGGGGAGATCGCGTTTGAGGATGTGAGTTTCGGCTACGAGACGGGGGAGCGAGTGCTGGAGCACATCTCCTTTACTGTGAAGCCGGGCGAGCACATTGCGCTTGTCGGTCCGTCGGGCGGGGGAAAGACCACTCTCTGCTCGCTGATTCCGCGCTTTTATGACTGTACCGAGGGACGGATCACGGTGGACGGGAAGGATATCCGCGAGGTGAAGCTCGCCTCTTTGCGCAAGAAGATCGGCGTGGTACAGCAGGAGGTCTACCTCTTCTCCGGAACGGTGGCGGAGAATATCGCCTACGGCAACCGGGAGGCGACGATGGAGGAGATCATACGGGCGGCGAAGCTCGCAAACGCACACGAGTTCATCTCCGAGCTGCCGGCGGGATATGACACCTACTGCGGCGAGCGGGGGGTCAAGCTCTCGGGCGGTCAGCGGCAGAGAATCAGCATCGCGCGCGCCTTCCTTGAGAATCCGCCCATTATTATTCTGGATGAGGCGACGAGCGCGCTCGACAACGAGAGCGAGCGGGCGGTGCAGCAGTCGCTCGAGCAGCTCGCGAAGGGGCGCACCACCATCACGATTGCGCACCGGCTCTCGACCGTGCGGGGGGCGGACCGGATCTTCGTCGTGACCGAGGAGGGAATTTCGGAGAGCGGCACCCACGAGGAGCTGATCCGAAAAAAAGGCGTGTATTACAAATTAAATTTGATGGCGGGCGAACTTTTTTGAGGAAAAAGAGGCGGCGGGGTCGTCCTACTAATAGAGTTGCAGCCGGAAGAATTTGTCCGGTTCTTCCACTTGATTTTGCAGAGTAGGTAGTATAAAATGAAGCTGTATAACGTTGCCTGTATGGAGGGTCGGATATGCATCTATTTTTGAGCATACTGGAAAATATATTGCTTGTTTTAAATGTGGCGGTGGCAATTTACGGTATTTATTTCCTCGCGCTCGGGATTATGTGCCTCTTTTTCCGCCCGAAGAAAAGTCACAGCGATCAGATCAACCGCTTTGCTCTGGTGATCGCGGCCCGGAATGAGCGGGAGGTGATCGGGAACCTGATCGACAGCCTGAAAAAGCTCGACTACCCCAAGGACATGTACGACATCTATGTGGTGCCGAACAACTGCACCGACGACACCGAGGAGGTTGCACGTGCGCACGGGGCGCTCATCTATAAGTGCGAGCAGCCGGTCAAGATGAAGGCGGACGCGCTCTCCCAGGTGTTTGACTATCTTTTGGAGAGCGAGAAGAACTACGATGCGTTCTGCGTCTTTGACGCGGACAATCTGGTGGATAAAAATTTCCTGCTCGCGATGAACGACAGCTACAACTGCGGCAGCAACATCGCGCAGGGCTTCCGGGATGCAAAAAATCCGCACGATTCCTGGATTTCGGGCTCGTATGCGGTGTACTACTACTGTGTCAACAGCTTTATGAGCAAGGCGCGGCGGGCGATCGGCATGTCCGCCTATATCAACGGCACCGGCTTTATGGTTTCGGCGCGGCTGATCCGCAAGCTCGGGTTCAACACCTATACGCTGACCGAGGACAATGAGTACTCCATCCAGTGTATCCTTGAGGGCGAGAAGGTGGAGTATGTGCCGGACGCGATCGTCTACGATGAACACCCGGTGACGATGGGGGTCAGCTTCAAGCAGCGGCTCCGCTGGTCGAAGGGACTGATCTCCTGCTGCCATATCTACACGGGGAGCCTCATCAAATGCTGCCTCAAAAAGCAGCGCTCCTCGGCGCTTGATGCGATGCTCTTCTCATTTGGGCCGGTGATCCAGATTGTGGCGCTCTTTTTTGCGGGGCTCACCATACTGCTGGCCTGGCTGAACGTCATCTCGCTGCGGATTATTATGCTACAGAATATTCAGCTGTTTGCAATTATGACACTGCTGATGGTGATCTTCTTCCCGATGCTCACCGCGGTGCTCGCGGGAATCACGAACGGCAAAAAGCCCGGTGCGCTCAAGCAGGCGATCGTCGCTTTCCCGCTCTTTATTATTACCTGGCTGCCGATCAATATTGTGGCGCTCTTTGACCGAAAGCAGACCTGGGAGCCGGTGAAGCACACCAGCAACATCAGTATGGCGGAATTGACGGAAAAGACAAATGTGTAAAGAGAGGCGGGCCGGAGCAGGCCCGCTTTTTTTGTGATTCTTCACCGGATTTTGGAATAGGATAGAGATGGCGAAAATGGGAACAAAAAGAGGGGGATGGCCGTCTAAAGGGAGAGCGGAAAAGTTTCCCAAAGGAGAAAATGGCCGGTGCCGGAGGAGAGATTGAGATGAAGAAGGGAAAATGGATTTTGGGGGCGGTCGTCGCCGTGCTGATCGGGCTTTTGATCTTTTCGATTGTCGCGCCCAATCTGGGGGGCGCGGGAGTCGAAGGCGCACCGGTGACCGAACCGCCGTTTGAACAGCGGTACGAGAAGGAGACGGTGCGCTCCTACGTCAGCTGCCCGGTGACGGGGACGGAGCCGCTCGACGCGGCGATGCAGAAACTGGTGACCGAGGCCGCCACTTCGTTTCTTTTAAAGTCGGAGGAGGTGGAACCGGGAACAGAGGAGTCGCTTGAGATCAAATATGAGGTGCTCGAGGACGGCGCGGAGCAGTACAGAATCAAATTTTTGACAAGTGCCGTCCATCTTGGCCGGACACTGGAGCGGAAGGCGGAGATCACCTTCGACAGAGAGACGGGGGAGATACTCGCGGCGTCGGACGGGGTGCTGCCGGAACTGCCGCTGCCGGTGAGCGAGCCGCCCGTGCAGGCGAGCTCGGATGGAAATGGGAAAAAACGGGTGGCTTTCACCTTTGACGACGGACCGACGAAGTACACGCCGCAGCTGCTGGACCTCTTGAAGGAGCGGAATATCAAGATCACCTTCTTTCTCCAGGGACAGAACATCAGCCGCTATCCGGAGACGGTCAAGCGGGCCTATGCGGAGGGGCACATCCTCGGAAACCACACCTATGACCACGCCAACCTCTACAAGCTGGACACCGCCGGGGTTGTCAAGGAGATCAATGGCACAAATGAGGAGCTTCAAAAGCTCGGTCTGCCCAAGGCATCCTACTTTCGGCCGCCCTACGGCAATCTGAGCAAGCAGGACAGCGCGCTTGTGGATGTGCCGGTGATTATGTGGTCGGTCGATCCGAGGGACTGGGAGTCCAAGAACGCCGAGAAGGTCAAGGCGAGCATTCTGGAACAGGCGACCGACGGTTCGATTATTCTGGTACACGACACCAATATGGGCTCCATCAATGGAGCGGTTGCGGCGATGGATGAGCTGCGGGCGCGGGGATACGAAATCGTCAACATCCCGGAGCTGCTCTTCTCTTCAAGCGAGCCGGTCAGCGGAAAAAAATATTTCTCTGCGAAATCGTAGAGGCGCCTCTGGGCGTCCGGGGAAACCCGGGCGCCTTTTTTTCCCAGAGGAGAGCTCCTCGGACGCGGGGCCGAGTAAAGGGGGCGAATCGGGCAATACTACTTTCAAAAGCGAAAGGAGTTTTGAATATGGCAAAGAAGAACAGCGCTAAGGGGACAGGAAAGACGGGACGTGTGGCATATAAGGATTTGTTCTGGTGTCCGAACGAGGTGGAGATGCGCCGGGAGAACGGGACCAAGCGGAGGAAAAAAGCGGTTGAATCGGTACAGGATGTAATTGCAAGCGACGCGGAGAGCGACTCGGAGGGGAACGGGAGGCGGCCGCCCGGCAGAGAGGGGGCACCGGCCCTCCGTGCGGAGGGCCGGGAAAAGATCCCCGCGGGAGCGGCCTCTCGAATTGGGGAGAATCTGGGCGATTTTGATCCCGCATATTACGAGAGCTGCGCCTCCGCCGGCCGACGGGGGACGGAGACACACGGCTACGGCGTGGTGGAGGTGGGGGGAGAGCGCGACGAGGAGGAAGAGGAGGAGACGCTCCCGCCCTCTCAGATCAAAAATATGGGCAGTGTGACTGCAAAAACGCCGCGGGGCAACATCCACTGCATGACGATTATCGGCCAGGTGGAAGGACACTATATTCTCCCGCCGCAGAACAAGACAACCAAGTATGAGCACATTATCCCCACGCTCGTGGCGGTGGAGGAGAGTCCGGAGATCGACGGACTGCTGATTATGCTCAACACAGTCGGCGGCGATGTGGAGGCGGGACTCGCAATCGCGGAGATGATCTCGACGATGAGCAAGCCGACCGTATCGCTCGTACTCGGGGGCGGACACTCGATCGGCGTGCCGCTCGCGGTCTCGGCCAGACGGTCTTTTATCGTGCCGACGGCCACAATGACCATTCACCCGGTCCGGATGAACGGGCTGGTGGTGGGAGTGCCGCAGACGATGAGCTACTTTGACCGGATGCAGGAGCGGATTATCGGTTTTGTTTCCGAGCAGTCGGAGATGCCGGCCAAGCGGATGCGGGAGCTGATGTTTAAAACCGGAGAGCTCTCGACCGACGTGGGGAGCGTGCTCTCCGGGGAGGACGCGGTCCGCGAGGGACTGATGGACTACCTCGGAGGGCTCTCGGACGCGCTGGACTGCCTCTACGAGATGATTGAGCACCGGGAGAGAAGGACGCTGAGACGGGCGCGGAAGCACCGCTAGGAGGAATGGACATGCTGATCTATTCGGTGGAGACCGAGCGGCTGAGAGCGCAGATCTGTGGACGGGAAGCAAAAGCGTTTCCGACCGCGCAGAGAGCTGGGCAGAGCGAGTGCGCCGGGTGGTGCGGCTGTCTGCTCGGAGAGCAGTACCGGAGACGGGAGGAACAGCTGCTGCGCGCAATCTGCCCGGCAGAGCATACAATAGCTGAGAATTGACAAGCCGTCCGCGAGTTTAGTAAAATACCCTTGAACAATATGCGAGGGGGGCTAATTTGGAGCGGATCATACAGGCGGTCGCGGATGCAAACGCCGCGGTGAATGACTTTATCTGGGGACCGGTGATGCTGGTTTTGCTGGTGGGGACGGGCGTCTACTTTACGGCGCGCACCGGCTTTTTACAGTTTCGGAAGTTCGGATACATCATAAAAAATACGCTGGGGACGCTCTTTCACCGGAAGAAGAGAAGGGAGAGCGAGAACATTTCACCTTTCCAGGCGCTGACGACGGCGCTTGCAGGAACGGTCGGCACCGGCAACATTGTGGGCGTTGCAACGGCGCTCTGTGCGGGCGGACCGGGCGCGATCTTTTGGATGTGGATTTCGGCGCTGTTCGGAATGATGACCAAATTTTCGGAGATCCTGCTGGCGGTGAAATTCCGGGAGACCGACCGCGAGGGCCGTTTCATCGGCGGCCCCATGTACTACATAGAGAAGGGGCTGCACCAGAAATGGCTGGCGGTGATCTTTGCGGTTTTGGGGCTCTGCGCCTGTTTTGGAATCGGGAGCATGACCCAGGTCAACTCCATCGCGCAGGCGCTGGAGAGCGCCTTCCGGATTCCACGCCCGGCGGTGGGAGCCGTGGTGCTGGTGCTGGTGGCGCTCATCATCATGGGCGGAATCAAGCGCATCGCGAAGATCACCGAGAAACTGGTGCCGTTTATGGCGCTCTTCTACATCGGGGCGTCGCTTGTGCTCATTGTAATCAATGCGGGGGCGCTGCCGCAGGTGTTTGGAGACATCTTCCGCGGGGCGTTTACCCCGACGGCGGCCGCGGGCGGCGTAGCCGGGGCGGCGGTCAAAGCCGCAATTCAGAAGGGAATTGCGCGCGGGGTGTTCTCCAATGAGGCGGGACTCGGCAGCGCGCCGATGGCGCACGCGGCCGCTGAGACGGATCACCCGGTTGAGCAGGCAATGTGGGGCGTGTTTGAAGTATTTGTCGATACAATTGTGGTCTGCACCTGCACGGCGCTTGTTATTCTGACGACCGGGGTGCTCCCCTCCGGCAGAGAGGGAGTCGATCTCACAATTGCGGCGTTTGCAACGGTGATGGGAGACGGCGCGGGAGTGATTGTGAGCATCGCGCTCTTCTTCTTTGCATTTTCGACGATTATCGGCTGGAGCTACTACGGGGAGCGGTGTATGTACTATCTCACCGGCGGAAAGTACACCGCGATCTTTAAGGTGATCTTTCTCGCGGCGGTCTTTTTCGGCGCGACCATCAACCTCGAGCTCGCGTGGGACATCGGGGACACGCTCAACGGCATGATGGCGATCCCCAATCTTGTGGGACTGCTCGGCCTCTCGGGAATTGTAATCCACACGACGAACGACTACTTCCGAAAGAAGGACTCGCTGAGATGATTCCATATCGTATTGTGCGCAGCCGCAGAAGGACCCTTATGGCGGAACTGCTGCCGGACGGGACGGCGCTTGTGCGCGCGCCGGCGCGTCTGCCGGAGCGGGAGATCGAGCGGTTTCTGCGGGAGAGGGAGACGGAGATCAGCCGGAAGTCGGCCGCCGTGTGCGCGCGGGTCGCTCCACGTGAGGAGTCGGAGTACTACCTCTTCGGGGAGCTGCGGCGACATGGGGAGCCGGTGAGCCCCGGGTGGCTTATGGCGCTCTACCGGCGGGAACTTGCGGCTTTTTTGGCGGAGGAGCTGCCAAAGCTCGCGGGAGCACACGGATTTTCCTACAGGAGTGTAAAGGTGACGGCTGCGGAGAAGCGGTTCGGTTCCTGTTCGGGAGAGGACCGGCTCGCCTTTTCCTACCGGCTCGCGGCCTATCCTGCGGCGTGCATCCGCTACGTGATCTGCCACGAGCTCTGCCACACGGTGGAGAAGAACCACAGTCCCAGATTCTGGGCGCTTGTGGAGCGGGTCTGCCCCGACTACCGGGAGAGAAAAAGAGAACTTGCGAGGATTTATCTATGAGCTTTTATGACAGGGTATATGAGAAGGTGCGCGAGATTCCGCGCGGCAGGGTTGCGACTTACGGCGGAATTGCGCTCGCACTCGGCTCGCCCCGCGCCTCGCGGGCGGTGGGATATGCGCTCCACTGCAATCCGAGCCCCGGAGTGATCCCCTGTCACCGGGTGGTGAACCGAGAGGGGCGGCTGGCGCCCGCTTTCGCATTCGGGGGAACGGACGAGCAGCGTAGACTGCTCGAGGGCGAGGGAGTCGCCGTGAGCGAGGACGGGATTGTGGATCTTTCAAAATATCTCTATCTTTTTTAGAGGGGGGAGAGGGATGGCTCTCTTTGAGACGGTGTTTGACACGGCGTATCTGCTGTTCGCACTCGGAACTGGAATTTATATGCTCTGCCGGGCGAGAAGGACGCAGTTTCGTCTGTTTGGAGCGATGGCGGTGGTGCTCGGCGCGGGGGACGCGTTCCACCTTGTGCCGCGGATGCTGGCGCTCTGGAATCCGGGGCGAGACTTTACGGCGGCGCTGGGACTCGGCCAGATGGTCACCTCGGTGACGATGACCATTTTTTATCTGCTGCTCTATCACGTCTGGCGGAGCCGGTATCGGATTCTGGGGCGGACGGGACTGACGGCGGCGGTCTATCTGCTGGCCGGGGCGCGGATTCTGCTCTGCCTGCTGCCGCAGAACGGCTGGACCGAACGCGCGCCGTCCTATCTCTTCGGACTGTACCGTAACCTGCCGTTTGTGCTGCTCGGAGGAGTGCTGATCGTTCTTTTCTTCCGGTGGACGGTGCTGCGGGACGACGGAGGATTCCGTTTTCTGTGGCTGGCGGTGACGGCCAGTTTTCTCTGCTACATCCCGGTGGTGCTGTTTGCGGAATTCTGGCCGGGAGTCGGGATGCTGATGATTCCAAAGACGCTCGCCTACGTCTGGATTCTGCTGATCGGGCTGCAGGAGATGCGGTGGCGGGAGCAATAAAAAAGAGGAGCGAAAACAGAGAGATGTTTTCGCTCTTTTTTTAGGGAAAGAAGAGAGTGTGCGCCGGATTTTTTGCGCCGCGCGTAACGGATTTGAAAAAAGGCTGTCCTTTTAAGCGAGAGGGGGGAGAGAATGGAGGATGAGAAGATCATCGCTCTGTATGAGCGCCGGTCGGAGGATGCGCTCAAGTATACGGAACGGGCGTACGGCCGGTACTGCTTTCAGGTGGCGAACAACATTCTGGGGAACCGGGAGGACAGCGAGGAGTGCGTCAGCGACGCGTATATACAGCTGTGGAATCGGATTCCGCCCGCACGGCCGGTATCTCTGAAGGCGTATCTCGCCAAAATTGTGCGAAACGGGGCGATTAACCGCCTGCTTATGGGGAGAGCCCAGAAACGGGGCGGCGGAGAGGAGACGCTCGTTCTGGAAGAACTTAACTTCTGCCTGTCGGACGGCCGGACGCCGGAGAGCGAGCTTGTGGAGGAAGAGGAGCGGCGGGCGGCCGTCCGGGCGATCGAGAGGTGTCTTCAGACCCTCTCGCCGCAGGCGCGGGCAATGATGATCCGGAGATACTTCTATCTGGAGCCGGTGAGGGAGATCGCCCGACGGTACGGGACCAGTGAGGGACAGGTGCGGGCGAGCCTGTTCCGAGGCAGAAAGAAGCTCAGAGAATTTTTAATCGGGGAGGGGATACTGCGATGAAGAGAGAGGACTTGCTGCGCGCGTTTGGCGAGATTTCGGAGCGAACGCTTTTGGAGGCCGAGACAGAGGGGCGAAAGAGGGCTCCGCGGAGAGGGGTACGCCGCTGGGTGATGGTAGCTGCCGCTGTGGCCGTCTGCGCCTCCATCTCGGGAACGGCGTTTGCGATCGGACGGCAGAGCGCCGGGAGAGAACATGCGGAGCTCTATATCCGCTATCTCTCGCCGGAGAACCTGGAGCTCGAGGGACTGTCCGGCGAGGAGCCGTTTCAGGCGGAACCGTTTTTTGAGGCGCTAAAGAGCGACGATCCGAAGGTGCAGTATATCGCGCTCAACCGGCTGGCCGAGTGCTACAACGATCCGGCGCTCCGCGCGCGGGCGCTCGAGGCGGTGCGGCCCTTTTTGACGAGCGGGGAGGAGAAGCTTGCGCAGGCGGCCGCGCTGACGACGGACCTTCTATCGGAGACGTTCCGCGGGGAGAATTTCTGCCGCCTGGCGGATGGCGGCGTGTATTTTACACTGTTTTACCAGTATTCGGATTACGGCAGCGGGAATGTGATTTTTCGCATTCTGGACGGGCGAATGGAGCAGTATTTCGCATTCGACGCGCCGTCCGACTATATTCTGGAGATGACACCGTCGCCGGACGGGAGACTGCTCGCGGTCAGAACCGGCTCCAATAAGAGTGAATTTCTGACCGTTTTTGATCCGGTCGGCGGGACGGTGAGTCCGGAGCTTGTGACGAGCGCGCGCATGCTCCACGCGGCGGACGCCGGACGGGACTTGACCGTTCGTGTCGACGGGGAGACCTATTCGGAGACGGAGGAGCCGACCTGGCTGGACGGGGATACGCTGCAGTTTGAGGGAACGTTTGCCTATCGGGGCGGCGAGGAGGTTGACAAGGCGACCGTTTGCTACCACTTTGAGGAGAGGCGCTTTGAGATACAGGCGGAGTAGGGGGCGCCGTCTGGATTCCAATCGGAAGGGAGAGGGGAAGAGCGCCTGTTT
>CAJFTX010000043.1 GCA_904420075.1 uncultured Clostridia bacterium | reverse complement strand
TTCTTCTGATTTTCATTGGCCATCAAGTGGGGTGGAAAGGGAGGATTGAGCTGATTCACTGGTATCATTATGCCGGTCTCAGGCCCGAAGATAAGAGTACCTATCTGAAGAAGATGGGGGTGAGCAGTGTGGTGATAGGAGGCGGAATTTTGTCCATGCCGGTACTCAACTGGATTTCACACTCTGATTGCGGATACTATGTGGGGCTTGCGGCGGTTGCGATGGGGATAGCACGGATTCTCTATGTAATTATAAAGTATAATGGAGGGCTTTTCCGCGGGGGCAGCAGATAGGGGCGCTCCGCCGGCGGGTTGAGAAGAGACTACGCTGAACGGGGACGGTGTCGAAATATGACCTGACATGCGAGAGACAGCTGCGACATCTGTTGTATCCGGAAAATGGTTGTGATACAATAGGATCAAATTTTAAGAGGAAAGTTGGTGCGAGAACTGTGAAAAAACAGGTGTTGGACGATGTAATGAACAAGACGCAAAAGCTGATTGACGCGCCGACCTGCAGCGCTGAGACCAGAGCAGCGGCCCAGAGATGGCTGGATGCCGTGGGAACGGAATCGGAGCGGGATGAGACTGAGGCGTATCTGAAGGAGCTGGAGGCGGATATCATGCCGATTGATCAGCTGATCGGTTTTGCGGGGTCTCCGGAGGGAGCGAAGTATTTTGGGGCGGACACTGCGGCGAACATTGTGTCGCACGCGGAGGAGATCAAAGCGCACGGCGCAAAGTACTGCGACTGTCCCGCCTGTGCGGCGGTGGAGGAGATCCTCGCAAAAAAGGCGGAAATTCTGGCCTAGAGTTCTGCGCTCAGAATCAAAAGCGGAGCGACTATAGCGCGTCGGCCCGATCCGCAAAAAGCCACCCGTATCCATGGATACGGGTGGCTTTTTTGTGAGAGGGGGAACAACTGTAATTTCGCGCTCCCGAGAACTGGACGGGGCGCATAAACGCTCGGAATTTCCTAAGAGGTGCAGCCGGAAGAGCGGCCCGAAACGCCCGCGGAACGGCGGACGGTCAAGTGTGTAGAGATTTTACGAGAAAAAGCTTGACAGAAGGGGGAGAAATCTCTATAATCATATTTAATATATAGGTTTTGTATGAAAGTGAGAGAGAGGAGAACAACATGGGAAAGAGAACGGAAAACTGGGGGTTTGAGACCAGACAGCTGCACGTCGGACAGGAGCAGCCGGACAGCGCGACGGGCGCGCGGGCGGTGCCGATCTATCAGACGAGCTCCTATGTGTTCCGCGACTGCGCGCACGCAGCGGCACGCTTCAATTTAAGCGACCCGGGCAACATCTACGGGAGGCTCACAAACCCGACGCAGGACGTGTTTGAACAGCGGATGGCGGCGCTGGAGGGGGGCGTCGCAGCGCTCGGAGTGGCCTCCGGAGCGGCGGCGATCAGCTACACCTTCCAGAATCTCGCGCGGGCGGGAGACCACATCGTCTCGGCCGAGACGATCTACGGCGGGAGCTACAACCTGCTGGCGCATACGCTGCGCGAGTACGGCATCGAATGCACCTTCGTGGAGCCGTCGGATGTGCGGCGGTTTGAAGAGGCGATTTTGCCGAACACCAAGGCGATCTTTATTGAGACGCTCGGCAACCCGAACTCCAATCTGATTGATGTGGAGGCGGTGGCCGAGATCGCGCACCGGCACGGCATTCCGCTGGTGGTGGACAACACCTTCGCGACCCCGTTTCTCTTCCGGCCGATCGAGCACGGGGCGGACATTGTGGTACACTCGGCGACCAAGTTCATCGGCGGACACGGGACTACGCTCGGCGGGGTGATTGTGGACGGCGGCAGGTTCGACTGGGAGAAGAGCGGAAAGTTCCCGGGGCTCACCGAGCCGTGCGGCGCGTATCACGGGGCGATCTTTTCCGAGGTTGCGGGGAGGGCGGCTTTTGTGACCCGGATTCGGGCGGTACTGCTGCGGGATACGGGGGCGACCCTCTCGCCGTTTCACGCGTTTTTGCTGCTGCAGGGACTTGAGACCCTCTCGCTCCGGGTGGAGCGGCATGTGGAGAACGCGCTGCGGGTGGTCGAGTACCTGAAGGGGCGGCCGGAGGTGAGAAAGATCAACCATCCGTCGCTGCCGGAGAACGGGCAAAAGGAGCTCTATGACCGCTATTTCCCGCGGGGGGCGGGCTCGATCTTCACCTTTGAGATCGAGGGCGGCGAGCGGGCGGCGCACGCCTTCATCGACCGGCTCGAGCTCTTCTCACTGCTGGCGAATGTGGCGGACGCGAAGAGTCTCGTGATCCACCCGGCGTCCACCACCCACTCCCAGCTCTCGGCGGAGGAGTGCGCGCGGCAGGGGATCACCCCGGGGACCGTCCGGCTCTCGGTGGGGCTCGAGAGCATTGCGGACATTCTCGGGGACCTCGAGCGGGGGTTCGGGGCGTGAGCTCCGGCGGCGCTCGCTGAAAATCCTTCGCGGAGAGTTCCTCAGGAGCGCGCTTTGGGGAGGAGCTGCCCCCGCCGTCTGGGACGGGGAGCCCTGGAGGACGACGCTTTTGGGGAGGGGACGGCGGTATGCGGCGGAGAGACGCATGTCCGGCGCAGCTCGGGATTTGAATGTGCGTTTTCAAAGATTCAGCTGAGAAGCGATGGGGCGGCGCGGAAGATTTTTCTTTCGCGCCGCTTTGCTCTGTGGTAAAATACGGAGAGAGAGGTAATGTGTTATGAAGATTTCAGAGATTTATCAGAAAAAAGATTTGACCCTGTCGTTCGAGGTGTTCCCGCCGAAGGGGGACCTCGGGGCGGACGTGCTGCGGGATGTGCTCGCGGAGCTCTCGGGGCTCGGCCCCGACTTTATCAGCGTGACCTACTCGGCGGGCGGCGGCGGCAACTCCCAGAAGACGGTGGAGCTCGCCGGACTGATCGGAGAGTACGGGACGAGCTCGATCGCTCACCTGACCTGCATCAACTCCCGCCGGGAGGAGATCGGCGCGGTGGTGGAGGCGATGAAGCGCCGCGGGATTGAGAATATTCTCGCGCTGCGGGGCGACCGGGTCGAGGGGAAGGAGCCGACTGACTTCTTCCACGCGACCGAGCTGATCGCCGAGCTGCGGGGGCAGGGGTTCTGCATCGGGGCGGCCTGCTATCCGGAGGGGCACATTGAGAACGACAGCCCGGAGGACGATCTTACCCACCTGCTGGAGAAGGAGGCTGCGGGGGCGGAGTTTTTTGTGTCGCAGCTCTTCTTTGAGAACGGCAAGTTCTACCGCTTTTTGGAGCGGGCGCGGAGCCGGGGGCTGCGCGGACCGGTGACGGCAGGAGTGATGCCGATTCTGAGCAAGGCGCAGATCTCGCGGATGATCTTCATGTGCGGGGCGTCGCTCCCGTCCGAGATTATCCGGCTTCTGAACCGGCATGAGAACGACCCGGAGGCGCTCCGGCAGGCGGGCATCGCCTATGCGGCGGAGCAGGCGGCAGACCTCGCGAAAAACGGGGTGGACGGCGTTCATATCTATACGATGAACCAGCCGGACATCGCGCGCGCCGTGGTGGAGCGGCTCCGCGCGGACGGATATGTCGGGGTATAGCATCCCGAGGGCCGAGGTGCTGCGCTACCTCGGGCACCGGGGACAGGAGCTGACGCCGGAGCTCGACCGGCGGATCGATGAACTGATGGAGCGCTGTCTTGCGGTGGCGACGCCGCGGATGTGCACGGCGGAATACCCGGTGGAATCGACCGGGGCGGGCGTGCGGCTCGTGGGGACGGGGCTCTGTCTCACGGGGGCGGACATCGCGCGCCATCTGGAAGGCGCGCGGGCCTGCGCGCTGATGGGGGTGACGCTCGGAGCCGCGGTGGAGCGGGAGATTCTCCTGCTGGAGCGGCGGAGCATGACCGACGCCGTCGTCTTTGATGCGGCGTGCACCGCGCTTGTCGAGTGTGTGGCCGACCGGTGCGAGAGCGAAATCGTGGGGCGCGCGCGGGCGCGCGGACTCTACACCAATTTCCGCTTCAGCCCGGGGTACGGCGATCTCCCGCTGGAGCTGCAGCGGGATTTTTTGGCGGCGCTGGAGGCTTCGAGGCGGATCGGCCTGACTGCGACCGAGACGAGCCTGCTGCTGCCGCGCAAGAGCGTGACGGCGGTGGTCGGCCTCTTTGACCGGCCGCAGCGGTCGTCCAAGCGCGGGTGCGAGAGCTGCAACCTGCGGGAGAGCTGCGAGCTGCGGCGGCGGGGCACCCCCTGCCGCGGAGGCGGAGACTAGAGAGAGGAACAGAGACGAGATGGTAATCGAGAGAGATGCATTTTTGCTGTTTGACGGGGCGATGGGGACAATGCTCCAGAGAAGAGGGCTCGCGGCGGGCGAGCTGCCCGAGCGGCTGAATCTCACGGCGCCGGAGGTGGTACGGGAGATCCACGCCGAGTATGTGCGGGCGGGGGCGGATGTGATCACGGCCAACACCTTCGGCGCAAACGGCAGGAAATTTGAGAGAGAGGAGCTGCGGGAGATCATCACGGCGGGCGTCCGGCTCGCGCGGGAGGCGGGGGCGAAGTATGTCGCGCTCGACGTGGGGCCGACGGGCGCGCTTTTAGAACCGCTCGGGACGATGCCGTTTGAGCGGGCGTACGAGCTCTTTTCCGAGGTGGTGACCCTCGGGGCCGAGGCGGGGGCCGACTGCGTCCTCATTGAGACGATGGCCGACCTCTACGAGGCGCGCGCGGCGGTGCTCGCGGCGAAGGAGAGCTGCGAGCTCCCGGTGCTCTGCACGATGACCTTCTCGGACGGGGGGCGGACCTTCCTCGGGGCCGACCCGGAGACGGCGGCGCGCACCCTCGACGCGCTCGGGGTGGATGCGCTGGGGCTGAACTGCTCGCTCGGGCCCAGAGAGCTGCTGCCGCTGGTGCGCGAGATGGCGGAGGCGACGGGACGGCCGCTGCTGGTGCAGGCGAACGCCGGGCTGCCCGAGATCGAAGACGGGGAGACGGTCTTCCGGGTGACGGCCGAGGAGTACGCCGCGGCGGCGGAGGAGATGCTGGAGCTCGGGGTGACCCTGCTCGGCGGCTGCTGCGGGACGACGCCGGAATTTATAGAGCGGCTGCGCGCGCTGATGGACGGCAGACGTCCGGTGGAGCGCGCGGTGCGGCGCGAGTTTGCCGTGACGAGCGGACAGAGGACAGTGCGCCTCTCGGGCGGAGTTGCGGTGATCGGCGAGCGGATCAACCCGACCGGCAAGAAGAAGCTCAAGGAGGCGCTGCGCAGCGGGGACTTTGCCTATCTCGTGGGCGAGGCGCTCGACCAGCAGGAGGCGGGGGCCGACCTTTTGGACGTCAACTGCGGGCTGCCGGAGCTCGACGAGGCGGCGGTGCTCTCGCGCGCGGTGCGGGAGATCCAGGGGGTGAGTCCGCTGCCGCTGCAGATCGACTCCTCCGACCCCGCGGCGGTGGAGGCCGCGGTGCGCATCTACAACGGCAAGCCGATGATAAACTCCGTAAACGGCAAGGAGGAGAGCCTCGAGGCGATTCTGCCGATCGTGAAGAAGTACGGCGCGGCGGTGGTCGGCCTCACCCTCGACGAGGACGGCATTCCGGACACGGCCGAGGGCCGCTTTGCCGTGGCGGAGAAGATCGTGTCGCGGGCGGAGACGCTCGGCATCCCGCGGGAGGACATCGCGATCGACTGCCTGGTGCTCACGGCGTCCACCAACCAGGAGATGGTGCGCGAGACGCTGCGGGCGGTGACGATGGTGAAAGAGCGGCTGGGGGTTGTGACGGTGCTCGGGGTGAGCAACGTCTCCTTCGGGCTGCCCTGCCGCGAGCTCTTGAACAGCGCCTTCCTCGCCGCGGCGTTCGGCGCGGGACTCGACCTGCCGATTCTGAACCCGCTCTCGAGCGCGTATATGCAGGTGGTGGACTGCTTCCGGGTGCTCAATGGACAGGATAGGGGCTCCGAGCGGTACATCGGCAAGTACGCGGGCGCCACAGCGCCCGGCGCGGTCACCCGGGCGGAGGCGCCGGCGGCGCGCGTGGAGACGGAGGAGGACGACATCCGCGCGATCATCCTCGGCGGCCGGAAGGAGCAGGCGGAGGCGGCGACCCGCGCGCTGCTCGAGCGGCACACCCCGATGGAGGTGATCAACGACTACTTCATCCCGGCGCTCGACATCGTGGGCGAGAAGTTTGAAAAGGGCGAGTTCTTCCTGCCGCAGCTGATGGCCTCGGCCGAGACGGTGAAGCTCGGCTTCGATCTGCTGCGGGAGGGCAGTGTGGCGGCGGAGGGCCCCGGCAAGGGGAAGATTCTGCTCGCGACGGTCAAGGGCGACATCCACGACATCGGCAAGAACATCGTGAAGATGCTGCTCCAGAACTACGGCTACGAGATCGTGGACCTCGGGCGGGACGTGGACCCGGCGCTCGTGGTGGAGGAGACGCTGCGGCAGGGGATCAAGCTTGTGGGGCTCTCCGCACTGATGACCACCACGGTGAAGTATATGGGCGACACCATCCGCGCGCTGCGCGAGGCGGGGGCCGACTGCAAGATCATGGTCGGCGGCGCGGTGCTGAGCCCGGAGTACGCGGAGCTTGTGGGCGCGGACTACTACGCGAAGGACGCGGCCGAGTCCGCCCGGATTGCGGCCGAGGTGCTGGGCGGATAGGAGACAAAGCCCGACGGCAGCGGCGGGATATGGACGGAGCGCCGCGGCGGCTGTACGCTGTGAAGCCGGTTGGGGCACGGCTGAGACGCCCCGGAACATCGGAGGGGGGCGGCCGGAACGAGTGCGGCGGTTGTGCCGTCCCGGGCGATGGATGATCTGCCCGCCCCGCGGGCGGAAAACTGCACGGGAGACAGAGGGGACTGGAGCGATGGGCGGTTTTCTGTGTGGACTGGAGAGCGGAGGGGGGAGATGCCGATCTGTCCCTGCGGCGCGCAGACCGGGATGAAGAGAGGGGGTGGATGAGATGGCGTTTGCCGCGCTTGGAGTGATGGCGGTACTGGTGGGGTGTTGTCTGCTGCCGCGCAGGGAGGGACTGAAACAGAGCGCTCCCCCGCGCGGCGGGCTTGCGGCGCTGCTCCTCACTGTGGCGCTCTTTTTCGCACTGCGGCTCTGGGACTATCTCGGCACGCCGGGGACCGTCTATATCGACGAGGCGCTCGCCGCATACGACAGCTGGTGCCTGTCCCTCTCCGGGCGGGACCACTTCGGCGTATGGCTGCCGGTGCAGTTTGAGGGCTGGGTCTACGGGCAGATGAGCGTGCTGCTCTCCTATGTGGCGGCGCCGCTGATGAAACTCTGGGGGCTCTCGAAACTCGCGATCCGGCTGCCGATGCTGCTCTTCTCGACGGCGGCCGCCGCCGCACTCTGGTACTGGGTGCGGCGGGCGGTGGGGGGAAGAGCTGCGCTCTGCGTGCTGTTCTTCGTGGCGATCTCGCCCTGGCATGTGATGCAGAGCCGGTGGGCGATCGACTGCAATCTCTTTCCGCATGTCTTTCTTTTGGGGCTCGTGCTGCTCTACTTCGGGGTGAAGAGGCGGCGGTGGGCGCTCTATCTCTCGATGGCGGCGTTCGCGCTCTGCCTCTACTGCTACGGCATCGCCTACTACTTTGTGCCTCTCTTTCTGCTGGCGGCGGCGGTCATGCTGCTGCGGAGAAGAGTGCTCCGGCTGCGGCAGGTGCTGACGGCGGCGGGGGTATTCCTGATCGTGGCGCTGCCGGTGCTCACGGTGATTGTGGTAAACGCCTTCGGGCTGCCCACGGTGGAGACGCCCTTTTTCACCGCGAGCTACTTTGCTGAGAGCGTGCGCATCTCGGACATCCTCTTCTTCTCGGAGGACTTCTGGGGACAGCTCTTGAAGAATTTGAAGTCGGTGTGGGAGGTCGGGATTCTGCAGGGGTATTTCCAGCCGGTCAACCACAGCGTCGTGCCGCGCTACGGGGTGGCTTTTCTCTGTTCACTGCCGCTTGTGGGGGTGGGGGTATGCTCGCTTGTGCGGCGGCGGGACCTCTTTTCGGCGCTTGTGCTCCGCTTCGCACTCTGCGCCTTCAGCGTGGGAGTGGTCTTTAACGAGGTGACCGTCTGGCGGTACAACATCCTCTGGTACGCCTATCTCATCCTTGCGGGGGTGGGGCTCTCTGTGTGCGTCTCCGCGCGGCGGCGGGTGGCGGCTGCGCTCATTGCGGCGGTGCTGCTCTGTGAGACGGCGGGCTTTGCCGGGTACTATTTCACGAGATACAACGACGACGTGCAGATGTATTTCTACGAGGGGCTGTCCGATGCGGTCGCCTACCCGGTGCGGGAGGGAATCGAGTTTGACCGGCTCTATGTGACCGGCGGGGTGAACAAAAATCCGCGGGTGCCCTCGATCGGGGAGGTACTGGTCTGGTACTACCACCGGGTGGACCCGTGCTATCTGAGAGGGGAGCTCACCCTCTACGACGGGGAGGGCGAGGCGCTGCCGCCCTATGACGAGCGGTTTTGCTACGTTCACCTCGACGAGATCGAGATCGATCCCGAGGAGGACGCGGTCTATATCGCCAACAAGAAGGAGGTGCTCCGGTTCTCGCCGGAGGAATTTGTGATTCACCGGTTCCGCGACCAGTTCTGCGTGGTGCCGAAGCATCTGGAGGAGGGGGATAAGTGATTTCCAAGGAGACGATTGAATTTTTGATGGAGAACCGGGTGCGTAACAGCCGGAGCTGGTTTCTGGAACACCGGGCGGAGTACGAGAAGTTTGTGCGGCGGCCGCTGCTCGAGCTCTCGGAGCGGCTCGCGCCCGCGGCGCTCGGAGTGGACCCGCAGGTGGCGGTCTCGCCGGTGGGACGGACCATCTCCCGCATCAACCGGGACACCCGCTTCTCCCACGACAAGTCGCTCTACCGCGATGTGATGTGGTGTGTGTTTGAGCGGCGGGGGGAGGAGGGCTGCCCGCCGGGACTGTTCTTCGAGTTTTCGCCCGACGGCTTCCGCTACGGCTGCGGGTACTACTGCGTGCCGATCGCGTACATGGACGCTCTGCGGGAGCTGGTGCTGCGGGATGAGCCCAGCTATCTCGCGGCCCGGCGGGCCTATGAGAAGCAGAAGCTCTTTCAGCTGGAGGGCGAGCGGTACAAGCGGCTGCGGCATCCGGAGGCGCCCGCGGAGAAGCAGGACTGGCTCAACCGGAAGGGGATCGCCTTTATCCACAGTGAGAAGGACTTCGAGCTGCTCTTCTCGGAGCGGCTCGCGGAGGTGGTGGCGGACGGCTTTTGTAAGCTCGCGCCGCTCTACGCCTTTCTCCAGCGGGCAAACGAGCGGATGCTGCGCCGGTGAGAGGCGGATGCCGGGCCGTTGGCGGCCCATGTTTCGGCTGCCCCCGGGTGGAAAATGGCGGAGGATAGAGAGGCGGTGTATCTCTCGCAGAAGTTTGCGGTAGGAGCGCCCGGCGGGGGACGCTTGGCAGCGCGGGAGCTCACGGCAGGTAGTTCGGACAGAGGCCGGAGAGGTAGTGCTCGAGCCGGTGGGCGTCCGCCGAGAGGAGGAGCGGGACGCGCGGGAAGCCCAGGTGCACCTTTGCCCCGACATGGTGGAAGCCGAAGAGGGCCGGGGGGACCTTGGTGACGATGTCGTTGCCGTTTTCGACGCGGAGGGTCTGCGGCACCCGGGCGTTATAGGAGCGCTGAAAGGCGCGGTTGCCGACCCGGGGGCAGCCGAAGAGCACCACCTCGATCTCCCGGTCGGGAAAGTTGTACTGGACGTCGACCGCGCAGAGCACCGAGAGGGCGGCGCCATAGGAGTGGCCGGTGATCTGGACGCGGGTGATCTCCGGCGTGATGAGGCGGAGGATGCGTTCACGGCAGGCGGGCGTCTTGTAGCGGCTGAGAAAGCCGGTATGTACCCGGACTTTGGAGGCTACGTTGCCATAGGGGATGCAGCGCTTCCAGAAGGTGAGATTGGAGGCCCAGTCCTTTTTGGAGTCGGAACCGCGAAAGGCGATCTGGAGCGTATTGCCCCGACGGCGGACGAAGTACTGCACGCCGGAGGCGCTGTCGTCCACCGAGAGGATGAGACGGGCCTTTGTGTGCGGCTGGACGTCGAGGTAGGCGGCCGCCGACTGTGAAAAGGCGTTCAAAATCAGTTGTTTGTTCAAAAGGATTCCCCCTTTTTCTCAGTATATGAGCGGGGGCGGAAGGAGGAGACGATGAGAGAGACTGTGATTGGAAAAGGCCTGCGCGTACCGGAGGTGATTCAGGGGTGCATGCGCATCGCGCAGATGGAGAGTCGCGAGGTGGAGGCGCTCATCGAGTGCGACCTCGCCTGCGGGATCAACTTCTTTGACCACGCGGACATGTACGGCGGCGGGCGGTGCGAGGAGCTGTTCGGCGAGGTGCTCGCGAGACGGCCGGAGCTGCGGGAGCGGATGACAATTCAGACCAAGTGCGGCATCCGCGACGGGTTCTATGACTTCTCGGAGGAGCATATCCTGCGCAGCGTGGAGGGGAGCCTCAGGCGGCTGCGCTGCGAGCGGATTGACATTCTGCTGCTCCACCGGCCGGATATCCTGGTGGAGCCGGAGGAGGTCGCAGCGGCGTTTGACAAGCTCTCCGCCTCGGGCAAGGTGGCCCGGTTCGGGGTGAGCAACCAGAATCCCTACCAGATGGAGCTGCTGCGGCGGACGGTGCGGCAGCCGCTCGAGGTGACCCAGCTCCAGTTCGGCCCGGCGTGGACGGCGATGGTGGACGCCGGAGTCCTGGTGAACACCGGATTTCCGGGGGCTGCGTCGCGGGACGGCGGGGCGCTCGACTACTGCCGGCTGCACGGGATCTCGGTGCAGGCGTGGTCGCCCTATCAGTTCGGCCTGATCGAGGGCGCGTTTTTGAAGGAGAAGCGGTACCGGGAGCTGACCGCGAAACTCACGGCGCTCGGCGCGCGATATGGCGCCGGCGCGGGGGCGGCGACACTCGCTTGGATTCTGCGGCACCCGGCGATCTCCCAGGTGGTGATCGGGACGACGAATTTCGAGCGCATCCGGGATTCGGCCCGGGCGGACGAGGTGCAGCTCTCGCGCGAGGAGTGGTACGAGATTTACCGCGCGGCGGGGAATGCGATTATTTAAAGCTTGGACGGCGCCCGTGAGAAGGGGCCGGAAATAGCCCCCCAGGACAAGGGTTCTGGGGGGCTTTCTGATGGGGAAAATAGGCGGCGCTGGCGGCAGCTGAAAAGGGCCTCTTTTTAAAATAGTTGAAAGAGCAGACCGAACAGCAGCGTGACGGTGTTGGCGACGAGGACATAGCAAAGGGCGCGCCGTTTCGGCGCGGAGGAGAAAAGGAGAAGTGCGGTGGCCTCGACGAGGTAGACGGCAAGCTCGCCGAAGAACACGGCGGTGGGATAGGGGAGCGGGACGCTATAGAGGAACAGAAAGAGCCCGCACTGGGTGAGCGCGTTGCAGACGAGCACCAGCCAGAGCGGCCGGATTTGAAAACACTTTGCGAGCAGCAGCTCAAACGAGATGGAGAAGGCCATGGTGAGAAGGATGAGGAGCAGCTGCCCTTTTGCCCGCTCGAAAACCAGAACCGGGAGAAAGAGAAGGGAGAGGGGCGTAAAGATGGACTTTCGATCATAGGAGGGATAGAATTTCGCGGAGTCGAGGGAGTAGGAGATCTCATAGAGATAGGCCATCCCCGCCGGCAGGGTGAGGTCGAACGGCTCAGTGACCAGGCAGATGGCGCCCGTGCGGTCGACGATGGCGAGCTTCCCTGTGCCGGCGAGCTGGTCGAGCGTGCTGTGCGAGTCCGCCAGGATGAAGGTGGAGGTGAGGCTGGAGTCATCGGGATAGAGAGGGCGCCTGAAGACGAGCTCCGCCGCGCTGTAGTGCAGCGTGAAGCTGCGGTAGCCCCCTCCGCGTAGGAGAGGAGCGGGGCGCTCTCGTCGAAGCCGAGCAGGACGAGGTGCTTCCGGTTACAGGCGGTATAGCCCTCGTCTCCGGGGGCGAGCGGGATGAGCAGATCCACAAAGAAGTCCTCCTCCGCGACGGGGGAGACGTCGCAGGAGAACTCCCCTCTCGGCGGCGAAACCGGGGCGTTTGCGAGGACGCCCGGGGCGAGGGAGAGAATGAGCGGCACCACGAGGAGCAGCGGGAGAAACCGGTGAGGCGAGCGGCGCACGTGATCAGCTCCTTTGCTCTGTTTTTCTGATTTAAGTATAACATAAAAAAAGGGTTTTTGCACCGCTTTTTTCGGAGAGAGAGAAGATTTCCGGCAGGGAATGTGTTATACTAAAAAGAAGAACATTTGTGAGGAGTTTTGATATGAAACTGCTGCTGTTTGACGGCAATAGCGTGATCAACCGCGCGTTTTACGGGATTCGGGCACTCTCGACGAGAGAGGGGGTGCCGACCAACGCGGTCGTCGGCTTTATCAACATCTATCAGAAGATGGTGACAAGGGAGCAGCCGGAACTCATCTGCGTCGCGTTTGACCGGCGGGAGCCGACCTTCCGCCACAAGCGGTATGAGGGCTACAAGGCGCAGCGCAAGGGGATGCCGGACGAGCTGGCGGCGCAGATGCCGCTCGTGAAGGAGTGGCTCGACAAGATGGGCATCCCGCGGCTGGAGCTTGCGGGCTTCGAGGCGGACGACATCATCGGGACGCTCGCGGCGCGGTGCGACGGGGCGGGGGTGGACTGCGTGATTGTGACGGGGGACCGGGATGATCTCGCCCTCTGCTCCGACCGGGTGACGGTGGCGCTCACGGCGACCAGGGGCGGCGCCTCCGAGACGCGGGACTACACCCCCGAGACGGTGCGGGAGGAGTACGGCTTCCCGCCCGAGCGGATCACCGACTACAAGGCGATCTGCGGCGACACGTCGGACAACATTCCGGGGGTCGCCGGGATTGGGGACAAGGGGGCGCGGGCGCTTCTCGCGCAGTTCGGCTCGCTCGAGGAGATCTACCGGAACCTCTCTGAGATCAAGGGGGCGCAGGCGAAAAAGCTCGAGGCGTCGCGCGAGATGGCGCTGCTCTCCTACGAGCTCGCGACCATCTGCAAGGAGGCCCCGGTGGAGGTGGAGCTCCCGGAACTCGCGCCGGGAAAGCGGGATGTGAAGGGACTCGCGAGCTTCTATGAGAAGTATGAGATGCGCAGCTTTCTGAAAAAACTCGAGCTGCCGGAGGAGGAGAAAGCGGCGCTCGAGCCGCCCGAGACGGAGACGCTCACGGCGGAGATGCTCGCGGGTCTTGCGGGGGAGGTCTGGTATCTCTCGCTTTCGGAGGGGGTGCTGCGGCTCGGAGCGGGGGCGCGATGCTACCGCACGGATGATGAGGCGCTTGTCCGCGCGGTGTGCGAGGCGGAGACGCCGAAGGTGGTGGAGGACTGGAAGACGCTCTGCACCGCGCTGCGTCCGGCGGGGATACGGCCGGAGGGGCTCGCATTCGATCTGTCGCTCGCGGCGTACCTTGTGAACCCGTCGGCCTCCTCCTACGCGCTGCCGCTGCTCTGCGGGGAGTATCTCGGCGCGGAACTTCTGCCGGGGGCGGAGCCGCTCGCCCTCGAGCGGCTGCACGGGGTGCTCTCGGAGAAACTCGCGGAGGAGGGGAGCGAGCGGCTCTACGCGGAGGTGGAGCTACCGCTCTGCCGTGTGCTCACCGAGATGGAGGAGCTCGGCGTCCGGGTGGACGCGGAGAAGCTCCGGCTGTTCGGCGAGGCGCTGGGGCTGCGGATCGCGGAGATTGAGCGCAGCGTCTTTGACGCGGCGGGGTGCGAGTTCAACCTGAGCTCGCCGAAGCAGCTCGGAGAGGTGCTCTTTGAAAAGCTGGGACTGCCCGCGGGGAAGAAGACCAAGACCGGCTACTCGACCGGGGCGGATCAACTCGAGCGGCTGCGCAAATATAACCCGATCGCGGACGATATTCTGGAGCACCGGACCCTCTCGAAGCTCAAGGGGACCTATGCGGACGGACTTCTGAAGGTGATCGGGCCGGACGGACGGATTCACTCCACCTTTCAGCAGACGGTGACCCAGACCGGGCGGATCAGCTCGACCGAGCCGAATTTGCAGAATATCCCGGTGCGGGAGGAGATCGGCAGAGAGATCCGCCGGCTCTTCATCCCGGCGGAGGGGTGCGTGCTGCTCGACGCGGACTACAGCCAGATTGAGCTGCGGGTGCTGGCGCACATTTCGGGGGACGAGACGATGATAAACGCCTTCCTCGAGGGGGAGGACATCCACACGGTGACCGCCTCGCAGGTGTTCGGCGTGCCGCGCGAGTCGGTGACGCCGGAGATGCGCCGGAGGGCGAAGGCGGTGAATTTCGGCATTGTCTACGGCATCTCGGACTTCTCGCTGGCACAGGACATCCACGTCTCCCGCGCGGAGGCGAAGGAGTATATTGAGGGATACTTCCACCACTACCCGAAGATCAAGCGGTATCTCGACGAGACGGTGGCGCAGGCGAAGAAGGACGGCTATGTCACGACGATGTTCGGCAGGCGGCGATATATCCCGGAGCTCGCGAGCCGGAACTACAATCTGCGCAGTTTCGGTGAGAGGGTGGCGATGAACACCCCGATCCAGGGCGCGGCGGCGGACATCATCAAGATTGCGATGGTGCGGGTCTGGCGCGCGCTGCGGGAGGAGGGCTTCCGTACGAAGCTCATTTTGCAGGTGCACGACGAGCTGATTTTGGAGGGGCCGAAGGTCGAGGCGGCTCGGGCGGCTGCGCTGCTCAAGCGGGAGATGGAGGCCGCGGCGGAGCTGCGGGCTCCGCTGCTCGTGGAGGTCGGCTCGGGCGAGAGCTGGCTCGCGGCGAAATAAATGCGCCGAGTCCATCGTGCCGCGCTGTAGCGGGCGTGCGACACAAAAAAACAGGTACCGCCGTAGGCGGCGCGGATGTTTGGGAGCGTGGGAGCAGCGCGTTGGCGGATGGCGCTCGAGGCGTGACTGGGGCGGTCTCGGGCCGCCGGGAGCAGACGGGAGCGACCTCGGCGGGCTGCATGAGTGGGACGCCGAGGGGCTTGGCCGCTCTTTCGGCGGCGCTAACCTCCAATAGAGATAATAAAGCGAAAAGACATTGCCCCACAGGGGCGTGCAGAGGAGAAATCGGTGGAACACTGGCGACGGACTGCAAGCCACAGGGACGCGCAGACGAGCAACCGGGCGCAGCCCGGCATGAAGCTGCGCGATAGGTATTGGAAGTGCCGCGGCGTGAGGCGGTAAGCGGGCAGCCAGCCGAGGCATTGCCGGGTGCGGTACGACATGTTTGTTTGTGCTTGCGCTCCAAATGCGGTGAGCAAGGACTTGTTTTGCGTCCGCGGAGGCTGCGGCTCGCAGCCGCAGGAGCCACACAGGCGGCCAACCGCCCGCAGGGCGGCGCGGAGGGCGGTCCTAGGCGTGGCTGAGGCGGCGCTCAAACAGCCGGATGAAACCGGGCTCCGGTGAGGGAATATAAACTCGGTGGAGAGCTGCCCTTTGGGAAGATGACCCCGTGGGCGGAAACCGAAAGAGGGAGAGGAGAAGAGAAATGAAACGGGTGCTCTTTTTATGCACAGGAAATACCTGCCGCAGCCCTATGGCGGAGGGACTGCTGCGGGCGAAACTTGAGGAAAACGGAATCGAGGCGGAGGTGAACTCCGCAGGACTGGCAGCGGAAGAGGGCATGCCGGCGAGCGAGAACTCGGTACTCGTCTGCAAGGAGCGCGGGGTGGATCTCTCGGCGCACCGGTCGAAAGTGTTGACCTATGAGATGCTGAGAGAGTGCGACCTCATCTACTGTATGACGAGGGGGCAGGCCTCCTCGCTCATCGTGGCCGCGCCCTTCGCGGCGGGCAAGGTGAATGTGCTGGAGCCGGAGGTGCCGGACCCGTACGGCGGGGATATTGACCGGTATCGCCGGGCGAGAGATACGATTGAGGCGGCGCTGCCCGCTGTTTTGGAGAAGCTGAGATGTGCTGCCGAATAGAGGCGGCGAAGGACGCGAGAGAGCTTGTGACGCTGGAACAGGCGTGCTTTTCGGAGCCGTGGAGCGAGCGCTCCCTCGCCGGGAGCTTGTCGTCTGGCAGTTGCCTTGTCGCAAGGGCGGAGGGGCTCGCGGTGGGGTACGCCCTCTTTCTCGAGGGGCCGGACTGCGAGCTGCTGCGGATCGGGGTGCGGCCCGAGTGGCGCAGGCGCGGAATTGCCGAACTGCTGCTCCGGGAGCGGCTGGAGCGGGGGAAGTTTGAGCGGCTGCTGCTCGAGGTGCGCGCCGGGAATCTGGCCGCGCGGGGCCTCTATGAGAAGCTCGGTTTCTGT
The DNA here is from genome assembly GCA_904420075.1 of uncultured Clostridia bacterium. Classification (GTDB taxonomy): domain Bacteria; phylum Bacillota; class Clostridia; order Oscillospirales; family Feifaniaceae; genus CAJFTX01. The sequence continues at coordinate 13,487 of CAJFTX010000043.1, read as the reverse complement.
GTGGACGGGATACGGAAAAATTACTATAGAGACCCGGTGGAGGACGCAGTTCTGATGAGCCTGCCGGGAGACGGAGGAGACAGATGAGACTGCTTGCAATAGAGACCTCCTGCGACGAGACCGCGGCGGCGGTAGTCGAGGACGGGAGACGGGTGCTCTCGAATGTGGTGAACACCCAGATCGATCTGCACCGGCTGTACGGCGGGGTGGTACCTGAGATCGCCTCACGCAAACATATTGAACAGATTGACCTTGTGGTGCGCGAGGCGCTCGCGGTGGCGAAGGAGCGTGCGGCGTGTGAGGGCTGTACGGCGGGGGAGGCGCTGGAGCGCGGCGGCGCGACCGACAAGACGCCGGAGAGCGCCAGGGCACATGCGGGCGCCGCGTCGGAACTTCCGGCGGAGGAGCCGCGCTGCCGGATGGTGGGAGATCAGACGGAGGCGCCGGACGGCCCGCTCGACCTTGCGGGGATCGACGCGGTGGCGGTGACGGCCTATCCGGGGCTGATCGGCGCGCTGCTGACGGGGGTGAACTTTGCCAAGGGGCTCAGCTTCGCCTCGGGATTGCCGCTGGTGCCGGTGCACCACATCCGCGGACACATCGCGGGGTGCTACCTCTCCCACCCGGAGCTTGAGCCGCCCTTTCTCTGTCTCATCGTCTCGGGCGGACACTCGAATCTCGCGGTGGTGGAGGACTACTGTAAGATCCGGGTGATCGCCCGCACGAGAGACGACGCGGCGGGCGAGTGCTTTGACAAGGTGGCGCGGGTGCTGGGGCTGCCGTATCCCGGCGGAGTGGCGCTCGACAAGCTCTCGGCGGGGGTGCCGGCTCCCGGCGACTACCAGTTCCCCGACCCGAAGGTGGAGGGGAGCCCGCTGGACTTCTCCTTCTCGGGGCTGAAAACAGCCGCGATCAACCGGATTCACAACGCCGCACAGAAGGGTGAGGAGATTGACAAGGTCGCGTTTGCGGCCGATTTTTCAGAGGCGGTGACGGGGATTCTGCTCTCGCGGGTGGAGCTCGCGCTGCGGGAGACGGGGCTTGCCCGGTTTGCGGTCGCGGGCGGCGTCTCCGCGAACTCGCGGCTGCGCGCGGGGGCGGAGCGGCTCGCAAAACGGCTCGGGAGGCGGGTCTACTTCCCCGAGCTGCGCTACTGCGGGGACAACGCCGCGATGATCGGGTCGGCCGGCTTTTACGAGTTTCAAAACGGGGCGCGGGCCGACAGCTCGCTCAACGCGAAGGCCACCATGTCGATTGAATAAATATGCTGAAATGTATAAAAATGCACAAATGGGAGCGGACGGAAGATCGTTACATAGAATCGAATTATGTAAACTCGTTCGCGGTGGAATACGGCGGGAGGACGCTGTGGAAAGCCTGATTTTATCGGGGTTTTTCGGTGGAAAAGTCTGTGCAAAAGGTTTAAAACTCTTCAAAATGGGGAAGGAAGAGGCAACCGATGTGCAAAACTACCCGGTTTTGCACCGAGTTTTGCACATCGGAGCGAAAATATGAAGAAATTGTAAACGGAAGATGTGCGGTACTTCTCAGAGCCCTAGAGCGGCAACTGAGAGGGCGGACGGACAAAATGTCAAGGAAAATTTTTGACGGGTTTTGTCGCTTTTTTGTGTTTGAGGACGGCTGCAATCTGAATGCATACCGTGAATAAAACGGGAAAATCCGGCCTGCGGACAGGGGAGATTTCCGGCCGCGAGACGCCCGCAAAAATTGACAATCAGGCGTAAAACGAGTATGATAAAAGATATTATGCAAAGAGGAATGGAGAATGGTTATGGGGCAGACACTGTGCTATAAAATCCTGAAGGCCCACCATGTGGAGGGCGAGTTCAAAAAGGGCGAGGAGATCGGCATTCGGATCGATCAGACGCTGACGCAGGACGCGACGGGGACGATGGCGTACCTCCAGTTTGAGGCGATGGGCATCGACCGGGTCAAGACCGAGCGCTCGGTCGCCTATATCGACCACAACACGCTGCAGTCCGGCTTTGAGAACGCGGACGACCACGCGTATATCCGCACGGTCGCGAAGAAGCACGGCATCTACTACTCCCGCCCCGGCAACGGCATCTGCCACCAGGTCCATCTCGAGCGGTTCGGCGTGCCGGGCAAGACGCTGATCGGCAGCGACTCGCACACCCCGACCGGCGGCGGTATCGACATGATCGCCTGCGGCGCGGGCGGCCTCGACGTCGCGGTCGCGATGGGCGGCGGGCTCTACTACATCACGCTGCCCGAGGTGGTCGGCGTGAAGCTGACCGGCAAGCTCTCGCCCTTTGTCTCGGCGAAGGACGTGATTTTGGAGGTGCTGCGCCGGCTGTCGGTCAAGGGCGGCGTCGGCCGGATTATCGAGTACTTCGGCGAGGGCGTGAAGGGGCTGTCGGTGCCGGAGCGGGCGACCATCACCAATATGGGCGCGGAGCTCGGGGCGACCACCTCGATCTTCCCCTCGGATGAGACGACAAAGAAGTTTTTGGAGGCGCAGGGCCGCGGCGAGGTCTGGAGCGAGCTCTCGGCCGATCCGGACGCGGAGTACGACCAGATCGTGGAGATCGACCTTGGCAGCCTTGAGCCGGCGGCGGCCTGCCCGCACAGCCCGGACAACGTGAAGAGCGTCCGGGAGATCGGTCCGATCAAGATCGATCAGGTCTGCATCGGCTCCTGCACCAACAGCAGCCTCTCGGACATGCTGAAGGTCGCGGCTATTCTGAAGGGCAAGACGGTGCACCCGGAGGTGTCGCTCGTCATCGGCCCGGGGTCGAAGCAGGTCTTTAACATGCTGGCGGAGTGCGGCGCGCTCTCCGACATGATCGACGCGGGCGCGCGGATCATCGAGTGCGCCTGCGGCCCCTGCATCGGCATGGGCCAGTCGCCGAATTCGGCGGGCGTCTCGCTGCGGACCTTCAACCGCAACTTCGAGGGCAGAAGCGGCACGGCAGACGCGCAGGTGTATCTCGTCTCGCCGGAGACGGCGGCGGTCTCGGCGCTCGCGGGGGTGCTCACCGACCCGCGCGGGTGCGACGCGGACATCCAGATCACGATGCCCGAGAAATTTAAGATCAACGACAACATGATCGATCCCCCGGCGGAGGACGGCAGCACCGTCACCGTGCGGCGCGGGCCGAACATCAAGGAGTTCCCGAAGAACGAGCAGCTGCCGGAGACCCTCTCGGCCCGGGTGGCGCTCAAGGTGGGCGACAACATCACCACCGACCACATCCTCCCGGCAGGGGCGAAGCTGCTGCCGCTGCGCTCGAACATCCCGGCCTACTCGGCGTACTGCTTCCATCAGGTGGACCCGGAGTTCCCGGCCAGAGCGAAGGAGTACGGCCGCGGCGTGATCGTCGGCGGCACAAACTACGGCCAGGGCAGCTCGCGCGAGCACGCGGCGCTGGTGCCGCTCTATCTCGGCATCCGCGCGATCGTGGCGAAGAGCTTCGCCAGAATCCACCGCGCGAACCTCTTAAACTCCGGCATCCTGCCGCTGACCTTTGAGAACGAGGCGGACTACGACAGGATCAGCCTCGGGGACGAGCTGGAGCTTGCGGGCATCCGCGAGGTCATCGAGAGCGGGGCGAAGGTCGTGGTGAAGAATAAGACCACGGGGGACGAGATTGTCTGTGATCTGCCCCTCTCCGACCGGCAGAAGAAGATCTGCCTCGCGGGCGGGCTTCTCAATTACACGGGCAACTGCAAATAAATCCGGCGCGGGGACTGCGCGACACTGAGAAAGCGGCCCTGGCGCCGCGTGGAAAGGAAAAAGAACTATGTCTGACTATATCAAGGCGGCAACTGAAAAATTTGAGGCGCTGCTGCGCGAGCAGCTGGCCCGCGTCGAGCGGATGAACGAGCAGAAGGACTTTGTCGACTACGCAAAGCTTCCGAAGATCAAGATCGGCATCTGCGGCGGCGACGGCATCGGCCCGGTCATTACGAAAGAGGGCGAGCGGATGCTCAAATACCTCATCGGGGACTCAGGTCGGGTGGAGTTTGTCGAGATCGACGGGCTCACCATTGAGAACCGGGTCAAGGCGAACAAGGCGATCCCGGACGACGTGCTCGCCGAGCTCAAGAAGTGCGACGTCATCCTGAAGGGCCCGACCACCACCCCGCGCAAGGGCGATCCGTGGCCGAACATCGAGAGCGCCAACGTGGCGATGAGAAAGGAACTCGACCTCTTTGCGAACGTCCGCCCGGTCAAGGTGCCGGACCAGGGGATCGACTGGACCTTCTTCCGGGAGAACACCGAGGGCTCCTACGCCGTCGGCAGCAAGGGCGTGACAGTGAATGACGACCTCGCGGTCGACTTCGTCGTGACCACCACCGAGGGGTGCGACCGGATCGCGCGGCTCGCCTACGACTACGCGAAGAAGAACGGCAAGGACCACGTGAGCATCGTCACCAAGGCGAATGTGGTCAAGACGACCGACGGCAAGTTTTTGGACCTCTGCCAGAAGGTCGCGAAGGAGTATCCGGAGATCCGCACCGACGACTGGTACATCGACATCATGACCGCGAAGCTGGTGGACGAGAAGCGCCGCACCGACTTCCAGGTGCTGATTCTGCCGAACCTCTACGGCGATATTCTGACCGACGAGGCGGCCGAGTTCCAGGGCGGCGTCGGCACTGCGGGCAGCGCGAACATCGGCAAGCGGTACGCGATGTTTGAGGCGATCCACGGCTCCGCGCCGCGGATGGTTGCCGAGGGGCGCGACAAGTACGCCGATCCCTGCTCGGTGCTGCGGGCCTGCGTGCTGCTGCTCTCGCACATCGGGTTCCAGGCGGAGGCAGACAAGCTCGAGCGGGCGCTCGACATCTGCATGTTCGAGGAGAAGAAGCTCACGATCACCGGCAGAGACACCGGCGCGACCTGCGAGGAGTTCGGCAACTACGTCATGGAGACGATCGAGAAACTTTAGTGCGCCGTGCCGCGCAGCAGGGAAATAAGACGCGTAGCGGAGAGAAAACACCTGTGGCAGCTCCCGATCGGGAGCTGCGGCGGGGGATTTTCCGCAGTGCAGCGGCTTATTTCCCGTTAGCGGAGCGGTGGTACTGCGCCCGCAGGCGCGTGCAAGCGAGCAACTCGCCGCAGGCGTGACTGGGATAGTAGCGCAGGGGAGAGCACTTGCGCTCGATCCAAAACATGAGGACTTATTCTCCATCGCGGAGGAGGTGGAGCGTGACTGAGAAAAGTACGCCGAGTCCACCCGTAGCGTTGTGGCGACCCGCGCACTGTGCCCGCAGGCACGTACGAGCGAGCGACCGGGCGGAGCCCGGCACTTGGCGAGTCGTAGACGAAAAAACACTGCGACCCGCAGGGAGCGTACATGCGAGCAACCCGCCGGAGGCGGGCTCTTGGCGAGTCGGAGGCGCTGGCTGCAGTCAGCGCGGAATTTTCGCGAGCAGGGAGCAGCAGCGCGTCAGCGGATAGCACTCGAGGCGTGACTGGAAAGTGCGCTGTGCCGCGTAGCGGGAGAATAAGGTTTGGAACGGAGCGGGGAACCCTGAGGTGCTTTCGCAGGAAGCGGAACGGGGCTTCCCGCGCAGTGCAGGGGCTTATTCTCCGCAGCGGAGCGGTGGTATTGCGCCCGCAGGCGCGTGCAAGCGAGCAACCGAGCGCAGGGCGGCCCCCTGCGAGTCGCAGACAAAAGAGCAGACGCTGCCTGTGGTCAGCGCGGCGCTTTTCACGAGGAGGGAGCAGCGCCGCGTCTGCGGAGGCGGTACGGCGGTGATGGGGGAATGCGCGCAGCCTCCGGGAGCGGCGAAAGATTCCCAAAGGGTACGAGACGGCCGGTGAAACACCGGCGACATGCTGCGCTCCGTAGGCGCGTGTAAGCCGGAGAGCCGGCAGAGAGAGCCGTTTACCCGCCGCAGATGCGGGAGGGCGGCGGACGCTGTGGGGCGAGCCCTGCGCGCCGCCCGTTTGCCGGTATGGTTGCAGGATAGCGCGGATTGTCCGGACGGCGCGGAGAGAGAATCTCCGCGGGTGCGGAGAGTACGTGTGAAGCAGAGAGTAATGTTTAACGGTTGGAGGAACGGATGAAGGAGAAGGTTTCGCTTGCGGTGGTGCGGCGGCTGCCGCGCTACTACCGCTATCTCGGCGAGCTGCAGCGGCAGGGAGTTGACAAGATCAGCTCCGGCGGGCTGGCGGAGAAGATGGGGCTCACCGCGTCGCAGATCCGGCAGGATCTCAACTGCTTCGGCGGGTTCGGCCAACAGGGATACGGCTACAACGTCGAGATGCTGCGCGGCGAGATCGCCTCGATTCTGGGGCTTCCGCGGCAGTACCGGACGGTCCTGATCGGAGTCGGAAATCTCGGGCGGGCGCTTGTGAGTCATGTCGGCTTTGAGAAGCGGGGATTTTCGCTCATCGGCCTGTTTGATGTGCGGGAGGACGTGATCGGTACCAGCATCGGGGCGCACACAGTGCTGCCGATGAGCGAGCTCGAGGCGTTCTGCCTGCGGGAACGGCCGGAGGCCGCAGTTCTGTCGCTGCCGCGGGCGGCGGCGCCGGAGGTGGCCGACCGGCTTGTGGCGCTCGGGGTGAAGGGGTTTTGGAACTTCTCAAACGGCGAGATTGTGGAGGGGGAGATCCCGGTGGAGAACGTCCACCTGGGGGACAGTCTGATGACCCTCTGTTATCGGATTCAGAGCGAAGAGAACCAGAAATAGGGCGGAGGACCGCCCGGAGGGGAGAAGCCGCGCACATTTTGCGGCGGAATGGAGACTCGGATGAAACAGGATGAGATTTTAAAGGCGCTCGATCTCTTCAAGATGATCGAGGCGCGCCACTCGGTGAGAACCTTTTCCGGAGAGGAGATCGCGCCGAAATCGCTCCAGGCGTTTCGGGCGTTTCTCGCGGGGCGGGAGACCCCGTTCGGCGGGGATGCGCAGCTCCATCTTGTGGACCTCCATGAGACGGGGGACCACTCCGCGAAGCTCACCCACGGGGTGATCAAAAACGCGCGCTATTTTCTGGCGGCGAGCGTCTCCTCGGACGCGGATTTCGCGCTCTGCCAGGTGGGCTTCCTGCTGGAGCGCGCGATCCTCTTCGGCACGGCGCTCGGGCTCTCGAGCTGTGTGCTCGGAGGGACCTTCCGGCAGGAGCGCATGGCGGAGCTTGTGCAGCTGCCGGAGGACCGGATTCTGCCCGTGGTCGCTCCGGTCGGATTTGCGGCGGAGGCGGAGAGCCTCCAGGGGAGACTTGCCTCGAAACTGTCGAAGGGCGGCCGGCGCCGCGAGCTGGAGGACATCTGTTTCGACGGGGAGCTCGGCAGCCCGCTCAACTACTTTAAGGTGGGCGGATACTATCCGGCGCTGGAGGCGGTGCGGCTCGCGCCGAGCGCGCGCAACCGCCAGCCGTGGCGGCTCGTCTTCCGGGACGGGGTGTTCCACTTCTACAAGGCGGAGGTGCCGGCGGGGATGTTTGCCCCCCGGTTTGACATGACCGAGATCGACATGGGGATTGCGATGTGCCATTTCCACTATGCGGCGGAGAACGAGGGGTTTGCGGGGAAGTTCCGCGTGAAGGACCCGGGGCTCGCGCCGGGGGAGGAGCGGGCCGACTATGTGGCCAGCTGGGTGCCGGAGCAGCCGGTGGAGGTGGCTCCCGGTTTCAGCGGAGACGAAGAACAGTGACGGCGTGCGGGGGCGGGGACGCCCCCGCTCATCAGTTTTGAAAGGATGGAGAAGATGTCGGTAAAGGAGACGGCGAAGGCGGTGCGGAGCGCCTATCTGAAACTCTCCGCGCTCAGCGGGGAGCAGCGCGCGGCGGCGCTGCTCCGGATGGCGGACGCGCTCGAGCGGGAGCGGGAGAGCGTGCTTGCGGCCAACCGTGAAGATATGGAGACCGCGAGCGAGATCGCCCCGGCGGTGCGGGCGCGGCTGCGCTTCGACGAGAAGAAGCTTGCGGGCTGTGTCGAGGGGCTGCGGGCGCTGGCGGCGCTTCCGGACAAGGTCGGCGCGAAGCTTGCGGAGACCGAGCTCGCGCCGGGACTGGTGCTCGAGAAGGTGGCGTGCCCGATCGGGGTGATCGGCATCATCTTCGAGGCGCGGCCGGACGCGCTGGTACAGATCGCGTCGCTCTGCCTCAAGAGCGGGAACGGCGCCCTCCTAAAAGGGGGAAGCGAGGCGCAGCGGACCAACCGGGCGCTCTATGAGGTGATCTACCGGGCGTCGGTGGAGGCGGGATGCCCGGAGGGGTGGCTCGCACTGCTGGAGACGCGGGCGGACGTCTCGGAGATGCTGTCGGAGGACGAGACGATCGACCTTCTGATCCCGCGGGGGTCGAACGAGTTTGTGCGGTACATCATGGACAACTCGCACATCCCGGTGATGGGGCATGCGGACGGTATCTGTCACCTCTATCTCGACGCGGCGGCGGACAAGGCGCGGGCGGTCGCGGTCGCGGTGGACTCCAAGTGCCAGTATATGGCGGCCTGCAACGCCTGTGAGACGCTGCTGGTGCATGAGGCGGCGGCGGAGACGGTGCTGCCCGCGGTGGCGGCGGCGCTGCGGGAGAAGGGGATCACCCTCTACGGCTGCGAGCGGGCGCAGGAGATTCTGGGCTGCGCCCCGCCGCCCTTCGGCTGGGCGCACGAGTACCTGGGGCCGGAGCTCTCGGTCCGGGTGGTGAGCGACCTTGAGCGGGCGGTGGAGCACATCAACACCTACGGCTCGGGGCACACCGACGCGATTGTGACCGAGGACCGGGCGGCGGCGGAGCGCTTTCTGGACGCGGTGGATTCGGCCGACGTCTTCTGGAACTGCTCGACCCGGTTTGCCGACGGATTCCGCTTCGGCTTCGGCGCGGAGGTGGGAATCTCCACCTCGAAGATTCACGCGCGCGGGCCGGTCGGGCTCGAGGGACTGATGATCTACAAGTACAAGCTGCGCGGGAGCGGGGACACGGTGGCTCCCTTTGCCGAGGGCGAGCGCAACTTCACCCACAAAAAGCGGATGTGAACGCGCGACGGGCGGCCCGGAAGGGGCCGCCCGTTTTTGCGGAGGGGAGGACGCGGGCGCGCGAGCTGCCGGGCCCGGCGGGCGGCGGAGCGCCTCTCGGTGAAAGCGCCGGGCGGGCTACGGCTTACCGATTCCGGCGGAAACGGGAATTTTTTATTGTGGCGGCGGAATTTCTTCCGGGGAGATAAAATAGAGCGTGCGTTTGCGCCGGGAGCGCAGATGTTTTTATAGGAGGAATTGTTGGAAGGAGGTTTGTATGCGGATTGTGAGATGTACGATGGCGGAATTTGAGCGCACTGCCGCACTCTATGACCGGGCGGTGCGCCGTCTGACCGAGACGGTCAACTATCCCAAGTGGACCTACGGGGTGTATCCCTCCGCCGAAACGGTGCGCGCGGCGATTTTGCGGCGCGCGCAGTTTCTCTGCGCGGAGGGGGACAGCGCGGTGGGTGCGTTTGTGCTGGACGAGGACCCGGGAGGGGAGTATCTGGGCGTGAAGTGGGAGACGGAGCTCAAATTGGGGGAGTATCTGGTGCTGCACACGCTGGCGGTGGACCCCGCGCACTGCGGACAGGGGGTGGGACGTTTCCTCGTGAACGCCTGCATCGCGTATGCCGAAGAGCGCGGGTACCGCGCGCTGCGGCTGGATGTAGTGCCCGAGAATTTCCCCGCGAGGAGGCTGTATGAAAAGCTGGGCTTTCGCTTTGCGGGGAGATCGGACCTCGGGAGAGGGCTTGCGGATATCCCGGAATTTGTGCTGTATGAGCGGAGGACGGGCGCTCTCCAGCGGAACTGAGCCGGGCGGCCGGGGAATTTATGCCTGTGCCTGAAGAGGGGCGCGCAGCTGTCTTTTGGTGGGCTCTGCGCCGCTTTTGGGCCGCGGCGCAGTGGATGGACCGACCGGCTTTCGTCCTCGGACGGCGCGTCTCGCTCCGGAGGCCGGATCGGGCGATCTCTGTGGGGCGGGATCGAAAGAGACTGTGCAGCGGACTCGGCGGAATCTCTGCGTACCGGACCATACCGGCGGCGAGCGAAAGAGCGGGGATGACGGAGAACATATTTCGGCGGCGGGAAGGTGGGCGGCGAACAGAGAACGAAAAAATTGAAAAAGGACTTGACAAGTCCGGGCAGACGGAGTATTATAATTTGCAAGGCAGGGCGGTTTGGAGCGAAAGCACCACCCTTGCCGGATACCCAAAAAACAGTGACGGCGGAGCGAGACGGTCAAAGAGTCGCGAGCAGAGAGCGGGGATGAGGCGCTGAGAGTCCCTGCGGCGGCGGACGGTTTTTGTACCACCGCTGGAGTTGCCCGCGAGGAGCGCGGCCGGCTTGGACGCCGTTATTTGTCCTACCTTGAGTGGCGCGCGGCTGCGCGCAATTTGGGTGGAACCGTGAGTAATTGCTCACCCCAATTTGTGGGGTGGGCTTTTTTATTTTTTGAGAAGGTTTGAAAGAGGTGCGAGAGATGATAAAGGTGACACTGAAAGACGGGAGCGTAAAGGAGCTCCAGAAGGGGGCGAGCGTCTACGACGCGGCGTCCGCGATCTCGCCGGGGCTTGCGCGCGCGGCGATGGCGGGCGAGGTTGACGGAGAGGTGCGCGACCTGCGGTATCCGCTCGAGGCGGACTGCGCGCTCTCGATTTTGACCTTTGACGATCCGGCGGGCAAGAAGGCGTTCTGGCACACGGCCTCCCATGTGATGGCGCAGGCGGTGAAGCGGCTCTATCCGTCGGCAAAGCTCGCCATCGGGCCCGCGATCGACTCCGGCTTCTACTACGACTTCGACTGCGAGGAGTCGTTTACCCAGGAGAAGCTCGAGGCGATCGAGGCGGAGATGAAGAAGATCGTGGGGGAGAAGCTCGAGCTTGCGCGCTCGACGATGGAGCGGGACGAGGCGATCCGCTTCTTTGAGGAGCGGGGCGAGCCCTACAAGGTGGAGCTGATCCGCGATCTGCCGGAGGGGGAGGAGATCTCGCTCTACACGCAGGGGGAGTTTGTCGATCTCTGCGCGGGACCGCATCTCCTCGACGTCTCGAAGATCAAGGCGTTTAAGCTGCTCTCCTGCACCGGCGCCTACTGGCGCGGCGACTCCAAAAACAAGATGCTCCAGAGAATCTACGGCGTTGCCTTCCCGAAGGCCTCGCTGCTCACCGAGCATCTGGAGAAACTCGAGGAGGCGAAAAAGCGCGACCACAACAAGATCGGAAGAGAGCTCGGCTTCTTCACCACGGTGGACATGATCGGCCAGGGACTGCCGGTCCTGCTCGAGAAGGGCAGCAAGGTGGTGCAGCTGCTCCAGCGGTTCGTCGAGGACGAGGAGGAGAGACGGGGCTACATCCTCACCAAGACCCCGCTCATGGCCAAGAGCGACCTCTACAAGGTCTCCGGCCACTGGGACCACTACCGGGACGGGATGTTTGTACTCGGCGATCCGGAGAGCGAGGACGAGGTGTTTGCGCTGCGGCCGATGACCTGCCCCTTCCAGTTCCAGGTGTATCTGAACAAGAAGCGCAGCTACCGCGACCTGCCGATGCGGCTGAATGAGACCTCCACCCTCTTCCGCAACGAGGACTCGGGCGAGATGCACGGGCTCATCCGGGTGCGGCAGTTCACCATCTCGGAGGGGCACATCGCCTGCATGCCGGAGCAGCTGGAGGAGGAGTTCCGCGGATGCGTCGATCTGGCGTCCTTCATGCTCCGGACGCTGGGACTCGATGAGGACGTGTCCTACCGCTTCTCCAAGTGGGACCCCGCGAACAAAGAGAAGTATATCGGTTCGGCCGAGGAGTGGGAGCGGGTGCAGGATCAGATGCGCACCATCCTCGACCATCTGGGCATCGCCTACACCGAGGCGGAGGGCGAGGCCGCCTTCTACGGGCCGAAGCTCGACATCCAGATCAAGAACGTGCACGGCAAGGAGGACACCCTCATCACCATCCAGATCGACTTCCAGCTGGCGGAGCGGTTCCAGATGGAGTATGTCGACAGGGACGGCGAGACCAAGCACCCCTATGTCATCCACCGCACCTCGCTCGGCTGCTACGAGCGGACGCTCGCGCTGCTGATCGAGAAGTACGCCGGAGCGATGCCGACCTGGATTGCGCCGACCCAGGTGATGGTGCTGCCGGTGACCGACCGGACGGCCGACTACGCGAAGGAGATTGTCGAGAAGCTGCGGGCTGCGGGCTTCCGGGCGAAGGGCGACTTCCGCAATGAGAAGATCGGCTTTAAGATCCGCGAGGCGCAGCTCGACAAGGTGCCCTATATGCTGGTCGTCGGCGACCGGGAGGCGGAGAGCGGCGAGGTCGCGGTGCGGGACCGCAAGGAGGGCGACCGCGGCGTGATGACCCTCGAGGCGTTCCTCCGGGAGCTGCGCGAGGTCGTGGAGACACGCGCGCACTAAGGGCGAAGAGAGAACATGAGGGGACGGCTCTGCCGTCCCCCTTTTTGTGGGAGGAGGCGAGGACTGTGGCGGGCTGGGATTCGGCACAGTACTTAAAATTTGCGGCGGAGCGGACCCGCCCGGCGCGGGAGCTGCTGGCGGGGATTCCGCCGGTGGAGGTGCGGCGGGCGCTCGATGTGGGCTGCGGGCCGGGCAACAGCACGGCTGTGCTCCGCGCGCGGTACGGGGAGGCGCAGCTGACCGGGGTGGACAGCTCGGAGGAGATGCTGCGGACGGCGCGGGCGGCGCTGCCCGACTGTGATTTTCTGCGGTGCGATGTGGGGCGGGAACTCTCGGAGCTGCCGGGAGAGTTTGATCTCGTGTTTTCAAACGCCTGCATCCAGTGGGTGCCCGACCACCGCAGCTTGCTGCCGGGGCTTGTGGGCCTGCTGCGGACGGGCGGCGTGCTCGCCGTGCAGGTGCCGGTGAACTGGGAGGAGCCGGTTCACCGGATCATCGGCGAGGTTGCGGGAAGCGCGCGGTGGCGGGAGAAATTCCAAAACCCGCGGAGCTTCTACACCCTCACAGAGGGGGAGTACTTCGATCTGCTCTCCGACTGCGCGCGGGAGGTGGACCTCTGGCGGACCACCTATTTTCACCGGCTGCGCTCGCACGGAGAACTCCTCGAGTGGTACCGGGGGACGGGGCTGCGGCCCTATCTTGCGGCGCTCTCCCCGGAGGAGGGGGCGGCATTTGAGCGGGAGATCTATGCGGAGCTTGTGCGGGCCTACCCGCGGCAGCGGAACGGGGAGATCCTCTTCCGGTTTCCGCGGCTCTTTTTCACGGCGGTGCGGTGAGCGGTCTGCAAAGGAGAGCGGATGTCCTCCGCAGAGGACAGCCCGGGTTGGGCGGCGCTTCCGCGCGGACTTTATGAAAATGGGAGGCGCGGGGCAGGCCGCCCCGTGCCTATTCCCGGGGTGCGGAGGCTTCCGCCTGTCTTTGAGAGGGAGACGGCGGATGCAGCCCGGGCCGAGCGGGCGCTTGCCGGGCTCTGATTTTTGGGCGCGGGAGGGACTCCTCTGCGGCCCGGGGCGGGGGACGTCTAAAAAATGTCGAGAGGGGG
>CAJFTX010000042.1 GCA_904420075.1 uncultured Clostridia bacterium | reverse complement strand
GCGCCGATACGCACCCTGGCCGCCGCCTTCTTGAGCTCTTGCAAATCTTTCGTGTTCACGGTTTTTCTCCTTTTTATTTTTTACGGAGATCCCACTCTCCAAAATAACCCAAGACTGTGCGCCGCGCCGGACTTTCTCCTGGCGCACTCATCCTTTTATACTATACCCAGAACCACCCCTAAAGTCAACTGGAGAAACTAGTAAAGAGCGCTTGTCTCTCTGTACCAGGACGGGACGGGATTTCGCATATTGTCATACCAGCGCAGCACATCCTCCGCCTGTCCGCGCATGATGTCGATCTGCTCCTGTCCAAATGGAATCGCCCAGGGCAGCGAACTGAGGGTGTTGCTGCTGATATAAAGCGCGAGCAGCCGCCAAAACTCCTGCGGGACGTCGCCGTCAAAATATCCGTCCACCATCCCGGCCGCAAACGCCGGCGCCGCCTGCGCGCACCAGACAATCCGGTTAAACTCCTCCCACGGGTCGCCGAAATCGTTCCGGTCCCAATCGATGATATAGAGCGTTCTCCCCTCCCCGATCATCATGTTCCCGATGTGGTAATCGCCGTGCTGGTAGGTGTTTGGGCGGTCGTGCAAAAGCTCCCAGTTTGCACCGATATAGTCAATAAACGCCTGCCCGTTCTCATAGCTCTGCGGGCAGGCCTCATACGCCCGGATTTTCCGCTCCGCCTTCCGGCGGAAGCGGGTCTCCCAGCGCACGATCCCCTCGGGTGCGGGGAGGCTGTGGATCTTTTGCAGCAGCAGGCCCGCTGTGCGGCCGTAGGCGTACTGCTCGCTCCCCTCCAGCGTGGGAATCAGCTCCTTGGCGTCCATCCCCTCAATCCAGCTCTGAATGGAGTAGACCCCCTCCTCCGACCGGCCGAATTCCAGCGGCTCGCACATCGGAATTCCCAGCGCCGCAACCCGCCTCATCTGCTCAAACTCGAGCTTTTTACGCTCATACTGCTCCGCCGCCGAGACGCGCAGCAGATATTTTTTCCCCGCCCTGTCCACAGCGCAGTATTTCCGGTCGCCCGACCAGCCCTTTTCGATCGGCGTTCTGTGCACCAGCTGAATATTCGACATCGTCACTCTCCTTTTTTACCAAATCTGTTCTGTTTTACACCTGACCGTCGCAAAATCTCGCTCCGAAAAAATCGGCGCCCTCCGGAGAGGGCGCCGACGGAACGCCTCTTTTACACGGTCGTACCGCGGTTGATCATCTCGATATTCCCATTCGGGCAGCGGTTGTAGCACATGCCGCAGGCCACGCACTCGTCCTCGTGAATGGCAACCCTGTCCGGTCCATCCGAGTGGATGGCAAACTCGGAACAGATATCCTTACAGATCGAGCAGCCCTCGCCGCAGCCGCAGCCGAGACATCTCGAGGCCTCGGCGACCGCCTCCTCCTCGGTAAACACCCGAGTGTAGGGCTTAAAGTCGTGGACCCGCTCCTCCCCGCTTCTCACCTCGAGCGAGATGGGTTCGCCGTCGGTGAAGAAACCGTTTCTCTCGATCACCTTGATCGGGTCGACCCGCTGGAGCTGCTCCGGCGCATTGATCGCCGACGCGCCGCCTCTGACATACTCGTCGGCCGCCTTCGCCGCCTTCTTGCCCATCGCGACCGCCGCGATCACGCTGTCGACCTCGACCGCGTCGCCCGCGGCGAAGACGCCCTCGCCCGCGGCGAACTTCGCGTCCACCTCGATCCAGCCGCGGCCGTTGCCGACGCCCGCGGCCGCGTCGACCTCCTGGCCGGTCGCCGCGATCACCGTCGTGCAGCTAAGATCGAACATCGCGCCGTCCACCGCCTCCGGCTTTCTTCTGCCCGAGGCGTCCTCCACATCCAGCACCTGGTTGCAGAGGCGGATTCCAGTCACCTTGCCGCCCGATGCGCCGATCTCCACCGGCGAGACGAGGTACATGATCTTCACGCCCTCGGCCTCCGCCTCGGCGACCTCCTCGCGGGTGGCGGGCATCTCGTCCTTGGTGCGGCGGTAGGCGATGTAGACCTTCTCCGCCCCCAGCCGCTTCGCCGTCCGCGCCGAGTCGACCGCGGTGAACCCGCCGCCGATGACAACGACGGTGCCCGAGGCACTCGTGATCTTGCCGTTATAGACATCCTTTAGGTAGTCGACCGCCGGATAGACGCCCGCCGCGTCCTCGTTCTCGACGTGCAGCGCCTTGCCCTTCTGCGCGCCGATGGCGAGCACCACCGCGGCGTACTCCTTCCGGAGCGAGTCGACGGTAAAGTCCCGTCCGAGCGCGCGGCCGCACTCAATCTTGACACCGAGCTTTGTGAGCCGCGCGATCTCCTTGTCAATGAGACTCTTGTCGAGCCGGAAGTCCGGGATGCAGTAGCGCAGCATGCCGCCGGTCTTCTCCTCCTTCTCAAACACCGTCACATCGTAGCCCGCGAGCGCGAGCTCATAGGCCGCCGCGATGCCCGCGGGGCCGCTGCCGACCACGGCGACCGACTTGCCGTTCTTCGCCGCGGGGTTCAGCTCATAGCTCCACCCCTGCTTCTCCGCGTAGTCGAGCACGAACCGCTTCAGCTCGCGGATGCGGATCGCCTCGCCGATCACGCCGCGGGAGCAGGCCTCCTCGCACTTGTGGTTGCAGATCTCGCCGCAGAGGCTCTGCAGCGGGCCCGCCCCCATGATGCTCTCATAGGCGCCCTTGAAATCGCGCTTTGCCACCTTCTTCACATAGGCCTGAGCCGGGACGTGCGCCGGGCAGGCGTCCTTACAGGGTCCGGCGAGCCGGTTGTCCTTGATGTGGGCGTAGCCGTCGTAGATGGTGACGTCCGCCGCGGTGCGCACGTGCGGCACCACCGCGTCGCGGATCTCGGAGAGGCTCTTGTGGCCGTGCTCCTTTAAGTAGTTCTGCATCCCGACGACGATGTCCTCCAAAAAGTCGTAGCCGGAGATCAGCGTCTCGGACGAGATGCCGAGCAGGTCCGCGCCGCACATCACGTGCTCGATCGCGTCCTCCCACTTGCGCACGCCGCCCGCCTGCATGATCCGCAGGTCCGGCCCGCAGACATTTCTCATCTCGTAGGTGTCGCGCAGCGCCAGCGGCTTGATATAGGTCGAGCAGTGGCAGGCCATCGAGATCTCCTCCATCAGGTGGAAGGGGGATTTCGCGGGGTTCTCGAGGTTGATCGGGGGCATCGCCATCCGGTTGGAGGTGCCGCCGACCGCGTCGGCCCCCGCCGCCATCAGCGTCTTCGCGACCTGGGCGATCTTGCCGCCCTCCGGCGTCAGCTTGACAAAGACCGGAATCTTCACTTCCTTCTTGATCGCGCGCACGATCTCCGCCACCGCGTCGCCGTGCTGGCCGAGGGAGGCGCCGGTGTGCTTGGTCGAGGCGCTGTCCGATCCCTTGGTGAGCTCCAGGTTGAAGCTCATGTTCGGACAGCACATATTCAGCTCGATGATGTCCGCGCCGACGTTCTCAAACTGTTTGGCGAGGTTCACCCAGCCCTCGACGCCGCCGTCGCCCGCGTAGGTGATGTTCGCCATCAGGATGAGGTCTTTTAGCTCCTTCTTGCCCTCCTCCATCAGGCGGAGGCCCTCCTCGGTCTTGAGCCGCTTCTCAGTGGTGAAGCAGAGCGCGTCCCGGTCGTGGAAGAGCGCGTAGCGCGGCTTGCGGTTGACATAGGGCACCGGATCGATCGTCAGCTTGATCGACGCGCCCGCCCAGCCGCACTCGTAGATGCGGCGCAGCTGCGCCATCGACTTGGTCGTCGGCCCCGAGGCCACATAAAACGGGTTCTTAAACTCGATACCGGCGACAGTCACCGGCAAAATCAGCTCTTTTCTTTTCATCTCGGATTCCCTTTCTCTTGTTTTCACAAAATTTACAAAACATCCGCACAGGCCGCAGGTACGCCCGGAAAAATGGGGTTCCTCCTTCAAAAAGGCGGGGCCCTTCTCTCGCACCGGAGGAGCCCCGGCCCCCCTCTTGTTCCGGCCCGGCTCGCTCCCGCACAGAGCTGTCCCGCCGGAAATACGCCACATTCCAAAAGCCGCCTGCGCCCTCCGCGGGATGGCGTCGGAAGATAGAGACCTCTTTTTTATAATAAAACTTTACGCCCGCCAGCGCAATAGTTTTTTGTCTATTTCGCCAAAAACAAGCCTCTTTTTTCTCCGAAATTTTACATTTGATCCACGGAACTGACAAAAAAGGGAGCGCCCGGGGAGGCACTTCATAAGGCAGGTGTCTCTCTTCGGCTTTTGTACTCCGTCGGAAGGATTGGATTTGTAGAAAACTCAATCAAATTGGAGGGTTCGCATGATATTGAGAAAAAACAGATATCAGCGCTACTCCGCAGAGCGACTGCTGCCGGCCGAAGAAAATAACCCTCGCGGTATATTTGACCGCGCAGTTTTACGCCAGCTTTTCTGGCAGGCGGAGAGCGGCCGCAGCCGCCTTGCGGGTATGGAGGCGGAAGATATGTTTTTTCGGCTGGTAAAACAGATGAAAAGGCGCGAAGGGATGCAGCCGCGCAGCCGATGAAGTGGGGCAAGATGAATGTGCTGCGTGAAGCGGCTTCGGAAAGCGTGAACACAGAAGCGCTTTTCGCATAAATCAAGGCCAATAGGAAAGCTGCAAAACCGAAGATAACAAGCCTCACTCCGCCTTAGAAGCAGCTGGGAAATCAGAGAAATAAACTCTCGGATGATTGCAATAGGAATTCAACCGAAGCATATTGATTTTGGTCTTACAGTTATGATAAATTGAATGACGAAATATTTTTTAATCGATGGGAACAGGAATGAAAATCGTTGAAGTAACAGACAGGACGCCGGATTTGATGGAACGACTGCTGGAAGTGTGGGAGAGCTCTGTCAGGGCCACCCACCTGTTCCTTTCGGACGGCGAAATCAAAAGTATCAAAGAATATGTACCACAGGCGTTGAATGGGGTTGCCCATTTAACGATCGCCGAAGACGATGCGGGCTGCCCCGTGGCTTTTATGGGAATTGAGGACAATACGCTGGAAATGCTGTTCATCTCCCCGGAGGAAAGAGGAAAGGGTTTGGGGAAACGCCTGATTCAATATGGGATCAAAAATTATGGCGTTGAGCGGCTGGCGGTCAATGAGCAGAACCCGCAGGCAAAAGGATTTTATGAACACATGGGCTTTCAGGTATACAAACGGACAGAACTTGACGAACAGGGAAATTCCTATCCGCTTTTGTATATGAGCCTTATACAGAAGCCTTTTGAAACGATTTCGTGATGGAGAAACACAAATGAATACACCTACATTAGAAACAGAGCGTCTGATTTTAAGAAAATTTACAAAACAGGATATGGACGCGCTGTTCCTCATCCTGAAGGATGAGGAAGTCAACAAGTTTTTGCCTTGGTATCCTGTAAAGGACATGGACGAAACGGAGAAATTTTATAAGGAAAGGTACGCATCAAAATATGCGCAGCCGCAGGCCTATGCCTACGCGATCTGTCTGAAAGAGGGCAACTGCCCCGTCGGCTACATAAAAGTGGATATGGAAGATCATCACGACTTTGGCTATGGACTCCGCAGGGAATTCTGGCACAAAGGGCTTGTTACGGAGGCGGGCAAGGCGGTCATAGCGCAAGTAAAAAAGGACGGCCTGCCGTACATCACGGCGACCCATGACCGGAACAACCCCAGAAGCGGCGGCGTCATGCGGAATGTAGGAATGAAATACCAATATTCTTACGAGGAACAATGGCAGCCGAAAAATATTCCGGTCACCTTCCGGATGTACCAGCTCAACCTTGACGGGAATGAAAGCCGTGTCTATCAAAAATACTGGGACAATTCAGCTGTGCATTTTATAGAACCGAACTTATAAGCGCAATTTCAGGAAATGAAAAAATGGGAGAAATAAGGCAAAATTATTACGGCGGCTTGTGTACCGAGATGTACGAGATCTTACATGAACAAGCGCCGCAGGACGAACTGAATTTCTACCTTTCCTACGCAGAAAAAGGAAAGAAAATTTTAGAACCCCTGTGCGGTAGCGGACGATTTCTGGTTCCGTTTTTGGAGCGCGGCTTTGACATCAGCGGAATCGATTTATCGGAAGAAATGCTGGCGAAATTAAAACGGAAAGCGCCGGACGCAAAGGTGATACAGGCGGACATGATCAGCTATACCCCGCAGGAAAAGTTTGACTATATTTTTATCCCCTCCGGCTCCATTTCCTTATTCACAGATATGTGTATTTGCAGGAAGATTCTGCAAAAGATAAAAGACCTGTTGGCGCCTGGAGGAAAATTCGTGTTTGCTGTCGATACCGTCTCTGACCGGTGCAATGAGGACAGCGCGTATCAAGTAAGCGCCTCCGCGAAAACAAAAGAAGGCTACGACCTGATCCTGAAAGGGAAAAACCACTACGACGAAAACAGTCAGACGCAGTTCTCCCCGTCTGTCTATGAACTCTACAGCGGGGCAGAACTATTGCAGAGCGAACGCATGGATTTTCAAACGCACTTGTACCGATATGGAGAAATGGAAGAATATTTAAAGGAATGCGGCTTTAAAAGCATATCGACTTATTCTAATTATCAGAAAGAACCTGCTATCCATGATAAGTGCGAAATGTTTCTATTCGAGTGCGGTATCTCGCAGGAAGACGCTTTCAAACGCAAAATCGAGGGGTAAGGTACAAACACCTTACCCCTCAAGTTTATGCCCGAAAAACGGCTTGAAGCCGGTCTTTTTCAGCCTCTCATTTTTCACTTTTAAGCGCTGATAGATATGCTCTCATCTCAAGGAGACCCTGTATTCCTCTCCCCAGGCCTGCATCGCGTCGAGGATCGGTTTCAGACTTTTTCCCAGCTCAGTCAATGTATACTCCACTCTGGGCGGCACTTCGGCATACACAGTGCGGGTAAGCAGGCCGCTCTCCTCCATTGCCCGAAGCTGAGCCGTCAGCACCTTCTGCGACACACTCCCAATGGATTTTTTAAGCTCCCCAAACCGCTTTGTCCCTGGCATCAGGTCGCGCAAAATCAAAACCTTCCATTTATCCCCGATCAGCGTCAGCGTCGTTTCCACCGGACACGCCGGCAGCTCTTTTACTGATTTTCGCTCGCTCAAGCTTGTTCCCTCCTATAGTTTCTAATAGAAACTTTGTTTATAATTATACTATATGGTGGATTTTTCGTCAAGAATCCGCTCGAGATAAAAAAACAGCTCCCTCCTTCAAAGGCTGAAAAAGCCCTTGAATACGCATTTGTTTCCTCCCAGTAACCATCCAATCGTATCTTTTAGGTAACTTGCGCACAATATTGTGCTTACTTTACAGCAGAGCCCAAAGCGCTATAATAAGGGCAAGAGCTACACAGGACGGCCGCCGCAGAGCTCAAAATGGACAGGACCATTCTCAGGAGGTTACGATCATGAACAAAAATACATTTACATCTGTAAAACTCGCCAAAGGCGAAATGAGCATCTACGACTTTGGCGGCGTCAAACTGCACGCCTATAAGACCAACGATTTTATCGACGATGAGGTGTTCATCGTTGAGAAGAACGGAAAAGCCGTTGTCATCGAGTCGCCCTGTTTCTTTGACAACATCAGGGAACTTACGGACTATCTGAATGAGACGGAAGTAGAGGGTATGCTTGTCGCTTATCACGGCGCCGGCGCGACTTTTCTCCCCGACGTACCGAAGTATGCAACGCAGAACGCCATAGATTTTTCCGAGAGCGGCGGAGGCAAGGCTCTGATCGACAACTTTACCGGCTCGTTCGGAGAACTCTTTGATTCTTCCGTTCACAAGATCACCAATGTGATGGAATCCGGCAAAGTGACCATTGGCGGCATCGATTTTCTGATCAAACAGACAGCGGATGCTTTTGATGTTGAGATTCCTGAAATCAGCGCGGTTTACACCCATATGCTGGGTCACGACTGCCACTCCATCGTGGCGGACGCAGACCATGCCGACGCGATGATTGCAGAACTTCGCAGCTACATTGCAAAGGGCTACGATCTGATCCTCACCTCGCACAATACACCGGAGGACCTGAAAGATGCCCAGACAAAGATTGACTATCTGGAAAATCTGAAAAAGATTGCGGCAGGCTGCAAGAACGCGGACGAGTTTAAGGCAGAAGTCGGCAAGCAGTACCCTGCATACAGCGGTCAAAACTATCTGGACATGACGGCGGGTTTCTTCTTTGCCTGATCCGGAATTTCAAATCGGCCGGGGCTATCCCCCGGCTTTATCCGCGGGAGGAGCAGGACACAATGTCGGCAGGCAGATACTTAAACGATTTGCGGGAAGAAATCCATACGGTTGTCGCCGCAACCGTTGACGATAACGGACTGCCCGTCACCTGCGCCATCGACATGATGGACGCTGACGAAAACAGTCTTTACTTCCTGACAGCAAAAGGCAAGGGCCTTTATGGCCGTTTGAAAAAAAGGGGATATATTGCGCTGACAGGAATAAAGGGCAAGGATACCATGTCCCGTGCGGCCATATCGCTGCGGGGAAAGGTAAAAGAGCTCGGAGATACGCATCTTCGCCGTCTGTTTGAAAAAAATCCCTATATGCGGGAAATTTATCCCACACAGGAATCCCAAAAGGCGCTGACGGTGTTCCAAATTTATGATGGCGATGGGGAGTGGTTTGATCTCTCCAAACAGCCGATAGAGCGCCTTTCCTTTCCCTTTGGATGTGCGAGGGCGGAAGCGGGCGGGTATTTCATCACAGACAGTTGCACCGGCTGCGGGGAGTGTGAAACGGTCTGCCCGCAGAACTGCATTGACTTGACCTGTGCTCCGGCGGTCATCGCGCAGGCTCACTGCCTGCACTGCGGAAACTGCTGTGAAATCTGCCCTGCAAGGGCAATCGAACGGAGGTAGCGGCATGACACAGAACGAACGGCTGGATTTTCTGATCCGCTATTTGCAAAAGGAGCGCAGAGACAATCAAGACATCCCGGCACCGGATTCCCTTCCGGAAAAGCGGCAGCTTCTGCGCAGCCTGATGAATGTGCGCCCGCCCCTCCCAGTCAGCGCAGAATTTTTGAGCGTACAGGACGCCTATCTGTCTGAACGCCTTGTCGAACGGGGCGTCACAAGACTTCAGGATTTGACGCCGGTACAACCCGGACTGTATCTCTGGCGGGGCGATATCACCTCCCTTGCCGCCGACGCCATTGTCAACGCGGCAAACAGCGGAATGCTGGGCTGCTTCGTCCCCTGCCACGGCTGCATCGACAACGCCATCCACACCTATGCGGGCCTACAGCTTCGTCTGGAGTGTTTCGAACAGATGAAACGGCAGGGACATGAAGAGCAAACCGGCGGAGCGAAAATCACAAAAGCTTACAACCTGCCCTGCCGGTATGTGCTGCACACCGTCGGCCCGGTCACCGGCGGTACTGTTACAGAAGAAGATCGAACGCTGCTGGCAAGCTGTTACCGCTCCTGTCTGGAACTGGCGGCAAAACACGGGCTCCGCAGCGTAGCGTTCTGCTGTATCTCCACCGGGGAGTTTCACTTCCCGAACGAGCTTGCGGCGCAGGTCGCGATTCAAACGGTGACGAAATGGCGGCGGGAAAATCCAAACAAAGTTGAGGTGATCTTCAATGTTTTCAAGGAGCTGGATTACGACATCTACGGGAGACTGCTCAGAACAGCTGGGAAAACTGAAACATGAGATCAAAACAGCCGATGCAATCGTGATCGGCGCAGGAGCCGGACTTTCTATCTCAGCCGGGTTTCCCTATACCGGCGAACGCTTCGAAAAATATTTCAGCGACTTTATAGAAAGGTACGGGTTTCGGGATATGTATTCCGGCGGCTTTTACCCCTTTGAAACTCTGGAAGAACACTGGGCGTATTGGAGCCGGTATATCTACATCAACCGCTATATCGATGCGCCGAAGCCGGTTTACAACGATCTTCTCCGGCTGGCGGAGAATAAGGACTATTTTGTGCTGACCACCAATGTGGACCACTGTTTTCAGAAAGCCGGATTCGATAAGAGCCGCCTGTTCTACACCCAGGGGGATTATGGTCTCTGGCAGTGTTCCAAGCCCTGCCACCAGAGAACCTATGATAATGAAGCGGTTGTCAAAAAAATGCTGGAAAAACAGGAACACAGAAAAGTTCCCGGCGAGCTGGTGCCCTACTGTCCTGTCTGCGGTGCGCCCATGACGATGAATCTGCGAACGGATATGACCTTTGTGGAAGACGAGGGCTGGCATAATGCCGCCCGGCGCTACGAGGATTTCCTGCGCCGCCATGCGGGACTGCATATTCTCTTTCTGGAGTTGGGCGTCGGCGGAAATACCCCTGCCATCATCAAATACCCGTTTTGGAAGTTGACCTATCAGAATCCGAAAGCGGTTTACGCCTGTATCAATCTGGGAGAAGCCGTCCGCCCCGATGTCATTGCGAAACAATCCATCTGTATCAATACCGACATTGCCGGTGCGCTGACGGCTCTGGCGGAAACAGGCGGCGGAATGTAAACGGCGCATCCTTTTGAATGTGCAAGCCCTCGAAAAAGAGTTTTCCCGCAAGCGGATGAAATGCTGCCAGAAAAAGCTCGCACAGAAGCGTCGGGAGCCGGACAAGGGGACTGCCGAGACCGACAGCTCGACACAGAAAATCTATGGGGGCAGTGCAAACGGGAAGCTGTCCGATGAGCGCCGCGCTGCTCTGCCGGCGTCTTATGAGGAAAGAACAGCAAAAGCTGAAAACAGCGCTTCCCGAAATGCAGCGCTCTCCTGAAACCAAAACGGACAAGACCGAGAGCCTGCAAAAATTCGCCGGCAAGATCAAACAGATTATAAATTCCAAGGAGCTCACGTCCGAACTGATACACGAGTCTACTGACAGGATGGCCGTGTATGCGCTGAGCTCCTCCGGCGGTAAGCGCGTTCCGTTGATCGACATCTATCCCACGGCTTCGGTAGCCCGCAGGAACTCAGCTCCAAAGAAATGGAAGAAGCGTTTGGAAACATTTCGCAGAACGGGGACGCAGCAGAGTAAAAACGGCATGGCCAATAGGGCTGCGCCGCTGAACCACCACAGTTCTCAGTTAAGATACAAAAGCGCAAGGGCACCTTCCGTAGGGAAGGTGCCCTTGCTAACGCTCCTATTATTCGGAGTCCCGCTCTCAGACGGAAACCCCGCGATTGATCATTTCAATGTTGCCGTTCGGGCAAAGATTGTAACACATGCCGCAGGCGACGCACGCCTTCTCGTTGATGGTCATGCAGTCGGTCCCCGGGTTGTAGATCGCAAACTCCGCGCAGAGATCCTTACAGATCGAGCAGCCGTCGCCGCAGCCGCAGCGCAGGCATCTTCCGGACTCGGCCACTGCCTCCTCCTCGGTCATCGTCCGCGAGGGCAGGTCAAACGACTTCACCCGCTTCGCCGCCGGAACCTTCACCAGATCGAGATAGCCCTCGTCCCGGATAAAGCCGTTGCGCTCGATCACCTTGTACGGATCGACCACATTCGGCTGCACCGGCAGCGCGACCGAGCTGTCCACCGCGTGGGCGAGCTTCTTGCCGAGCAGGATCGCCGACTCCACGCCGTTGGCGGTGTTCACGCCGCCCTCAAGGCCCGTCGCATTGATCACCTTCGCCGCAGCTAAGGTGAACTTCGCGTCCGCAGCATCGCGGTTGGCCGCGACAACGCCCTCGGCCGTCACCTCGACCGCCTCGGTGTTCGCGAGGATCACGACGCCCTCGTCGAGACCGAGCGAGATGTCGCGCTCGCTGTCGGCCATGCCGTCGCCGCCGACGATGTAGACCTTCGAGGCGCCGAGCCGCAGCGCCGAACGCGCGGCGTCAAGCGCGCCGTAGTTGCCGATCACAACAACCGCGCCGCACTCCTTCTCCGCAGCGCCGGTGTTGACGCTCTTCAGATAGTCGAGCACAGAGACCGCCGTCTCGCCGCCCGGCACCGCGAGCGGAGTCACTCCGTCGAATCCGGTCGCCGTCACGACATAGTCATAGGAGGCGTCGAGCTCCGGCTCGGAGACCGCCTTGCCGTACTCAAATTTGATGCCGAGACCCTCGAGCCGCGCGACCTCGCGGTCGATCGCGCCCTTGTCCAGGCGGAACGCGGGGATGCCGTAGCGCAGGATGCCGCCCGCCTTCTCCTCGCGCTCGAATACGGTCACATCGTAACCGAGCAGACGCAGCTCATACGCCGCCGAGAGGCCCGCCGCGCCCGCGCCGATGACCGCGGCGCGCTTGCCGCAGTCGGCCTCGCGCTTGATCGCGACGTCTAACTTCTCTTTTCTCGCCTTCTCAAAGAGGAAGCGATACACCTCGCCGATGCGCACCGGCTTGCCGGTGATGCCGCGGGTGCAGGCCTTCTCGGCCGCCTCCTCGCCGACAAACGCCGTGACCTCCTTCAAGGGGCCCGACTTCACAAGGGTGCTGTACGCCTCCTTGAACTTCCGGTCCGCCACATAGCGCACCACCGACTGCGCCGGGGTGAGGGTGGGGGACGCCGCCTTACAAGGGCCGGCGAGCTTGTTGTCCTTGATCTTCGCGTAGCCGTCGTAGACGGTGACGGTCGCCGCCGTCTTCACGTGCGGCACCACCGCGTCGCGGATCTCCGAGAGGTTCTTATAGCCGTGGGCGTCGAGATAGTTCTTCACGCCCTCCTTGAGCTCGTGGATATAGTCAAAGCCGCGGATCAGCGTCTCGGACGAGACGCCGACGAGGTCCGCGCCGCACATGATCATATCGACCGCGTCCTCCCAGTTCACGATGCCGCCCGCCTGCATGATCCGCATATCCGGGCCCGCGATGTTTCTCATCTCGTAGGTGTCGCGCAGCGCCAGCGGCAGCAGATAGTGGCCGCAATGGCAGGCCATCGAGATCTCCTCGGTCAGGTGGAACGGGGACTTCGACGGGTCGTCGAGATTGATCGGGGGCATCGCCATCCGGTTGGAGGTGCCGCCGACCGCGTCGGCGCCCGCCTCGTAGACCTCCTTGGCGATTTGGCCCACCTTACCGCCCTCCGGCGTTAGCTTAACAAAGAGCGGAATCTTTACTTCCTTCTTGATCGCGCGCACGATCTCCGCGACCGCTCCGCCCTGCTGGCCGAGCGAGGCGCCGGTGCGCGCCTTCGAGACGTGCTCCGAGCCCATCGTGAGCTCCAGGTTGAAGCTCATGTTCGGGCAGCACATGTTGAGCTCGATGATGTCCGCGCCGACATTCTCAAACTCCTTGGCGAGCCGCACCCAGCCCTCGACTCCGTCGTCTCCCGCATAGGTGATGTTCGCCATCAGGATGAGCTCTTTGAGCTTCTTCTTCGCGTTGTCCATCAGCCGGAGACCCTCGTCGGTCTTCAGCCGCTTCTCGGTGGTGAAGCAGAGCGCGTTTCTGTCCTTGAAGACCGCGTAGCGCGGCTTGCGGTTGACATAGGGGAACGGGTCGATCGTCAGCTTGATCGACGCCGCGGCCCAGCCCGCCTCCTCGATTCTCCGCAGCTGGGCGACCGACTTTGTCGTCGGACCCGACGCCACGAAGAACGGGTTCTTAAAATGGATTCCGGCAATGTCAACCGGCAGCAGGATATCTTTTCCCATCTCTCTTTATGCCTCCAGGTTCGGATTCTTCACAGCTCTGCCCTCTTTGGCCGACTGGTAGATATAGTTGATGACCTTGAGCGCCTCGAGCCCGTCCTCGCCGCGCATGCCGACATTGGCCTCGGCATTCTTCGCGCAGAAGTCGACAAAGGTCTCGATCTCGGCGGCGTAGCCGACGTTGTACTTCTCGTCAACAGCCGGTCTCGCCCAGCCGACGGTGGTCTCCGACTTCTCGACCGTGTAGGAGAAGCCCTTCTGCGAGAAGCCGTTGAGGGCGCTCGAGAAGGTGAGGTCCACATGCAGGCAGCCGGTGTCGCCGTAGAAGTCGAGCACGTCCTCCATGCCGCCGTAGGTCACGTAGTTGCCCTCGAGGGTGGCCGCGGTGCCGTCCTTAAAGCGGATGATCGCGGTGGCCCAGTCCTCGCCCTCCATGCCCTTGTGGATCATGTTCTTGTCGCCGCCGCCGCTGGTCATCGCGACGACCTCGGTCCACTCGTTGTTCTTCATCGCCAGCGCGAAGCAGACCGGGTGCACGCCGAGGTGGATCATCGAGCCGCCGCCGCAGAGCGAGATCTTCTGGGCAAACGGGCTGTGCGAGCCGCTGTGCGCCTCGCGCAGTCTCATGTACTTGAGCTCGCCGATCGAGCCCTCGTCAATCAGCTCGAGCGCGCGGTTGATCGCCGGAGCAAACAGCCAGTCCTCCGCGTAGTAGATGTGCACGCCCTTGGCCTTCGCGCGGTCCACCATCTCCTGCGCGTGCTCCACCGTGGTCGCAAGCGGCTTCTCGCTGATGATGTTGCGGCCCTTCTCGATGGCGAGCAGCGCCGGATCGTAGTGCAGGAAGTTCGGCAGGCAGATGTCAACGAGGTCGCACTCGCAGTCCTCGATCGCGTCCTTGTAGTCCTCGTAGGCCTTGTAGCCGGTGAATCCGTAGCGCTCTGCGAGCGCCTTGACTCTGCTCTGGTCCTTGTCGGCGATACCGACGATCTCAGCCTTATCGCGGATGCGGGCGTAGCCGTCCGCGTGCAGGTCGGCGGAGAACGCCGCGCCGAGAATCAATACTCTAACTTTTCCCATTTTTCAAACTCCATTCCGCCGCTTCGCGCCGGCGTTTCTAGTAGAGCGTCCCCCGTCCGCGAAGAAGGCGGGGCTATTTCTCAAAATTACGCGATAAAATCCGCGCCGCTGTCCTTGTCGCAGAAGAGCTTCGCGTGCTTATGGGTCTTGAGGATCGAGGCCGGGCAGGCTGTGGTGATCTCACCCTCGATCAGATTCTTAATCGCGTTTCTCTTGGTCGGCGCCGGGACGACCACGACGGTGTACGGGCAGTCCATGATGAGCGACATGGTGAGGGTCAGCGCGACCTTCGGCACCTCGTCGAGGCTCGCGAAGCACCCGTCGTTCACCTGCTGCTGGCGGCAGACCTGGTCGAGCTCGACCGGCTTGATCTTCTTCGGATCGTGGAAGTCCGCGACGGGCGGATCGTTGAACGCGAGGTGGCCGTTCTCGCCGACACCGAGGAAGATGATGTCCGGCTTGTGCTCGGTCAGAAGCTTCGTGTACCGCTCGCACTCGGCCTCCGCGGTGTTCTGTCCGTCGAGGCAGTAGACCGCCTTGAACGGCTTCTTGTCAAAGATTGCAGCGCGCAGGAAGTTTGCAAAGCCGGCCGGATGCTCCTTCGGAAGGCCGATATACTCGTCCATATGGAAGGCGATGATCTTCTCCCACTCGACGTCCTCCTTCTGAAGCTCAGCGAGGAACTCGTTCTGCGAGGGAGCGGCGGCAAAGATGGCGACCGCCTCGCCCTTCTTCGCGATGATCTCCTTTAAATCAGCGGCGGCCTGCTTGGCCGCGGCCTTGCCCATCTCGTCGCGGGTCTCATAAATTTCAACCGGCAGATTTCCGGCCGTGAAAGATTTTAGCAGCATATGTACTTCCTCCCAATCTAAAAATAGACAGAATAATAGCTCCTACATTATATCAAACAAGCCCCGCAAGCACAAGGGCGATAATTCCCAATTTTGTCCCCAATTTCGCGGGGTTTCAGTGGTTTTTTGTGTCAATTATGATGAAATTCCCTCGTCTGATCCCCAAGCTTTGGGGCAGTCTAGTAGAAGGAAAGGAGGGGGCGCATGAACCCACAAAAAACAGGAAAAAATATGCTGATTCTCTTTCTCTTCTGCGTGGCGAGCTACTTAATCATCCTGCCCGCGCTTCTGAATGTCACCCGCACGGCGCTCGACACGGTGTACGAGAGCGTGGCCGAGTCCCCCGAGAGCGCGCAGGTGGGCGCCGCCCTCCCGGTGCAGAAGACCGCCTATCTCACCTTTGACGACGGTCCCTCCCGCGTCACGCCGCAGGTGCTCGATCTCCTGAAGTCTGAGGGGATCCACGCGACCTTCTTCGTCACCTATCACGAGTACAGCCGCTATGACGAGATGCTCCGCCGGATCGTCGCGGAGGGACACACGCTTGGCAACCACACCTATTCGCACGTCTACGACAAAATCTACGCCTCTCCGGAGAGCTTTCTCGCAGAGGTCGCACAGATGCGGGAGAAAATCTATGAGATCACCGGGATCGACACCACGCTCTTCCGCTATCCCGGCGGAAGCATCGCCGCCAGAAATTTCTCAAAGGGCTCCTCGCCTGATATCTTTGAGACAATGGAGCGCGCCGGCTACTTCTACTTTGACTGGAACGCCGACGGCGGCGACCAGATCGCCCCCTTCCCGAGCGGCACAGAGGTCGCGCAGCGCATCCTCGCCACCACCAAAAATCTCAACAACACCGTCGTTCTGCTGCACGACACCGGTCTCTCTCAGAACACCCTGGAGGCGCTCCCCATCGTGATTGAGGGGCTGCGGGAGCAGGGCTTCTCCTTCGGCACGCTGAGCGAGGATGCGGTCAAGGTGCAGTTTAAAAAATAGGAGGCGCGGGGCGTCCTATCAAAACTCCGTCATAAGCTAGCGCTTGAAACTCCGTTATAAGCTAGCGCTTGAAACTCCGTTATAAGCTAGCGCTTGAAACTCCGTTATAAGCTAGCGCTTGAAACTCCGTTATAAGCTGACGCTTGAAACTCCGTCATAAGCTGACGCTTGAAACTCCGTCATAAACAACCGTTATAAAATCATCCGGCACAGATATGAGAAGCCCCCGGGGCGGCTGCCCCGGGGGCTTCTTTTGCTTGTAAAACGGTAGGCTCCCCCACAGCGGCCAAAATGGAGCCGCGCCGCGGATTTGCACCTCCCATGCCCCCGCATCGTGCGCGCCGTCCGCCCTCTTTTACCGCTTATAGTACTACGCCTGGGCGTGCCAGAGGGCGGCGTAGATTCCGCCCTCTGCGAGCAGCTGCGCATGGCTCCCCCGCTCCGCAAGCCGTCCCCCGTCGAACACCGCGATCTCGTCGCAGAAGCGGCAGGAGGACAGCCGGTGCGAGATGTAGAGCGCCGTCCGGTCCCCCGCAATCCGCCCGAAGTCCCGGTAGACCTCCG
Source organism: uncultured Clostridia bacterium (assembly GCA_904420075.1). GTDB lineage: Bacteria > Bacillota > Clostridia > Oscillospirales > Feifaniaceae > CAJFTX01. The sequence goes on along the minus strand of CAJFTX010000042.1, from coordinate 31 downwards.
CCTCCGCCTCCGGGTCCAGCGCCGCCGTCGG
>CAJFTX010000041.1 GCA_904420075.1 uncultured Clostridia bacterium | reverse complement strand
TCCACAATCTGATAGAGCACAACTGCGCCAAGCCAGGCGACTGCCGTCTGAAACACCATCATCAGCGCCGCCTGCATCCCGCTGTGCAGCTCCCGGCGGATCGCGGCCATCGCCGCGACGCAGGGCATATAGAGCAGCGTAAATACCAAAAAGGAGAATGCGGTCAGCGGCGTGAATATCGCCTGAAGTGAGGCCGTAAGCGCCGCCTCGCTCCCCGCGCCGGAGAGCACCGCAAGGGTGGAGACCACTGTCTCCTTCGCCGAAAGTCCCGTGATGAGCGCGGTCGACGCGCGCCAGTCCCCGAAGCCGAGCGGCGCAAAAATCGGAGTAAGCGCCGACCCGATCGCCGCGAGCATACTCCCGCCGCTGTCCGCCACCAGGTTGAACCGGAAGTCGAATTTCTGCAAGAACCAGATCACAATCGCCGCCACGAAGATAACGGTGAAGGCCCTCGTGAGAAAATCCTTCGCTTTCTCCCACATATGGAGCAAAATGGACCTCGGCGAGGGCAGCCTGTAGGCCGGCAGCTCCAGCACAAACGGCACCGGCTTTCCCGTGAAAAGAGTGCTCTTAAAGACCAGCGCCACCAGAATTCCGACGCCCATCCCCAGCAGATAGAGCGCCACCATCATCAGCGCCGCCTGCTCCGGAAAAAAAGCCGCGCAAAAGAGCGCATAGATCGGCAGCTTCGCGCTGCAGGACATAAACGGGATCAGCAGCAGCGTCATCTTGCGGTCCCGCTCAGAGGAGAGGGTCCGCGTCGCCATCACCGCCGGCACCGAGCACCCGAATCCGATCAGCAGCGGCACAAACGACCGGCCCGAGAGACCGATCTTGCGCAGCAGCCGGTCAAAAACGAAGGCGACCCTGGCCATATATCCGCTGTCCTCGAGCAGCGACAGAAAAAAGAAGAGCACCAGAATGGTGGGCAAAAAGGAGAGCACGCTTCCCACCCCGGTGAGCGCCCCGTCGATCACGAGCGAACGCACCACCTCATTTACTCCCGCCGTCGCGAGCGCGTCCTCCGCGAGCACGGTCAGCCGGTCGATCCCCTCCGCCATCAGATCGGAGAGGGTTCCCCCGATCAGGTGAAAGGTGAGAAAAAACACAACTCCCATAATTCCGATAAAAATCGGAATCGAAAAATATTTATGGGTCAGGATCTGATCCAAACTTCGGGAGCGCTCCTGTTCCTTTGTCTGTTCCGGCTTTTTTACCGTCTCGGCGACCAGCTTTTCAATGTAACGATAGCGCATGTCGGCGAGCGCCGCCTCCCGGTCAGTCCCGAGCCGCCGCTCCATCTCCCCGACCACCTGACGGATGACCTCGCGGTCCCCCTCGGAGAGCGCGAGCGTCTCCTCCATCAATCTGTCGCCCTCCACCAGCTTGGTCGCCGCAAAGCGGGAGGGAATTCCCCGCTCGAGCGCCCGCTCCTCCACCACATGCCGCACCGTGTGAATCGCCTTATGTACAGCTCCGGCACAGATATCGGGATAGCGCGGCGCAGGCCGCTTCGCCGCCTCCACCGCCCGGCTCGTAAGCTCCTCAATTCCCTCATTTTTCGCCGCGGAGATCGGCAGCACCGGCACACCGAGAAGCGCCTCCATCCGCGCGACGTCCACCGTGCCCCCGCTGCCCAAAACTTCGTCCATCATATTGAGTGCAATCACCATCGGCCGCCCGAGCGTCATCAGCTGGAGCGAGAGATAGAGATTCCGTTCCATATTTGTCGCATCCACGATATTCAAAATGAGATCCGGATTTCCCCCTGTGAGAAAGTCTCTCGTGACCACCTCGTCCGCCGTATAGGGGGAGAGCGAATAGATGCCCGGCAGGTCCACCACCTCTACCCCCAGGCCCCGGATCTCTCCGGATTTTTTCTCCACTGTAACCCCCGGGAAGTTTCCCACATGCTGGTTGCTCCCTGTCAGCCGGTTAAAGAGGGTGGTCTTTCCGCAGTTCTGGTTGCCGACCAGCGCAAATACGAGGCTCATCTCTCCGCCTCCAGAACATGGATTTTCTCCGCCTCCTCCAGTCTGAGCGTCAGCTCATAGCCGCGGAGCGAAAGCTCGATCGGATCTCCGAGCGGCGCGCGTTTGCGCACCAGTACAGCCGTCCCCGGCGTGAGTCCCATGTCGAGGAGCCTCCGGCGCAGTACGCCTTTCCCTCCCACTTCCGTGATTATCGCCCGTCTCATCAGCTTCAGCTCAGACAGGTTCATACCGCCCGCCCCTTTCCATTCCTCACTGTTAAATTATACTTCTCACCGCTGTTCCCTGTCAAAAAAATATGATATAATTTCACTGTATCAGGGAACGATCCGACGGCATCTATTGTGCCGTCCGCGCCCGTTCAATTTTACATACCATGGGGGAATCACCGGTGATCTATCGCGATTTAAAAAAACAGTACACCAGTAAATACTGCTTTGTCTGCGGGGAGGAGAACGCCTCCGGACTCGCCGCCCGCTTTTATGAGCTCGGAAACCACGAAATCGTCGCCGTCTTCACCGGACGGCCCGACCACTGCAGCTATCCAGATCGGATGCACGGCGGCGTCATCTCCGCCATGCTCGACGAGACGATCGGCCGCGCAATTCTGATTGACGAGCCGGATGTCTTCGGCGTCACCGTGGATCTCTCCGTCCAGTTCAAAAAGCCCGTCCCGCTTGAGACCGAGCTGCGCATTGTGGCCCGCATCACCAAAAACCGCAGCCGCCTCTTCGAGGGAACCGGCGAGCTGCTTCTGCCGGACGGTACGGTCGCCGCGACCGGCTATGGTAAATATATGAAGCTCTCCTTTGAGGATATTACCAAAAACGAAACCGGCGAAGAGCTAAAGTTCACGACAAAACCCGACGACAAAACCGAAATCGAGCTCTAGCGCCTCTCAGTGCGTCCCGCCCGGGACGCTTTTTTTTCTTGACAGTTCCGCTGTTTCGCAATATACTTAGTATTACAAAATATACTGTAACAGAAGGTATCTGCCGATGGAGGACAAATTTTTCCAACAATTGAAAAAAGGAGTGCTCGAGCTGCTGGTTTTGGAACAGATCTGCACCCGGCCCACCTACGGCTACGAGCTGCGCTCCTTTCTGCGGGAACGCTCCGGCGGCCTGTTCGATCTGAAGGAGGGCACCCTCTATCCGATTCTCTACCGGTTGGAGGACGACCGCCTGATCGAGTCGCACTGGACGCATACAGAGGACCGCGCCGCGCCAAAAAAATTCTACTCGGCGACCGGCGCCGGGCGCGAAGAGCAGCTCCGCCGCAGGGAACTCTGGACACAATTTCAGCAAACTGTCTCATCTTTTCTGAAAGGAGCTGACCAGTCATGAGTTCTTCCCATCCGCCCGTCAAACGGTATGTAAACGCTATCGAGCGCAGGCTGCGCCTTCCGTTTGCCACAAGAGTCCGCGTCATGACCGACTTTTCCACCTCTCTCACCGCCCGCCATGAACAGGGCGAGAGCTATGAGCAGATCATGGCCTCGCTCGGCTCTCCCAAAGAGGTTGCCGCCGAGTTGAACAGCCAGATGCAGGACTTCTGCTACCGCAAAAGCCCCTGGCGGTTTCTCTTTCTCATCCTCGCGCTGCTCTGCGGTGTCTGGCTGCTCGGCTGGGCGCTCTCACCGCTCTCTCCCCTCAACGTCAGCACCATCGGCGGAGTAGATGGTCCCACTGCCGTCTATGTCACCCAGACCGGCTCCACATGGCCAAGGCTGCTCTGCGCAGCTCTTCTGCTCGCCGCGGGGCTGTTCGGCTTCTTCCGGCTCGGCCATTTACCCCCTCGCCCCAAATCCAAATAGAAGGTCCGGCAGATATGCTCTGCCGGACCTTCTATTTCTCTCAAAAAAGCGACCAAACATATCGCCCTCCGCAGCGCGAAACACAATCGGTCTTATCTGTCTAAGGGCCGGAAAAGACGGCGGCTCTCAGGGAGGCACCGCCTTTTTTCGTCTCCACCTGCCGCCGCGCTATCTCCCGCACATTTCCAGAAAATATCGGTGCACCGCGGTGTTTTCACAGAGTTCAGGATGAAACGCGGTCACGAGCTGTCGCCCCTCCCGAGCGGCGACAATCCGCCCCTCTACTTCGGCGAGCACTGTCACCCTCCGCTCCACCTGTGCGATATAGGGCGCGCGGATGAACCGCATCGGAATCTCTCCGCACTCCGCAAACTCCGCCGCGCACTCAAAGCTGCCAAGCTGACGCCCGTATGCGTTGCGCACCGCTGTGATTCCCATCGTGCCGAGGTAGGGCCGCTCCCCCGTAATTTCCTGCGCCAGCAGGATGAGCCCTGCGCAGGTGCCAAAAACCGGCAATCCCTCCAGGATCTGCGTGCGCAGCGGTTCAAAGAGCCCGAGTTCCCGCAGCAGCTTTCCCATCACTGTGCTCTCCCCTCCCGGGAGGATCAGTCCATCCATCTCCCGCCGTAGTCCGGCACTGTTTCTGATCTCAAACGCCTCCGCCCCCGCGGCGCTCACCGCCCGCTCGTGTTCCAGAAATGCCCCCTGCAACGCGAGTACGCCGATCTTTTTCATCGCCCCCGCTCCGCCATCAGAAGCGAAATCTCCTGCTCATTGATTCCGACCATCGCCTCCCCAAGGTCAGTTGAGAGCTCTGCGAGCTGTACGGCGTCCTCATAGTTTGTCACCGCTTTCACAATTGCCGCCGCGCGTTTCTCCGGATTGCCGGACTTAAAGATTCCCGAGCCGACAAAGACCCCCTCCGCACCGAGCTGCATCATCAGCGCCGCATCCGCCGGGGTGGCGATGCCGCCCGCCGCAAAGTTGACCACCGGCAGCTTTTTCTCCCGATGCACCTCCGCCACCAACTCATATGCCACCCGAAGTTCCTTCGCCGCCTCAAAGAGTTCGTCCTCCCGCATCGAAGCGATCCGGTCGATCTCACTTCTCATCATTCGCATATGCCGCACCGCCTGTACCACATCGCCGGTTCCCGGCTCGCCCTTGGTGCGGATCATCGCCGCCCCCTCGCCGATCCGGCGCAGCGCCTCGCCGAGATCTCTCGCCCCGCAGACAAACGGCACCGCAAACTTCGTCTTGTCGATGTGATAGCGGTCGTCCGCCGGGGAGAGCACCTCACTCTCGTCGATATAGTCGATCTCAATCGCCTGCAAGATCTGTGCCTCCGCAAAATGTCCGATCCGGCACTTGGCCATCACCGGAATGGAAACCGCCTCCTGAATTCCCCGGATCATCTTCGGATCACTCATTCGCGAGACTCCGCCGGCCGCGCGGATATCCGCCGGAATCCGCTCGAGCGCCATCACCGCGCATGCTCCGGCCGCCTCGGCGATCTTCGCCTGCTCCGGCGTCGTCACATCCATAATCACGCCGCCCTTCAGCATCTGCGCCAGATTTTTGTTCAGCTCCCATCTGTTTTCCATCTCTCCTGCCTCCTTTTATTCCCAGTCCGCGATTGCAATCTCCGTCCTATGGTGTATACTATACTCAGATTTTGTCCATTTTAAAATGGGCAAATTTAAAAAATTTTAAGAGGTCAATTTATGGCGGAGAAACTCTATCAAACACTCTATCAGCACTACCGAAAACGCATTCTCTCAGGCGAGTTGCAGGCGGGCGAACGTCTGCCCGCCATCCGCCGCTGCTGCGCGCTCTTCGGCGTGAGCAAAACCACCGTGGAGCTCGCCTACCAGCAGCTCGCCGCGGAGGGCTACGTCCTTCCCCGACCCCAGAGCGGCTACTATGTCGCAGCGCTCACCCCGCTCTCCGTCC
>CAJFTX010000040.1 GCA_904420075.1 uncultured Clostridia bacterium | reverse complement strand
GGCCTGTGTGACGGAAGCGAGAAGGTTTCCTCTGTGGAGCAGCAGGAACCGCTTGCAATAGCGCAGCGCGAGATTCAGATCGTGGAGCACACAGAGCACGACCATATCCCGCTCCGCAGCGAGCCGCCGCACCAGGGAGAGCACCTCCAGCTGGTTTTTCAGATCGAGCGCACTCGTCGGCTCGTCGAGCAGCATCAGGCGGGGAGAGACGGCGAGCGCCCGGGCGAGCGCCACTTTTTGCAGTTCGCCGCCGGAGAGCGTGTCGGTGCGGCGCAGGGCGAGATGCGAGAGGGAGAGATCCTGCAGCAGCGTACGGACGACGGCGTGGTCGATCTCGGAGGCGTCCCAGCGGATATAGGGACGGCGGCCGAGGAGCACCGTGTCGTAGACGGTGAGGTCGCTCCCCGAGGGGCGCTGTGCGACATAAGAGAGACGTTTTGCGAGCTCTCTGCGGGGGAGGGTATGCAGCGGCGTATCCCCGAGGGTAAAGGCGCCGTCCGTATGCTCCAGGATGCGCGCCGCACACTGGAGAAGGGTTGACTTTCCGGCGCCGTTGTTACCGAGCACGGCGGTGATTCCGCCGGACTCGACGGAGAAGGAGAGCTCGTCCAACAGACGTTCCCTGCCGTAAGAGAAGGAGAGATTGCGCACCTCAAAGCGCACGGGAGCCACCCCCTTTGCAGATCAAAAAGAGAAAGACCGGCGCGCCGACGAGCGAGGTGATCGCACCGATTGGCAGCACAATCGGCGCCGCGACCAGACGCGCGGCGATATCTGAGAGCAGCAGTAAAAAGCTTCCGCCGAGAACGGACGCGGGAAGCAGATAGCGGTAGTCCCCGCCGGTAAAGCGGCGCACCATGTGCGGGGCGATCAGCCCGACGAAGTTGATGATTCCGACAAAGGAGACCACCGTCGCGGCGCAGAGAGCGCAGACCGCCATTGAGAGCAGACGCACCCGTCCGGTCTCCACACCGAGGCTGCGTGCGGTGGCGCCGCCGCTCTGAAGCGCGTTGAAATTCCAGCGATTTGCCCCAAAGTAGAGCAGCGAGAGCAGCACTACGCCTGCGATCAGGCCGAGCTCCCGATAGGAGACACGGCCGAGATCGCCGAAAGTCCAAAAGACGACCGAGGCGACCTCGGTGTCGTCTCCAAAGTACTGTAGAAGAGCGGAGCCGCCGCTGAACATTGCGGAGATTGCGACGCCGGAGAGCACCATCGCGGCGGGCGTCATCCGGCGGAACCGGGAGAGCAGCAGGATGCAGAAGGTCGCCCCCAGTGCACAGAGAAAAGCACAGGCGGTGGTAAGATAGGGGGAGAGTGCCTGGAGAGCGCCGCCGGCACCGCAGACGATGATCGCGAAGGCGGCCCCAAAGGCGGCCCCCTGCGAGACGCCGAGTGTGGTCGCATCGGCGAGCGGATTTCGAAGCACCGCCTGCATCGCGCAGCCCACCGCAGCGAGTCCGCCGCCGCAGATGACTGCGGCGAGCACCCGCGGGAGCCGCAGTGAGAGCACGATGACTCGAGTTTGAGGATCACCCCCGCCGCACAGGGCGAGCAGCGCATCTACCGGGGAGAGACCGCTCGAACCGACGCAGAGGGAGAGGAGCGCCGTGAGCAGGACAAGCGCTGCGAGCGCGCCGATGACAGCCAGGCGCCGGGCGGATAGCCGGCGATAGCCGGCGGAGAGCTCTGATGAGGGAGTGTTCTCTGTTCTCACTGGACGTCCGCTCCGATGACAAGTTTTTCAAACCGGTACCCGCTTGCGGCGAGCTCCTCATAGAAGGGGACGCCGAGAAAGGTCTCAAAGATCTCGTCCGCTTTTTCGGCGATGTCGATATCCGCAAACTGTTCCGGATAGAGGACACAGCCTGCATAGTAGGCGTCGGCGAGGGCGAGCTCGATGTTGGTGCTATAGTAGTTGTAAGGGAGCTGAGCGTAGATCTCACCCTGCTGGACGGCGGTGAGACTGTTGTAGAAATCGGGATTTCGCGCATAGTCCTCGTTGACCAGATACAGATTCTCGGGGTTTAAAAAGAGTACGTCCGGCTGCCAGGCGAGTACCTTCTCGAGTTCGATGAGAAAGGCGCCCGTCTCCCCGGTCTCGTCCACAACGTTGCGCGCGCCGATCGCGTCGAAGGGCGGATAGTGCGCGTGGGTGCCGTCGAACCCGTGGGGACCGTTAAAGCCGACGCCGCCCGCGTAGACGGTCGGCCGCTCCGCCTCGGGGATATCCGCCGTGCGGGCGGCGAGGTCCTCTCGACAGGCCGCGGTGTAGGAGATGAGCGCATCGGTGCGCTCAGTGCAGTCCAGCACCTCCCCGATCAGAGAGAGAGAGAAGTCGGTCTCCTCCGCAAAGACCCCGTAGGAGGAGACGGCAATCACCGGGATACCGGTCTGGGTTTGCAGCGTATCCGCGGCCTGACGGTCGTAGGCGGCGAAGATGACGTCCGGCTTTAGCCGGACCAGCTCCTCGGTGAAGGCGGAGCCGCCACCGCCTCCGCCCTGACCGATCACAGGGAGTTCCGCGAGCTCGGGATGCACATAGGTATAGGGTTTGGTGACGGTGAGCTCCTTTTCAAACTGTTCGACGCCGATGACCCGACCGGCCTGACCGGCATAGCAGAGCAGGCGGAGCGCGGAGGGGCCGAGCGCGGCGATCCGCTCGACGTCGGCGGGGAGAGAGACGACCCGCCCGGTGTAGTCGGTGACGGTGCGCGCGCCGTCCGGGGCGGATTGAGCGGCGGGGGTACAGCCGAAGAGCAGCGCGGCACAGAGAAGAACGGAAATTACAGCAAGTATTTTTTTCATAGATCAAAACCTCTCTCGTAGGGCCGGAAGCAGTCGAGGCAGACAAATTTGCCCTCCTGCAGGCGGATTTTGTGCTCGGGAGCGGATTCGCCGCAGACCGAGCAGGTTACGTTTGAAAAGCGCCGGGCGCGCTCGGGACAGGGAAAACTCGGCGGAGCCGCGCAGAAGAGCTCGTCGAAGGGGGCGGTGAGAATGCGCTTTTGCCACTCCTCGCGCGCAAGTTCTCCCGCCTCCCCTTTAAAGTAGAGGCGGAGCGCTCCGCCTCCGCGGACAAAGAAGGTGAAAGCCATCTTCCCGGTGGGACGGACGACGAGATTTCCCTTGCCGAGCGAGCAGCCCAGCAGCGCCTGGACGGCGTCCACTCCGCAGGCGTTGTGTTCGACGACGCAGACGAGCTCCTCGTCCGCAGAGAAGGAGAGGTCAAGACGCGCGCGCGCCTCGCAACAGGCGCGCACGCCGATGGCGAGCCCCGGGCAGCTGTGGCCGTGAAAGGCGGCGGCGCGATTCATCTCTTCAAAAATCATCCGATCATTCCTCCAAAAAAAGAAGGCCCGAATAGACATTCGGACCTTCTGGTCGTTTTGTATTAGAAGCCTTGGGCTTCACGCGGCATCTTCAGATGACACGCTTTTTAGATTACCGGATTTTCGGTTTTTTGTCAAGCTCTTTTCGGGCGGCGCGCACCCCTGCGATGAGAACCGGCGTGAGGGTGAGCAGCGCCGGAATATGAATAAAACCGAGCAGCCCGTTGAAGATATCCGCGATCTGCCAGACAGCTCCCATCGGGAGCAGTCCGCCGAGCACGAGAAAGAGGACATAGAGATAGTTATAGAGAGAGGCGCCGTAGCCGCCGGTGAGATAGCGCAGACTCTGGACGCCGAAGTAGTAGACGCCGAGCGCACTTGTGAAGGCGAAAAGAATGAGCGAAAACGGGACCACAAAGCCGCCCAGCTGAAACCGGCCGCCAAAGGAGAGGGCGGAGACAACCGCGCCCACCGGGTCGGAGGTGGAGAGATGCGCTCCGCTGCAGAGTACGGCGAGCGCTGTGATGGTACAGACGACGATAGTGTCGATGAAAACAACGCCCATCTGAGCAAGCCCCGCCTGAAATGGCGTACCCCTGCTCGCTCCGGCGGCGAATGCTCCGCTGCCGAGACCGGACTCATTGGTGAACACGCCGCGGGAGACGCCGGCACGCATCACCTGGATGAGCGCCGCGCCGCCGACTCCGCCGATGGCCGCCGCCGGATGGAAGGCGGAGACGACGATCTCACGCAGGACGGGCAGCAGATTTTCCCCAAAGTAACAAATTGCGCCGATTCCGAAGGCACAGTAGAGAATGAGCATAAATGGAACGAGCAGAGAAGTTGTGTTTGCGATACCGTCCACGCCCTTGGCGATGGCGACGGCGGCGAGCGTGGCGGTGAGAAGAGCGACGCCGGCTGCGAGATAGAAACCGCTCGGAGTGCCCGAAGCTCCGGCGAGATTGACCACGGCGTCCGCGATGCTGCGGGACTGAACCATTGTCCCCATACCGAGCAGCGCGCTCATCATGCAGAAGAAGGCGTACATCATTGCCGAACCCTTGGCAAAGGGGCCCTTGGAGCGCTCGATATAGAGAAACGCGCCGCTGAGCACTCCGCCCTTTTCCGCCCGCTTGTATTTACAACCGAGATACCCCTCTGCGAAGCGCAGCGGAATACAGAGTAGGGTGGAGAGCCACATCCAGAAGATCGCGCCCGGTCCGCCCGCCCAGATGGCGGTGACCACCCCGATGATATTACCGGTGCCGATGGTGGCGGCGAGGGCGACGCAGCTGCTCTGAAAGGGGGAGAGGGCGCCCTCGCCGCCGCCGCCCCGGAACATCGCGGAGAGAGAGGAGGGAGCCCGGCGGAGCTGAATTCCCCGCAGCAGAACGGTTAGCAAAATGCCCGCTCCGAGAATAAGAAAGAGGAGCGGCGCGCCCCAGACAAGCTTACCCAGCTTCGTTAAAAAATTCACCCGTTTGCCTCCTCAAATTATGTTATAATAACCTCATGAAATACTGACAAAACTAAAGATTTTGAGCATTTCGGAGAACATTGAATCACAAAAAGAGGGGCTTTCGCCCCTGACGGACGGCTTTGCCGTCCGCGCCTTCGGCGATCTCTTTTTGTGGTAGAATGAGAAGCGGAATACGCTTTCACACAAATCTATGTGGAAAAAGTCGAAAAAATGAGAGGAGCGCACGGGGATGAACTGTTTTTTGAAGCAGATTGAGTCGCGCAGGAGCATTCGAAAATTCCGACAGGAGCGGGTGGAGCCGGGGGCGCTGCGGGAACTCGTACGGCTCGCGGCGCTCTCGCCGAGCGGTGCGAATCTTCAACCGCTCAAATTTTGTATTCTCTCCGACCCCGGGCTCTGCGCGCAATTTTTTGCGCTCACCCATTGGGCGGGCTATCTGCCGGACGGCGCACCGAAGGAGGGGGAGCGCCCGCCGGCCTATCTGCTGGTGCTCGGAGACGATGAAATCAGGAAAAATTGTGAGCTGGATGCGGGGATTGCGCTCGGTACAATCGGGCTTGCGGCGGAGGCGATGGGACTTGCGACCTGCCTGATCGGAGCGCTGGAACGGGAGCGGATCTATGAGCTGCTGGGACTCCCGAGACAGTATGTGATCCACGCGGCAGTGGCCGTGGGGAGGGCCGCCATGCGGGCGGAGCGCTGTGCGATGCGCGACGGGGACGTGCGGTATTTTTATAAGGACGGACGCTTCTTTGTGCCGAAACGGCCGCTTTCAGAGGTGTTGCTCGTGGAAAAATAGCGAAAAAATAAAAGAAAGGCTTGCTTTTTGCGGGAGGATATGCTAAAATAAAAAAGCTTGATCGGTATGCGCCAGTAGCTCAGCTGGATAGAGTACTTGACTACGAATCAAGGGGTCAGGGGTTCGAGTCCCTTCTGGCGCGCCAATCTAAAAGCCCGTAAGCTCTAGTTTCTCTAGAGCTCGCGGGCTTTTTCATTTTTGCCAAGAGCAAGGGAATCTGGCTGAAAGCCAATAAAGTCTAACCTTCTGTCGCCCAATAGTGGTCAGAGTTGTTGCGGCGTTTTTACGGTGGGATGAGGTGTTTTTTCTCGACTGGTACGGTTCGGAATTTGTGAGATCGTACAACATGGATCTATGTGGGGAGTGCCTGACTTTTGCAAATGGGATGAGGAAGTTTTTTAGCGGCAGTGCCAGGATGAAGGTTCGAGCGGAAAAGGGAGGCGGGGCGCGCCGAGAGACACGGGGACCGACTTTGCATTTTGATTTTCTGGAGGCAGCTCTCGGAGAAGGCGGTGCAGCTACAGAAGAGAGCGTGTGTGAAAACTGGGCTGCCGGTAGGGATGAGCGGGAGCGATCTGGAGCGAAAGTCCTGTGGGAGAGGTAGGAAAAAGAGACCCGGCGAAATTGGTTTCGCCGGGCCCTGTTGACTCAAAAGAGAATTTGAGACCTTATTGAACAACCCGTGTGATGAAACGATGCAAAACAGCGGAGGCCTCTGCACGGGTAGCGGTGTCCTGCGGAGAGAATGTCCCGTCGTCCCGGCCGCCCAGAACACCGGCGGCGGCAAGTGCTCCGACTGCTTCTACAGCATAGTCGGAGATGCTGTCCGCGTCGGTGAAGTTCGGTGAGCCGGAGGGGAGAGCGCTTCCGGAGAACTTCGCATAATTTGTCATCATCTGAGCCATCTCCTCGCGGGTGATGGCGCGGTCCGGCTCGAAGCGTCCGTCGCCGACACCGCCGGCGATGCCGTTTTCAGCTGCCCACTCGACATAGCCGAGATAGTAACTGCCAGCTGCAACATCGCTGAAGCTGCTGGACAGATAACCGCTGATATCCGCTGACGCGAGGCGGCCGAGCGAGGTGACAAACATACCTCGGGTCAGCGTGAGCTCCGGAGAGAAGGTGCTCTCAGAGGTGCCGAGCAGCAGGCCCTTTTCAACGACGTAGGCGATGTCGTCCACCGCCCAGTGACCGTTTACATCAGTATAGGGAGCGAGTGGGTCCGGTGTGGGCTCCGGTGACGGATCAGGCTCCGGTGTCGGATCGGGCTCCGGCGTCGGGTCCGGATTCGGCCAGATGGAGCCGCCTCCTCCGGGATTGGAGGAGCCCTTTTTCACGAGGTTGTCAATGGCAGTGTCGAGCGCGCGTTCCGCACCGTCGAGTTCCTCCTGAGTGGCGCTGAGATCGGTTACAAGCGCTTCGGCCTGTGTGAGCGCTTCGGTGAGAGCGGCAAAACTGCTCGCGGTGTAGTCGCTGGAGCTATATGTTTTTGCTTTTTCAATCGCCGTGCGGAGCGCGGCGTAATTGATGAGTTGGTCCGCCGGAAGATCGATCACCGAGGTGAGTTTGGAGGCGACCTCGTCGGTCTGCACGCGGAAGACCGTCTCAGCAGAGAGATTGTAGAAAGCGTTGGCGCCGAGCCCCTCGAGCGCGGGAGCCAGAATGATCACTTCGGTGATCGACTCGCAGTCTTTAAAGCTGTTTTTACCGATCGTGGTAAGACTTTCGGGCAGAGTAAGGCCGGTGAGCCCGCTACAGCCCTCAAAAGCGCCGATGATCGTTTCCTCCCCGACGCCGGAGACCTCGCCGAGCGAGATGATCCCCTCCGCGAGGGTCAGCCGGGTCAATCCGGCGCACCCGTAGAAAGCGCCGACCGGGAGAAGGGAGAGACCGTCGCCCAGCACCAACTCGCCGCCGAGCGAGGAGCAGTGATAGAAAGCATTTTCCCCGATTGAGATCAGCCGGGAGAGATCGGTTGTGCTCGTGTTGCCTATAGCGGTATCGGAGAAGTTAAGGGTAGAGAGCTTGGCGCAGTTATAGAAAGCCTCTTTCCCTACGGAGACCACTCCTGCAGGGAGGGTGAGCGTCGTCAGCTCCTCAGCCCGGAAAAAGGTCCCTTCTCCGAGATCGCTGAGTACGCACCCCTCCTCGAAGGTAACTGAGGTGAGCGCATAGTTCCAGCCCATCGTACGGATGCCGAGGGAGGAGAGCGTTTTGGGCAGGTTGGAGATGGACTCCAGCTTGTCGTTGTCGCTGAGTGCACCGTTTGCCAGAGCGGTGAGAGAGCCGCCCGGTGTGAATGTAACGGAGCGCAGCGAGCGGTTGCTCGCGATACCGTTGACACCAATCGAGGTGACCGTAGTGGGAATGGTGAGCTCGACGAGCCCTGTGCCGTAGAGAGCGCTCTCGCCGATCTCGATAAGCCCCTCGGGCAGAGTGAGTCCGGTGAGTCCGGTCGCATTGCTAAAAGCGTTGCGACCGAGCGCGGCCACCTGGTAGTGGAAAGAGCCGTTGGACACTTCAGAGGGGATGGTGACATCGCCTGTCGCAGCGACTGCGTCACTGCCGTTGCCGACCTGAACGGTTCCGGAGGCGTCGCCCTCCGGCTGGGTGAGCACTTTGTAATAGATTCCGTCTACCGTGAAAAACTCGTCGGGCTCGATGACAACACCGCTGTTGTCGAGTGTGATTCGGTCTGCTGAAACACCGCTTGTAATCAATTTGTCTTTGACCTCCTGGGTACGGACGGTAAACAAGCTGTCCGGAACCGAGCTAAATGCACCCGAAGCGATGGAGAGCGAGGGGGAGGTCACTTCGATTGTGATCTCGCTGAGACTGGAACAGGAGCCGATGGCGCCGCTCTCAATCGTGCGCACTCCCTTCGGGATGGTGAGTTGCTCGAGCGACGGACAGTTGTAGAACAGGTTCCCCGTCAACGTGGAGAGCTGAGCCGGAAGGGTAACTGAAGTGAGGTTGTTGCAGCTGTAAAAAGCGAGTCGCCCGATCGAACTGACGCTGTCGCCGATGGCAATGCTCTCCACCGCGGATTTGTAGAACGCGTTGTCGCCAATCTCCATTGTGCCGCTACCTATCGTGAGGTCGACGAGATTGGATGTATTTGCAAAAGCGTAAGCCGAGACGATCTGTACTGAGTCAGGCGTTGTATAGCTGGCCTCCTTTTTCGCTGCGGGATAGAGCAGCAGAGTGCGGCCGCTTTTGTCGAGAAGAACACCGTCCTCGCTTTTATAAACGTTGTTACCGTCGGCGACGGTGATACGCTGAAGTTTAGAGCAGTCGCCGAAGGGACGCTCCCCCATTGTGGTGAGAGAGGCCGGAAGAGTCACACTGCTGAGCTTGGTACAGCCGGAGAACGCACTTGCCCCGAGTGAGACGAGCCCGCCCAGTTCGACGCTGTCGAGCGAGACGCAATATTTGAATGCGCCCTCCCCAATTGTGGTGAGCGAACTCGGAAGGGAGAGGGTAGAGAGCGCACGGCAGGAGTCGAATGCACCGCTTTCGATAGAGGAGAGTACGCTCCCCTCTGCGAAGGTAATGCTGGTCAGGCTGCTGCACTCGTAGAAGGCATTTTTGCCGATTGTAGTGACTGTTTTCGGCAGACTGACCGAGCCGGGCGAGCTGCCGCCGAGCATGGTGGAGAAGGCGTTCTGACCGACGGCTGTCACGGTATAGGTTGCGCCCTCATTCTCCACCGTCTCAGGAATCGTAATCGTCCCGCCGTAGCTGACGTCGCAGGAGTCGAAACTGTCGTCGCCGACCTGGACAGTTCCGAAGGCGTCACCCTCCGGCTGGGTGAGCACTTTGTAATAGATCCCGTCCTTTTTAAAGGACTCCTCGAGCACGGGAGGCGGCACCGGATCTTTTCCGAGAGAGGTGATGTTTTCCTCGGAGACGCCGCTCTGGACGAGCTGCGACTTGATGGCGTCGGTCTCGACGGTGAAGCTGGCTCCGGACACGCTGGAGAAGGCCCCGCTGGCCACCGAGGTAAGTTCCGGAGAGAGCAGCGTGATAGAGGTGAGATTTTCACACTTGCCGATGGCGCCGTTCTCAATCGTGCGCACTCCGGCAGGCAGTGTGAGCTCCTCCAGAGACTCGCAGCCATAGAAAAGGTTAGAGGGGACGGATGTGAGTCCGGCGGGCAGCGTGACGGAGATGAGCAGCGGACACTGATAGAAGGTGAGCCGACCCATCGCAGTGACGGAATCGGCGATAGTTACCTCCTCCAGCTTGGAACAGTCCTGGAAGAGGAAGGCTCCGAGCTCGGTCGCTCCGTCGGAGATGTTGACGGTATAGAGATAATTGCTGTTTGCAAAGGCGTATGCATCAACGGTTCGGACTGTGGACGGCGTGGTATAGGCGCCGCCGCTGACCTTTTTGTAGGCGGGAAATTGGATGAGCTGAGACTGAGCTTTGTTGAACCAGACGCCATCCACACTCGACCAATTGGGATTTCCCTCGGCGACATGGATCGCGGTGAGCTTTTTGCAGTTAGAGAAAGGGCGTTCCCCGATCTCGGTACAGCTCTCGGAGATGTAGAACTCCTTGATTGCAGTGCCGGAGAAGGCGCCGTCGCCGATGCTGGAGAGCTCATTTGCTTCGGTGAGGCCGACGCTGCTCAGGGAGCCGCAATTTGCGAAGGCCTGTGAACCGATCGCCTGGAGTCCATCCGGAAGATTGATCGATTTCAAATTCTCATCGAACCCAAAGGCAAGCTCTCCGACTGTCTGAAGTTTGCTTCCCTCAGCAAAGGTGACGCTGGTCAGCGCATCGCAACCCCATACGGAATTTTCTCCGAGCGTCTCCACCGATGCGGGCAGGGACAGTTTGGAGAGCGAGGTGCACATATTAAACGCCTGCTCCCCGACCGAGACGATTCCCTCCGGGATGGTGACCGACAGAAGGTTCGGACAGAGGTTAAAGCAGCGGGCAGGAATCTCGGTGAGCCCGGCGGAGAGAGTGACCGAGGTCATCGCCGAGCCGGAGAACACCGCTTCGCCGAGCGCGATAACACTGTCGGGAAGTGTGATGGAGTCCACTGAGAGATCGGCGAGCGCGTGCGCGCCGATTGTGAGAACGCTGTCCGGAATTGTGACTGAGGTAATCGAGCTGTTGCGCAGGAAGGCGGAGGCGCCAATCGCGGTGACCCGATAGGTGATGCCGCCATCGGAGACGGTTGACGGGATCACGAGCGCGCCGGAGGCGGTCTGGTTACTCTCCTCGCCGTCGCCGAGCTGGACGGTTTTTTCTTCCTCAGAGATTACCCGGTAGGTGAGTCCGTTTGAGGTGAAGATACGGCCCTCAGCGTTCGGAATTTCAGTGCTGCGGGCGGCAGAGATAGAGAACGACTGCTCCGAGTTTGAGAGGTCGATGATCCGGTCGGCCGTAGGCGGCGCACTGACCGCGAGCGCGGGCAGCGAACCGAGCGAGCCGAACGCCATCAGTGCGGAGAGCGCCGTTGCGGCAAAACGATTTTTGTTGTGTTTTTGCATGAGTCACTCCTTTTGGTCGGTATGGATAGAAATAGTTAGTCTTAGCTAACTCAGAGAGTAAAGTGTACCTCGTACCGGCCGGCACGAGGATATACTATTTAGTTAGCTTTTGCTAACTGGAAGTTTATACCCTGGAGGATTGCTTGTCAATCCTTTTTTAAAAAGAAGCGGCGTCGTTTTCGCAGTTTGGAGAATCTGAAAATTTTTAGAGGAGATCTTCGCGCTTTTTTGGTCGGTTTGAAAAGATGCGCTTGGACGCTGTACAGAAAAAGAGAAAGTTCCTCTTTTTCTACGGGATGAGCTGTGGTAAAATCGTCTTATCTGTTAGAGCTTGAGAAGTGCGAGCAGAATAAGAAGAACGCCGGAGAGCGGAGTGAGGTCGATTTTGCCTTTGCGGTGCATCCGGCGACCGAGCAGCTCCCCGACGGCCACGGCGGCACAGCTGAGCGGGAGAGAGAGGAGCGCCGTCTCAAAAACTCCGCCGCCCGACAGGGAGGCCCCAAATCCCGCGGCGAGCCCGTCGAGGGAGAGCGCGAGCGCGAGTGCGAACGCCTCCTTTGGAGAGAGGGTTCCGCCGTGGTCGGCGTCGGCGCGTTCCGGCTCGGCGTAGACCTGGAGAATAAAGTTGAGATTGAGCGCGGAGAAGGAGAAACGACAGCCCCCGCGGGCGCGAATGGCAGACTTCAGTACTCCGTCGAACAGTTTGAAAACGCCGAGAGAGAAGAGCAACAGAAAGCAGACAATGTGCACCGCCTCTGCGGGGAAAAGCGGGCCGAGCAGCTCGCCCGCGAGCAGCGAGAGCGTGAGCACCGAGGTGCTGACTCCGCCCAGGATGAGCAGCGAGAGTTTGGGAATTTTGATGCCGCCTGCGCCATAGGCGATCCCGGCGACAAAGGAGTCAAGCGAGAGGGCGAGTACCAGCAGTAATGCCTGCCCCAGCAGAGAGAAAAAGTCCAAGGGTCGCACCGTCCTTTTTCTTTTATCCTATGAGCGCGGAAGACGGAGTGATAATCACATCGGCTGTGCCGTAAAATAGGAGCGGAGTGTTCGGAGAAAAAATGCGTTTCGCTCCAGGGAGAACAGAGAAAAGCGTCTCGCTTTTGAATTTTGAGAGAGAAGGAGAAGAAGATGCAGTTTGTGGAACTATTGAAATCCGCCTTTTTAGGAGTTGTGGAGGGGATCACCGAGTGGCTGCCGATCAGCAGCACCGGACATATGATTCTCGTCGACGAATTTTTGAAGATGGATGTCAGCGCCGAGTTTATGAAGATGTTCCTTGTGGTGATCCAGCTCGGGGCAATTCTGGCGGTGGTGTTCCTCTATTTCTGGAAGCTCTTCCCGTTTGAGCGGAGGGGAGAGAAGCTTGCGGTAAAGAGGGAGACCCTCTCGCTCTGGGGCAAGATCTTAGTCGCGTCTATCCCGGCGGGGGTGATCGGACTGATCTTTGACGACTTCATTGACGAGGTTCTCTCCACCCCGTATGTCGTTGCGGTGACGCTGATTGTCTACGGCGTGCTCTTCATCTGGGTGGAAAACCGGAACAGAAAGCGGCGTCCACTCGTCACTGAGCTCTCGGCGCTGAACTACCGCACGGCGCTCTTGATCGGCGTATTTCAGATGTTGGCGCTGATCCCGGGGACCTCCCGCTCGGGCGCGACCATCGTCGGCGCGCTTTTGATCGGCGTCTCGCGCACAGCGGCGGCGGAGTTCACCTTCTTCCTCGCGATTCCGGCGATGTTCGGTGCGTCGGCAGTACGGATGTTGAAATTTGGCTTTGACTACACCCCAGCGGAGGTGGCGATTCTGCTCGTCGGCTGCATCGTGGCGTTTGTGGTGTCGGTGCTCGCGATCAAATTCCTGATGGGCTATATCAAGAAACATGACTTCAAGGTGTTTGGCTGGTATCGGATTGTGTTGGGGCTTGTGGTGCTCGGCTATTTCGGCGTGAAGGCGCTTGTGGGATAGGCCGGAATTTCAGATTCGTTCAGACTCGTTATTTACAGGATTTAGGGGACGGGATTATAATGAAAGCGTAGAGAAGCTCCCGGTCGACAGCATGCGGCGAAGACTGGCTCTTCGCAGTTGACAGGCGCGATTCTACAGAGTGGTCTGCAGACAGATATCGGATCATGAGTAGAAAAGGAGTTTTCATTATGGCATTTCCTGCAATTCAGACGAGTGAGAGCAATATTTTAAGTTATACGGTTGGAAGCGTAATGGGTTCCAACTGGTGGAAGCCGCTCACTTTTACACGGAACCAGCGCCCGCTGATCCATACCAATTATCCGGAGCAGATCGGTCTAAACGGGACGGGTGAGTGCTACTCCAATCTGGGGTATTATGTAAATAAACAGAAGATTACAGCTGGAGAGGCGCACATCTTCTATTCCCACAACAATAGAAGTCTGGGTGCTTTTAACTATGGCGTCTATGTGAGAAATGAGAATGCGGCGGGCACCATCACAGTGACGCCGATTCGAAAGGCGTTTAGCACCGGGGACTGGCATTCAGAGAACGATGTGCTCAACGCTTGGAAATCGGATAGTTCTCTCCCCTCGATCAGCCTGGCAAAGGGTGCTGGAGCCTGGCTCTGTGATAATGCCTGCAAATATAGTACGAGTTCAGATGCGCTGATCCCCTTTAATGGAATTATCCGGCTGAATACCACCGGACCGCTCACGGTGTATTGCATCGCTTACCGCCTCTCCAAAAAGCCGGACGACAGTGTGATTGACCAGCTGGTAGAATTTCCCTATGATTCCGACCATGCGATTGGACTTCAGGCGTGCACCGGCATGGGGACAGGATATAATTTCCAGACCTCGATCGATCTCAATATTGGAGGTGGTGCGGGGCACAATCTCTCCTCGCTTCCGTTCTATTTCCGGGTGGCGGACAACGACGGAGCGAACAATCGGACCGACGTCACCCCGATCCAGACGGTCAACGGCCTGAAGACGGACGATCTCGGAAACTGGACCTGCGAGTACAATTTTGCGGTCAATATTCACAACAATACCGGTGTGACTCAGACGGTTTATGGGTTTACGAGCTCCGACTCCGGACGGCCGTGCATTTACTCCAACGGACATACCCCTGCGGGAAAACTGCTGGAGGTGTCTGCAACCCAGAAGAGGGGGAGTTGGAGATGGTTTGCGGAGCAGGTGCCGCCCGGGACGACAACCTACGAGTTCACGATCTGCAATGGCTCCTATGGAAATGGTTGTCTAACCAATGCGTTTAGTCTGTCGAGCACTATTGTCTAAATTATTTTGAATTCGGAGGGATTTGCATGAAAAAGCGGATCGTGGCGCTGTTCTTCGCGTTTGTGCTGTTGCTTTCAGTAGGGGCACAGGCGATTTACTATCCGAACGGGGGAGAGGCCTACGGAGTGGGAAGAACTGCACCGGTTTTTTATCTCGGGCGGTACTGGGACCGGGTGACCGGGTATCTGAGCGAGCGCTCCGATCCGCTTATTGTGCAGATCTGTGCAGACTATGGACTGGAGGTGCCGAGGCCGGAGCCCGGAAAGCCGGAGCGGCGCTTCCAATTCTGTGGAGGGAAGATTTACCATTCCGACTATCCAGACGGAGACCCGCGGTATCCGGCGTTGAGCCCGCGCGATGAGTTTTTGGACTATGTGGGACAGGCCTATGCCTTCAGCAGACAGATGCCGGATGTGGAGCCGGGGTATCCTGCGTTCCCTTTCTCAGATGTAGTTCCTACAGACCGGGCGGTGCTGGAGGCGAGACAGATGAGCACGGCCAACTGCAAGTGGTATGACGACGGTATCCGTATCACGGTGCGGGAGGGATACTTCAGCGGCTATGTGGAGGGTGTGGAATACTACTTCTATCCCGAGAGAGAGATGACCCGGGCGGAGGCGGTGACAACTCTGATGCGCGCACCTTATGAGACGGTGCGCGAGTATCAGGGGGAGATATCCGATCTTGTTCCGGAGGCGTGGTATGAGGAGAGCGTGCGGCGCGCCTATGAGTGTGGCTTTATCGACGGTGGTGCGTTCCGGCCAGACGAACCGGCGACGAGGGAGTTTGTGGCGATGCTGCTCCACCGTGCGTCCATCCTGAGCGGGGGGACAGGCGAGCTCGGCTTCACCGACGGGGAGGAGATCTCTGCCGAGTACAGAGAGGCGGTGGAAGCGCTCACGGCGGAGGGGATTCTCGCCGGGTATGGAGACGGTAGCTTCCGCCCGCACGGGACGGTGCTGCGCGCGGAGTTTGCGACGATGCTCGGACGGCTGATCGAGCGGGAGCTCATCCCGGGAGATACGCCGAACCAGCACTGGGCAGCGGAGTTCAAACGGCGCTTTTTGCTACAGCCTTATAATCCGAACGTGACGCTCGGGAGTGATTACAGCGGGGAGGACATCCCCTACCCCTATTTTGGATAGAGAAAAGGAACCGCGGAGCTGCGGTTCCTTTTTTATGGGAGAAAGAGTTCAAAGGAGTTTCTGTGAAAGGCGAGCACCCCCTCGTCCCGCAGACGGCAGAGCTCCTCCGAGAGGGCGCTGCGGTTGACCGAGAGATAGTCGGCGAGCTCCTGGCGATTGAAGGGGATGGAAAAACGGGAGCTGCCCACTTCGCCGGCGCGGGAGGAGAGATAGAAGAGCAGCTTCTCCCGGGTGGTGCGCTGGGTGAGGCAGAAGATCTTCTCGGTGAGGGCGATGTTTTTCTCAGAGAGGATGAGCGTCAAGTTGAGAAAAAGCCGACTGTGGGGGAAACAGGGGGCGGGACAGGGAGAGCGGAGCCGTTCGGCGTCGAGCAGCAGCAGCCGGGAGTCCTCGGCTGCGAGAGCGCTGATCGAGACCCGCGCGGCGCCCAGGGCGAATGCCTCCCCAAAGAGTTCGCCGGGGCCGAGACGGGTCAGAATGGCCCGGCGTCCCCAGAAGTCCTCCCGCAGGATGTGAAGCGAGCCGGAGAGGACGAGCCCCATCCGATCGGCGGGATCTCCGGCGTGGAAGAGATAGCCGTGCGCCGGGAGCCGCCGGACGCCGAGCGAGAGGCAGGAGAGAACGCTCTCCACCTCGGCGGGAGTGAGTCCTGCAAAGAGCGGCGAGCTGGAGAGAATTGGGTCCATAAAAATCTCCTTTTTGTTGGAAAACCAACAGAACTTCTGTTAGAAGTATAGTACAGTGTAGAAAAAGATGCAATAATTTCAAAAAGGGGAGAGACGATGATTCGGACGATTATCAGGATTGACAAAGAGCGGTGCAACGGCTGCGGGCTCTGCGCCGCGGCCTGTCACGAGGGGGCGATCGGGATGGTGGACGGCAAGGCGGAGCTGCTCCGGGACGACTACTGCGACGGACTCGGCAACTGCCTGCCGGTCTGCCCGACCGGAGCGATCACCTTTGAGGAGCGGGAGGCCGCAGCCTTCGACGAGAAGGCGGTACGCGCACATATGGAACAGGGGCGCGCGCACGCGGGCGGATGTCCGGGCTCTCAGGCGCGGAGTATCCAAAGAGAGGCGCGGACGGAGGACCCCGCGGGAGAGATTACAAGCGAGCTCTCCCAGTGGCCGGTACAGATCAAGCTCGCTCCGGTGCGCGCCCCCTATTTTGAGGGGGCGCAGCTGCTGGTTGCAGCGGACTGCACCGCGTACGCCTATGGGGACTTTCACCGCCGGTTTCTGAGAGGGAAGGTGGTGCTGATCGGCTGCCCGAAGCTTGATATGACGGACTACGCGGAGAAGCTGACCGAGATTCTCCGTCAGAACGAGATCAGAAGCGTAACGGTGGTGCGCATGGAGGTGCCCTGCTGCGGCGGAATCGAACAGGCGGTGAAGCTGGCGCTCCAGGAGAGTGGAAAGTTTCTCCCCTGGCAGGTGGTGACCGTCTCGACCGACGGCCGGATTCTGGAGGAGCTGTGAGAAGGGGGCGTTGCCTTGAAAAATTGCTTGTCTTTTTTCCTCAAACTTGGTATCGTAATAGAGGATTATCCCATTCTATGAGAAAAAGATAGGTGAACGGTTTTGAAGAAGATTATGCTTTTTTGTCCCCATGAGGACGACGAACTGCTGATGACGGCCGGTGTGGTCCACCGCGCGGTGCAAAACGGGGACGGCGTCTATGTGAATATTGTGACAAACGGCGAATATGAGGGGGAGGACATCTCAGCGCTGCGGCTGCAGGAGTCGATCCGTACGCTCACGACGCTCGGAGTACCGCGGGAGAACATCCAGTTCTTCGGCTATTCGGACACCGGTATGGAGTACGAGGTGAGCTTCCTCCATCGCCTCTATTTTGGGGAGGAAGGGCTTCTGATCCCATCCAATTTCGGCCGGACGGAGACCTTTGTCCCGGCGGAGTTTCCGGAGTACCACATGGCGCGGTTTGGCTGCCACGCGCCCTACACCAGGGCGTCGGTCGCGGAAGACGTCTACACGGCGCTCTCCGACGTGATGCCCGATGTGATCTACGCACCCTGTCGGGTGGACCGGCACGGGGACCATATGGCGCTCTACCGCTTTGTCTGCGACGCAGTGGAGCGGGCGCGCGCCGAGAAGGACGCCGCCTACAGGCCGGAGCTCTTCCAGTTTTTGATTCACACCTATGACGATATCGCCTGGCCGAACCGCTGCCCGGCGGATGCCGCGGAGCACCACTATCTCGCGCCGGCGGATATTGAAAAGCTCGGGCTCGACTGGGACAGCCGCATTGTCGTGCCGGTGCCGGACGACATGAAGCGCTCGAGTAAAGAGAATCTGAAGTACAATATTCTTGAGATGTATGAGACGCAGCATCCGCACGACTACAACGAGTATATCGTCTCATTTGCGAAGGACGAGGAGATCTTTTTTAAGGATTAGAGACCGCTGTACCGGAGCTCTGATAAGGCGCCGTACGCCCCCTGAGGGCGTACGGCGCCGTGCTTTTCGGGATAGAATTTGCTCTCGAGTTCCGGAAAAATGATTTCTACCCGAGGGCTGGGAATTGAAACTTTGCGGTGGAAAGGAGGATGCCGATCTATGACACGGACGGAAGAGTCTCTCCGGGGCGAACGCTGCGGGGAGCTCTCTTCTGGAAGGGGGAAAAGGGAGGAGCTGCGGTGTGCAGCGCGAGGCTGTCAAAGCGGAGCCGCGCTTTTTCTTGTCCTGAGCGGATTCTGTGTTCCCAATGGGGCCGACACCTTGGCAACCGTAAACCGCAGAGGGGAGTGGAGCGCTTTTTTCTGAGCCGTATCGCGCTCTGAAGCGGTATTTCTGTGTGAGAAGAGGCACTGCCTGCCGGTAGGCCCCGTTAGTGGAGCGGGTGCGGCGTAGAGAGCTGAGCACGAAATCAGGCGCCTCTGCCGCGGGAGGGCTTTCCTCCGCGCTGGGATTTGCTCTTCGCGGCTTTGGCCGAACGGGCTCCGCCGCGACGGCGCTCCTCCCCGCCGCTCTCCGCGGCGACGCTGCGGCGCAGCGCGTCCATCAGATCGACCACATTTTCCGGGGCTTTCGGAGCGGGTCGGGCGAGCTCCTCGCCGTTTAATTTGCGCTCGATCAGTTCGCGCAGCCGCTCCTGATACTGATCGTGATAGGCGGTGAGATCGAAGGGGGCGCTCATTGAGTCAATGAGCCGGCGGGCGAGAGTGAGCTCCTCCCGGGTGAGCGGAGGCTTTTGGTAGGTGCGGGGGAGCTCGGCAATTTCGTCGTCGAAGAAAAGAGTCTCAATGAGAAGTCCCTCTTCGTGGGGGATGATGCAGAGCAATGTCTCCGACCGGCCGAGGACGGCGCGGCCGATCGCCACCTTTTCCGCGCGCTCGAGCGCGGCGCGCAGCAGCTCAAACGCCTTGTCCCCTCCGGTCTCCGGGAGCGCGTGAAAGGGGCGATCGAAATAGACCGGACTCAGTGTATCGAGATCTACAAATCGTAGAATCTGAATCGTTTTATCCTCTTCGGTGCGGATTATATCCAGCTCCTCATCGGTGATGATAACAAAGCGGTCCTCATCGTACTGGTAACCGCGTACAATGTCCTCGGAGCGCACCTCTTTTCCACAGTGGCCGCAGACCTTTTTATAGCGGATGCGCTGGTGATCGGCCTTGTGGAGCTGGTTGAAATGGATGTCGTGATCGCGGGTGGCCGAGTGAAGAGAGATGGGAATTGAGAGCAGCGAAAGCGAGATGGTGGTTCTTGTTGTGGGCATCGGAAGGCCTCCTTTTTTTCTTAGTATGCGCAAAAGGGAGGGACACATACGGACAGCCGCCGCGCTCGAGCGCGGCGGCTGTGGTGGATGCTTCCGAAGGAGCGGGGTATTTCGGAGGAGTGGAGACGGGGAGTCCCTCCGCTTTGAAGCGGCGGGGGATGGCCGCCTCACAAAGAGAGACTGTAAAAAATCCGAAGTGGGAATGAAACGGGAGGACTGAGAGTAGATTTGTGTGCCGCGCGGGAATTGGAGCGAACCGGCTGCACCCTCCGGCCAATTTTTAGAGGGATTTTTCCGGTGCGCCTATATGCCGGCTACTCCGCATTTTCGAGCGGGAAGGTC
>CAJFTX010000039.1 GCA_904420075.1 uncultured Clostridia bacterium | reverse complement strand
TCACCGGGAAAAAGAAACATCGCGAACAGCATTTGCGCTGTTCGCGATGGCTTTGGTGGGGACAACAGGACTCGAACCTGTGACCTCACGCATGTGAAGCGTGCGCTCTAACCAGCTGTGCTATGCCTCCGAATGCGCCCTCTCAAAAAGAGAACGCACTTAGTATAGCACATATCCCCCTCACAGGTCAAGCAGATGCTGTGCATTTTTATAAAAAATCTTTTCGTAGAGCTCCTCCGGCAGCGAGAGGGAGAGCAGGAAGTCCCGGGTGAGCTCCGGGGAGCACCAGGGCAGGTCGGAGCCGAAGAGCAGCCGGTCGGGGTTGTGGTTGACGAGGATGTCCTTCGCCTCGCCGCGGGGCAGCCCCGCGCAGCACAGGGATGTGTCGAGATAGACGTCCCGCCCGACAAGGTGCCGGATGACCTCCTTCCACTGCCGGTTGCCGCCGAGATGGGCGGCGACCAGCTTCAGTCCCGGATAGCGCCGCAGGAGCTTTTCCGTCGCCGCGGGGGGCGCGTGGACGTGGTCGGGCGAGATGAAGTCCCAGCCCGCGTGGATCACCACCGGCAGCGAGAAGTCGACGCAGGCGGAGAAGATCTCGTCGTAGCGCGGGTCCAAGAGCTCCGCGCCCTGGTAGTCGGGGTGCAGCTTCAGCCCTTTGATCCCCGCCTCCGCCAGGGCGCGCACCGTCTGGTACTTCTCCTCACTGTCCGGGTGGACCGAGCCGAAGCCGGTCAGCCGCGGACTGAGGCGCGAAAGGCCGAGGGCGAAGTCGTTCACCTTCGGCTGCTGGTGGGTGTTGGTCGCGATGTTGAGACAGACCGCGTGGCTGACGCCGCAGCGGTCCATCTCGCGCAGCAGCCCGCCCACCGTGCCGTCGGTAAACGGGGTGAGCCCGCCGATCCCCGCGAGCTTCGGAATCGCCTTCGCGGCGACCGGGTCGGGGAAGCAGTGGGTGTGAAAATCAATCAGCATAATTGGACGCTCCTTATTAGTATAAGGATATTCTATCACAGATCGGCGCCGGAGGGGAGAAAAAGTTACAGTTTTAGATGGATGCTCCAGTCCCGCTCCTCCGCGACATGGCTGCCGTCCGGCTCGGCCACGCCCGTCTCGGGCTCACGGCGGTCCGGCTTCAGCCCGGCCTCCATCGCGTAGGGTTTGGTCAGTTCCTTTTTCCGGTTGTTCTGGTAGGATTTCATACTACTTTATCCTCCTTTTTAGAAGATTTTTGATTAGTTTTCCACCCAGATAGGAGGTTATACTGAGAAAAAATTCCCGAGGAACGACAAAGAACTCTTGAAAAATTCGTTTTGACCATCTATATTTGTAGATGGCGACCCGTATTAGGGGTGAACGGTGAAACTTTTAAAGTTTTTGCAATGAAAGAGGTCCCTCGATAGAATGAGTTAAAAAAGGAGGTGTCCGATTTTGGTAGAAAATTTAAAGATGCTGCGGCTTTCCAAGGGACTTTCGCAGAAGGCACTGGGGGAACTCGTGGGCGTCAGCCAACAGTCGATTAACAAATATGAAAATCACCTGATTGAACCGGATATTTCGACCCTCAAGAACATGGCGGACCTCTTCGAGACGTCGATTGACTTTCTGATCGGGCACACCGATATCAACCACAGGATTGAGCCGACCGACCGCTTCGATTTGAACGACGAGGAGGCGCGCTTTCTCACGGCGTTTCGCAGCCTCAGCAGAGAGCGCCGGAGCGCACTGCTCGCGCTGATCGAGTCGATGTTAAGTTAATAGCGTAAAACGTACACCCCAGGCATATCTTTAGGATAGGGCTGAAAGGGGTGTTCTTTTATGTCAATCTGGAAACGGGCGGCGGTGTGCGCGCTGCTCCTCGCGGCGGGCGCGGTGGTGATTCTCATCGTGGCGCTCTGGCGCTCATAGAACTGTTTGCAACGGGGCAGAATAGATGGTATACTGGCAGTATTCCGACGCGCCTCGCTGCGCTGAGGTTCTATAAGGAGGAGAAAAGATGAAGAAAAAAACGATCGTGCTGCTCGGGGTGCTCGCGCTGGCGCTGATTCTGGTGCTGGCATGCGTGGGCATGTATAACGGGCTGGCGTCCGACCGGGAGGCGGTCGATACTGCGCAGAGCACCATCTCGGTGCAGCTCCAGCGGAGAAACGACCTCATCCCGAACCTCGTCTCCACGGTGAAGGGCTACGCGGCCCACGAGACCGAGGCGATCGAGCAGGTGACCACCGCGCGCGCCAACATGATGGGGGCGCAGACGCCGGCCGATCAGGCCCAGGCGAGCGACCAGCTCTCGTCCGCACTCGCACGTCTTGCGGTTGTGGTTGAGAACTACCCTGATCTGAAGGCGAATGAGAACTACGTCGCGCTGCAGGACGAGCTGGCGGGGACCGAGAACCGGATCGCCGTGGCCCGCAGGGACTACAACGAGGCGGTGAAGAACTACAACACCCAGATTGTGCGTTTCCCGAAAAACCTGATTGCGGGGATGTTCGGCTTTGAGAAGGCGGACTACTTTGAGGCGGCTGCGGGCGCGGAGAACGTGCCGCAGGTCGATTTTAACTAAGTGCGGCGGGCAGGGGGGCTCGTCTGCGCGCTGCTGTGCATATTTGTACTGTTTGCAGGGGCTGTGGGCTCGGACTTCTATGTGCAGGATGAGGCGGGCGTGCTCTCGGATGAGACCTACCAGTTCATCATGCGCACCGCGCCGGCGCTCGAGCAGCAGGCGGAGGGCGCGCAGATTGTGGTGCTGACGGTGCCGACCACCGGCGGCATGGACGAGGCGGAATTTGCCCTTGAGCGCGCGCGCACCCTCGGCGTCGGCGACGCGGAGAAGAACAACGGCGTGCTCATTCTGCTGGTGACCGGCGACCGGAAGGTGCGCGTCGAGGTCGGGTACGGTCTCGAGGGCGCGCTGCCGGACGGCAAGGTCGGACGGCTGATCGACGAGCGTGCGCTCGACTACTATAAAAACAATGATTTCGACCGCGGGACGCTCGAACTCTACAAGGGGGTGCTCTCCGCTGTGATGCGGGAGTACGGCATTGAGGAGCTCGCGGACTACAGGGCCGAGGACGAGCCGAACCGGATCTGGGAGAGCGTTGGAGCGATCGTATTGCTGATTTTAATTCTGGTGCTCTTTATGGGGCGGCGCGGCCGCGGACCCTGGGTCTTTTTCCACGGCGGACCGCACTTTTACGGGGGTAGCGGAGGATTTAGCGGAGGCGGCGGAGGCGGCGGCTTCAGCGGAGGCGGCGGCAGCTTCGGCGGGGGCGGCGCGGGCCGCTCCTTCTAGGACCGCATTTGAAGAGAAAAAGGAGAGGATTTGAAATGGACTACAGACCAGGATACCATCTGACGGCGGACGAGGTGGAGGCGCTCGGGACCGACACGGTCGTGCTGCCGATCGGCTCGACCGAGCAGCACGGGCCGCACCTGCCGGTGTCGACCGACGTGCTGATCGGCGGGATTCTGTCCCGCCGGATCGCAAAGGAGCTCGGGGCGTTTGTCACCCCGGTGATCCCCATCTCGACCTGCCGGGAGATGATGGGCAAAAAGGGGAGCGTCTTTATGAAGCCGGAGACCTGTTATCAGATGCTCTTCGACATCTGCGAGAGCCTGGTGGAGCAGGGGTACAAGAAGATCGTGCTCTTCCAGAGCCACGGCGGCATCTTTGTAATTCCGCCGCTCGTGCGGCAGTTCAACGCGACCCACAACCCGGACGCCTGCCTCTGCAAGGTGGAGATTATGAATCTGATGGGCGACGCGCGGGCCGAGGGGCTGCTCGACACCGAGGTGTGCATGCATGCGGACGAGTATGAGACGTCGGTGCTGCTGGCGGAGTACCCGGAGCTGGTACATATGGACCGGGCGGTCGACTGCACGCCGGACGTGCCGCGCGAATTTTTGAACTACGGGTCGATCTTCCGCTTCTCGCCGAGCGGCGTGTGGGGCTGCCCCACCGCGGCGACGGCCGAGAAGGGGAAAGCGCTCATCGACTCGGGCGTGCGCAGCGCGGTCAAATACATTCGTGAGGTGTTCTCCCTGATGGAGCAGAAGGGCACCTTCGGCTACAGCGACTTTTAAAGGAGAGGCGGCGGACCTGGGTCCGCCGCCTTTTTGCCGTTTTGGGGGCTGAGAGGCGATTTTTTGGGCGCTCCGCCCGGATGTAGAGCGGAGAGGGTTAGTTTTGCAAGGAGTTGCGCAGCGCGACAAGAGGAGGCGTTTTCCGCGCGGGAGACCGCCTGCGGCGGTGGAGGGCGCGGTATGCGGCTCGGTGAGAGGGGCTCGGCCTCGGCTTCGCCGGTGAGCGCGGCGCGGGCGGAGACCGGCCGCGGCGGTGAAGAGTGGGCGGTGTGCACGGCTCCGCCGAATGTTCGGCTGTTGGGCGCGGCCACGGGCGGCGGGGCTTTTGGACGTGCGGCTCCACAGGTAGCGCCCCTTTGAAGCTCCCCCGCTTCCGGCCGCGGCTGCAGAACACAGGCGCGGGGCGGCCGTCCAAACGAGTCCGCGCCGCCGCCCTCCCTGCTCCGAAGGAGAGAGCCCCCCGGAGAGCTGCGCACTGCTCTCCGCGTCTCTGTGGAGGGGGGGAGCCCGTATGGCGGATATCTTTTGCCCGACTTTGCGGCTCCGCCGCCGGGAGAAAAAGCGCATCTCGCGCCAGGAGAGGAGAGCGAGAAACCGTTCCCCTTTATTGTCTATCCTTGCTTAGAGTCTTTTATTAATATCTCTTTTATTATATTGTGGCGGGAAATCCGGCGGCGGGGAATCCGCCCCTCGGAAAAGCCGCGGCGGGTCTTGCAAAAAAGCGGTGGAAAAAGCGGTGGAAAAGTGGAAAGCGGTGGAGCGCGGCGGTGCAAAACGCGCGGAAATTCTGCGGAGGCGACGAAGTTTTGCACACGAGCGTGGAGAACCCGCGCGGGGCGGACAGAGCGGGTTGGAGGCCGCGCCCAGGGAGGAGAGAGGGGCCCTCTTTTTTGGCGTGCCCGGCCGGGCTGGAGGGTGCGGCCCGCCGTCCGCGGCGGCGGGGAGCGCGGTAGAGAGGGGCGCCGCGCCGCAGGCCTCTCCGCGCGGGGCGCGCCGCCAGGCGCAGCAGCTCCGGAGGCCGGCTGCCTTTCGGAGCGCGCCGCGCTCCGCTGACAGACCCGCGAGCGCCGGGACGCAAAGGTACGCCGCTGCAAATCGCTCCCTTGCCCCACCGGCGCCCGGGAAGAGGACGGCATACTCAAAAAGATGAGGTCGGCGG
>CAJFTX010000038.1 GCA_904420075.1 uncultured Clostridia bacterium | reverse complement strand
TTTCGATTTCCATTTTAGCAGCGCGTATATTCTCAGTTTCCACCGGCTGCGCGTCAAATTCAGCATAAGCGTTCAGCAGCTTGAGCGTAGTCGGCAGATAGTAGCGCAGGAATTTTTTGATCTCGGGAAGTTTCTCCGGGCTCTGCTCTACACAGGCGAAAATTTTAGCTGTAATTTTGGCGAGCCGGTCAATCTGTTCGGAGATCTCCTCGCCGGGAATTCGGTCGTTTGCATCGTTGATCTGTTTGAGATAGACGCGCCCCTCTGAAATCGCTTCGTCAAGTTCTGAATTTCCGGTGGAGTGGGAGGGAACCGTACCCTCCGCTTCGCGGCGCTGCATCGCTTCCAGCGCTTTGAGATACTGCTGATAGGTCTCTTCATCGAGCATCAGCGTAGTGCCCATGGAGTCGAGCCGCGCGTAGGGAAACATCCCGAGCCGAATCATACGGCGCAGGTCGCGGGCGGTCGCGGAGACCGATTTCCCACTTACCCCGGAGAGCTCCGCCACAGTGCAGAAACTGGCGTTTCCAATCAGTTCGCAGTAGCGCGAAAAACGGCTGTTCAACTTCAGACGGGAGACCCCTATAGCGAGAAGAATACCGCCTGCGAGCAGCAGAGGAATGGCGCAGAAGAGCGCCGGCAGATACATCGCAAGTGCGAGGATGAGCCCCCAGAGGAGCCCGAGCGAACCGAATACGGTGAACAGTATACCGGCGGGGGAGACCCGCTTTTTTTGAACTGGCGGCACGGGGCTCTTGGCGGACTGAAATCCATTTGCCGCCTGCCGCAAACCATTTTCCAGGTCGGTGCGCATCTGATGAAATGCGGGGCTGTTAACGGCGCCGATTACCTGGTTTACAGCCTGATCAATCAGCCGCCCCATGTTAAAATAGTATCTCATACCATCATTCCCAAAGTTATTTTAATCCGTCGAGATAGTCCTGTAAAATAATCGTGGCCGATAGAGTGTCGATGACGGCCTTTCTCTTCTTTCCTCGGGTATTCGTTTCGTTTAGAACGCGGTGAGCGGAGATGGTGGTGCAGCGCTCGTCACGCAGGACCACCTCGCCTTCAAACTCCGCTTCGAGTGCCTGCTTCAGCGCGAGAGTACGCTCGCCGCGCTCGCCGACAGTGCCGTTCATATTGCGGGGAAATCCGAGCACAATCACTCCGGCGCCCTGTTTTTTCGCCGCGGCGAGGATGAGGTCTTTCAGTTTCTCCGCATCCGGTTCGGTCACCGTTTCAATCGGAGTCGCAAGAAATCCGAGTGCGTCCGAAACCGCAAGACCGGTACGGACATCGCCGTAGTCTACGCCCAAATATTTCATATGTTTTTCTCCCCCTCCAGCAGTGAAATTGCGAGCTGCGCGTTGCGCGACGCCTTCTCTCTCAGGAGAGCGGCTTTGGCGCGGAGAGCCTCGCGGTTACAGTCTGAGATCAGCTGATCGCAAGCTCTATAGAGCGCCTCCTCGTCGACCGAGTCGCAGGAGAAGTACTGGGAAGTACCGATATAATTTAAAAAGCCGGTAATTTTCGTGTCGTAGACAATTCCGACGGCGGGCACAGCACAGCCTGTCGCAAAAATAAGCGAGTGAAGCCGCATGCCGATTACAAGTGCGGCGTCGCGAATCAGACGGACGCTCTCGCCGAGATCAGCTGCATGCGCTACCTCGCAGGGGGAGGAGAGCCTGTGCGCAAGCTCGCTGCAGACGGCGTAATCACGTTTTTCCTGCATCGGGATTAAAACGATCTTTTTCTGATATTTTGTGGCCAGACGGTCCGCCGCTGCGGCGATGTGCGCCAAGGACTGCTGGGTAAGAGTGGGCCAGCTGCGCAGGCTGATTGCAATATGGGTCCCGGCGCCGTTGGTGCAGCTTTCTGTAGGAAAATTAGTGAGCACCTCGTCGGCAGTGATCTCAATTCGGGGATGCGAGACGCCGAGCTCGTGGAGCAGTTTGAGCGACTCCTCCTCACGTAAGGTGATCAGATCGAGATGGTCTAAGATTTTTGCGGCCTGCCGGCGGCCGGAGAGGTGATTGAGAGGACCGATGCCGTTGGAGTACAACATCGTGGGAAGCATATAACGCCGCGCGAGCCGTAGCAGCCAGAGATAGTAGTAAAGCGATTTGGTGCTCGTGGCGTCCTGGATCAGATTACCGCCTCCGAACAGCATCACGCGGGACTCGCGAATGACGCGCCGCACCGCAAATGGGGAGAAGCGGTGTACGGCGTGTATCCCCTGTTCCTGAAGCACCTTTGGGCGGTTGGTAAGAACACAGATAGAGAGCGACGGATCGATGGCCCGAAGGTTTTTGAGAATACTCTTGAGCATTGCGTCGTCGCCGGCGTTCTCGTAACCGTAATATCCGCAGATCACAAAGTCGTTTTTCTTGCGGCCGGAGTACTGGACACTCTGATAGACCGCCGCAGCGTCGCCCGCCATCCGACCGACTGAGTAGGAATCGATCACGCGGGCGCGCGAGACCTGGCCGATTCGTTGAAGCTCCTCGGGAGGCAGCGAGAGCACGCGGCAGACCTCGTCGCCGATCACGTCTCCGGCCGGGTAGGGGATATCACGACAGGTGAAGTTGGTCTTGATGCAGTCGTCCAACTTTTCCTCCGTATAGAGGCCGAGATACCCCTGATTCCCTGCGAGAATTGCCGGACGGGCACAGGCCATCGCCTCAAGCGCGGCACGGGAGACGCCGACAAACAGATCGCAACTGCCGCAGAAACGGTTGATATCGGTGCGGCCGCCTGTTACAATAACGTAGGAAAGTCCGAGTTTGGTATTTACCGCCTCGGCCTCACGACGGATCTCCTCGAGCGCATCGCCGCTGCCGACAACGACAATCCGGGTGTCCGGATGCTCCCGATGGATCTGTTCCGCTGCGGCAATCAGCTTAAATGCTGCGGCGCAGGCATTGTGATCCATCCGGCTGACCGTAAGGATAATCCGGCTCTCTTCGGGAATTCCGAGCTCAGCGCGGAGCGCGCTGTCCTTTGCCTCCGGAGAGAATTTATCCGTCGCAATGCCGTTGATTGTGACGACGACATCGTCTGGGTTCAGCTTGTAATTATCGACGAGATAACGCTTTAAGTCCTGGCTGACCGCGATACTCTTCTGACCCCAGCGGGTGAGAAAACCGAGCGCGCCGCCGGTGCGAAAGTTGAAGTGCGCCGTAGTGACAAAGGGGATGTGATACCGTTTGCAAAGGATAGAGCAGAGCAGAGCCGGAATCCGGGCGTGTGCGTGGACGACGTCGGGCCGCTCTGTCCGAATGACATGTTTGAGCTGACGGTAGGAGCGCAGCAGTGAATGGAAATCACGCCGGTTGAGCGGCGCTTCAAAATGGGAAATTCCGGCCTCTTGCAGCTCCTTCACATAGACACCGCCGTTGGAAATGGCGGACACCCGATATCCGATGCGGGCGAGTTCCTTTGAGAGCTCAACAATATGTGTCTCGGCGCCGCCGAGGTCGAGCCCCATCGTCGCCATAAGTATCTTCAGATGTTTCAAAACGGTAAATCCTCCAAATTGATATGATAGAGTGACACAGACTTATTATTAAGTATAGTACAAATGCCGCCTTGAATCAATGAGAGTTGTTACAAAAAGGAAATCTTTCAAAAATACTGAAAAAATTGTTGACCCAAAAGGCAGAGTGTGATACACTAATTACACCTCGTTTTGGGTCTTTTTTTATGTTTGGAGTTATTTTCGGCCAGAAGATGAGGAAGGGAGCCGAGAGCTCTCGAATATAGGAGGTTTAAGAGTATGAGAGTTAAGATCACCCTGGCGTGCAGTGAGTGCAAGCAGAGAAACTACGACACGGTCAAGAATAAGAAGAACGATCCCGAGCGTCTCGAGATGAACAAGTACTGCAAGTTCTGCAAGAAGCACACGTTACACAAAGAGACGAAGTAATTTGTGCGAGACACAAATCTGCTTTAAGGAGATTGAAAATGTCAGACAAAATCGAGAAAAAAGCTCAGCCCGCCGACAAGAAGAAGAAGGTCGGTCTCGGTAAGAGAATTTCAAAGTTCGGCAGAGAGTTCAAGGCCGAGGTCAAGAAAATCGTTTGGCCGAACCGGAAGTCGGTTGTGCGCAGCACAATTATCGTCATTGTTTCGATCATTGTCATCGGCGCTCTGGTTGCTCTGTTTGATTTTGGACTTACCAGCCTGCTCGGTCTTATTGTAAACAGATAAGAGGGAGGTAGGGGCCCGAAGTCCCGAAAAATGTTATGTCAGAATCCGCCAAATGGTATGTCGTACACACCTACTCTGGGTACGAGAATAAAGTGAAGACCAACCTTGAGAGCATCGTCGAGAACCGCAACATGCACGACGCGATTGTGGATGTGAAAGTACCGACGGAGATGGTCACCGAGATCAAGGACGACAACACCCGCGAGGTGGAGCGCAAGCTCTATCCCGGATATGTTTTTGTGAAAATGGTGATGACCGATGAGACCTGGTATGTGGTGCGGAATATCCGCGGTTGTACTGGATTTGTCGGTCCCTCTTCAAAACCTGTTCCTCTGAGCGAGGAGGACGTCGCCCGGATGGGCGTCGAGACCCGGGTTATCGAGGTCAACTACAAGGTAGGGGACAACGTCCGTGTGACTGACGGACTGCTCGACGGCTATATTGGCGTTGTCGAGGAGATCAGTCTGGAAAAACAGAAGGTGAAGGTCACCGTCTCAATGTTCGGCAGAGAGACCCCGGTCGAGCTTGATCTGGATCAGGTTGAACTACTTGAGGACTAATTGGTAATAGGCCCTAGGGCATATTATACGGCGCGCCTGCGCCGGACGTGGGAGGACAAAAATCAACAATTGTCCGCCATACCACATTTGTTTATAGGAGGTGTAATTATGGCTCAGAAGGTAGTCGGGTTTATCAAGCTTCAGATTCCGGCTGGAAAAGCTACTCCCGCTCCGCCGGTAGGTCCGGCTCTTGGCCAGCATGGTGTTAACATCATGCAGTTTACAAAGGAATTCAACGAGAAGACGAAGAATGATGCGGGATATATCATCCCGGTAGTCATCACGGTTTATGCTGACCGTTCGTTTACGTTCATCACAAAGACCCCGCCTGCCGCGGTGCTGATTAAGAAGGCTGCGGGTATTGAGAAGGCCTCGGGTGTTCCGAACAAGACCAAGGTGGCAAAGCTCACCAAGGAGCAGGTCCAGAAGATCGCCGAGCAGAAGATGCCGGATCTCAATGCGGCTTCGCTTGAGGCGGCGATGAGTATGATCGCAGG
>CAJFTX010000037.1 GCA_904420075.1 uncultured Clostridia bacterium | reverse complement strand
TCTATACCATGGTGCGCAGAGACAACTGATGCGCGCCCGGAAAGTCTGTCAGGCGGACTTCCGGGCGCTTTTCCATTTGAAGATGCAGAAGACGGCTACCGGCAGCGCGACCTGGGTGAGCGCGAGATAGACGTGGTTGGAGAGCCGGGAGGAGAAGAGCGACATGGTGGAGTCCTTGAGCAGAATGGCGAGCACGATCATCGCCGCACCGGAGAGAAAGAAGGATGGGGTGCGAAATTTGTTTTTGGTGAGATAGAAGAGCGAATTTGTAAAGATATGCAGACAGATTCCGAGAAAGCAGATGCAGCAGACAAGCAGCAGCAGGATAATCAGCGACTCCATCCGTTGAAAGACGGAGGAGACGTTGATAAAGCTGAATGCGGAGTAGGTGGTGAAATAGGTGGAGAGCGCCTTGCCGTCCCCCAGGATCATGATATTCATCAGCACTGAGAGGAGAAACAGTCCGCCCCCGAGCAGCAGTGTGAGCAGCAGAGAGCGGGAGCTGCGCTCCCGGTCGGCACAGGCGCAGTAAGGTACGAGCAGCAGCGTGAGCAGCGAGAACGGATTTAAGAAAGAGAGCGCCGTGTAGGGCACGAGATCCTGCCACTCGCCGTACAGGACCGGAAGCAAGTTCTGCGGCTCCAGATTCTTGGTCGAGAGCAGGTAGCCGAGCAGCAGCACGACGATGACGATCGGGAGCGAGAAGTGCGCCCAGCGGCCGAGTACGGTTGCGCCTTTGTAGATGAGCGCAAGCGCGGCGCAGACGAGCGGCGCCGCAATCAAAAAGAGCGGCGTCTCCGGGAGGGTGACGATCTGGATCAGCTGGCAGAAGATGCGCAGGAGTCCCGCGCCGGTCAGCAGCGCCGAACACATAAACACCAGCGCAAACCCCCCGGAGGGGAGGCGGCCGAGCCGACGCTCCAGTCCGCCGTAGAGCCCGCCCTCGCCGCAGAGGGCGGCCGCCCGCCCGGTGAGAAAATAGAGCGGAACAGCGAGCAGAGCTCCCAGGGCTACAAAGAGCCACTTGTTGTGCGTGTAGGGATAGATCCGGCTCTGGGTGATGACGCTTGTGAGCAGTACCATCACGCCGACCGGAAAGAGCATTTTTGTTTTCAGTTGATCGCGCACTAGTTTGCCTCCCCTCTCTCGCCTGCAAAGACGGTGACGCCGGACACGCCGGTGCCGCGTAGTGTCACGCGGGTATCGAATGAAAAAGCGGCGTTCCGGTAGAGTTCGGAATAGCGCTCGCGCACCGATTCAAAAAAGGCGGGTTCCTTTCGATAGATCACGCTGCCGAGCCCGGCAATGTCCAGCTGAAACTCGCTCTGAGAGCGGGCGGCGAGCGCCTTTAGACCATTTTTGACAACGCACTCGATCTCCACCTCCATGCGGGCCACCGCGTCCTCGTCGTGCGGGTCGAAGGGGTAGGAGATATCGACCAGTTCCGCGCCGAGCTGGTAGTCAAAGCGAAACTGGAGGCCCCCGTCCTCGTGGGAGAACTGGAAATCGGACCGCTCAGGCTTCAGCTCGACGGTGTAGGCTCCGCGGTCATTTTTGACAGTGAGCGTCCGGCGGCCGCCGTCGCGGCGCAGCAGAGAAAAGTAGAGGAGCTCCTCGCCGGAGAGCAGCCCTGCGGGAACGTTTTCCTTTAAAAAGGAGAGCTTTTTTACCTCGGGCGCTCCGTCCTCGGAGAGAGAGATAACCGGGGCGTAGGGAGTTTTCCCGACGTCTACGCCGAGATCGATAAAATTGTGGATGGAGAGATTTGCAACACTGGACGGGCCGGTGTTTAAACTGTCGGCGATGTTGAAAGCGACGGCGGTTCCCGCCTCCGGCTGCTCCGCAAAAAGATCGGCGGCGCGGCCTTCGGCGAGCAGCAGCGACATGGTGAGCCGTCCCTCGGTGTCGCGGTTTGCCCAGTCGACGAGGGAGGGCAACCCCTCCTCCGCCGCGTCGAGCGAGAGAATGCCCACCTTGCAGTGGCTGAGATAGAGCGTCTTTCCGGCCGGACTGACGAGCGACCGGATGCAGTCGTAGACGGTGTCCCCCTCGGCGGAGACCGAGAGGGAGGAGGTCTGCTCGTTTTTACTGCTGATCAGCTCAGCGGTCACGCGGAAGGTTTTCTCCTCTCCGCGGTCCACCGCGAGACCGGAGACGATGGCGAGCGTCTCAATCTCATGCGAGTCGAGACAGCCGCCGAGAAGGGGCAGCAGCAGGGCAAGGGCGAGCAGCAGCGCTCCTCTGTGGAGACGGCGCATCTCAGTCCACCTCCTTCTCGTAGCGGTCCCGGTTGCGGGAGAAGAAGGGGCGGCGTTTGATTTTCGGCCAGGGGGCGCGCAGATAGATGTCCTGCCAGTACTTGACTCCGAGCATCGAGCTGTAGGCCATATAGGGCACGCCGAAGGAGTTCATCGAATAGAGGATGGCGAGCACCGTGATAAAACCGGCGGCGTAGCCGTAGAGGCCGAACAGGCTTGAGAGGATGAGCAGCGGATATTTGATAAGATCGAGCGCGCCGGAGATCCGCGGTACGATGAGACTGGTGACGCCCGAGATGGCGACCACGATGATCATCGGCGCGCTGACGAACCGCGCCTCAACCGCCGACTGCCCGAGCACCAGCGCGCCCACGATCGAGAGCGCCTGTCCGATGGAGGCGGGGGTGCGCACTCCGGTTTCACGCAGCAGGTCGAAGGCGAGCAGCAGGATGAGCGCCTCGAGCACCGACGGCAGCGGAACCCCTTCTCGCGCCTTTGCGATGCTGATGAGCAGCGGCGTCGGAATCAGCTCCTGATGAAAGGTGATGAGCGCCAGGTAGATGGCGGGCACGCTGTAACAGAGAAAGGCGGAGAACATCCGCATCAGCCGGCCGAAGGAGGCGTAGTAGTAATTGAGGTAGTAGTCGTCGGGCGACTGCATCAGCTCGCTGTAGAGGCAGGGGAGCGTGAGCACAACCGGACTTCCGTCGACGACGACCGCGATCCGGCCCTCGAGCAGCTTCGCCGCGACGACGTCCGGCCGCTCGGTGGTGTTAATGGTGCGAAAGGGGGAGCGCGGGTTGTCCCGGATGAGCTCATTTATATAGTTGCTGTCGACGACCGAATCGTAGCTCACCCGCCCCAGCCGGCGTTTCAGCTCGCGCAGCACGCCGGGCTCCACCAGCCCTTTGATATAACAGATACAGAGATTGGTGCGGGTGACCCGCCCGAGCTTTTGAAGTTCAAATTTCAGATCGGTTGTGGCGAGTCTCCGGCGGATCATCGAGACGTTTACCATCATCGTCTCGACAAAGCCCTCGCGCGGTCCGCGGAGCACCCGCTCGCTCTCCGGTTCGGAGATCGCGCGGGCACTCCAGCCCTTGGTGTCGACCGCGAGACAGCTGTCCGACCCGTCCACGAAGAGCAGCGTGGAGCCGAGCATGATCTCCGACTTGAGTTCGTCGAGCGTTGTGATTTCGTTATAGAAGGAGATAAAAAGGCCCGACTCCTTGACGGCGTCCATCATCGAGCGCCCCGGCTGCACCTTGGGCAGCTTGGAGAGCGGCTGGAGTACCGCGTCGTTGAGTACGGTGACGTTCACCAGTCCGTCGAGAAAGAGGAGAGCGCAGGTACAGCCGGGATTCTCCCCCGCGCGCAGCGTCCGGACCTTGAGCGTGGCGTCCCCCTCGAACAGGTCCTGCACCATCCGAATATTTCGGGCTGCGGATTTGTGAAACTCACTTTTTTGCATAGGCGTCCCCTCTTTTCTTTGTATTCCTCTCTAGTGTTGACCGCTCTTTTTCCAAATATTTAAACTCCATGAACAAATCATAAGATATTTTTGAGAATGCTTGAACTTTCCCGCCGTTTGCATTATTATGATAGGTACGCATAATGGACAGTAAAATGTAATAAAATCAGACAGAGCAAAAAGAGGAGTGGTTTGTTGCAGAAATCGAGAAAGCAGGGGATGTTTGAAGGCGCCTTTATCCTGATGATCGGCGGAATTCTCGTCAAAATCATTGGCGCGATGTTCAAGCTCCCGCTCCAGAACCTGATTGGAGAGAACGGCACCGCCTATTTCACGGTCGCCTACGATATCTATACCTGGATGTATATCATCACCACTGCGGGCCTGCCGGTTGCGATTTCCCGGATGGTTTCGGCCTACAATGCGAAGGGCCGTCCCGCGGACTCCGAGCGGACGCTGAGCGTCGCATTCCGCACCTTTATGACCTTCGGCGTGGTGTGCTCGGCGGCGATGATCTTTTTTGCGGGACCGCTCGCCGAGGCGATGGGCTCGCCGCTGTCGCGGTTTGCGATTATGGCGATCGCGCCGTCGATCATGTTTGAGGTGGCGATGTCCTGCTACCGCGGCTTCTATCAGGGTGAGAAGAACATGACGCCCACTGCGATCTCGCAGATTATTGTGGCGCTTGCAAAGCTGATCTTCGGTATCGCGCTGACC
The DNA here is from genome assembly GCA_904420075.1 of uncultured Clostridia bacterium. Classification (GTDB taxonomy): domain Bacteria; phylum Bacillota; class Clostridia; order Oscillospirales; family Feifaniaceae; genus CAJFTX01. Next base: position 5,138 of record CAJFTX010000037.1, on the reverse strand, counting down.
CTTGTGATTCTGAACCTGCTGCCCGAATCAAACGAGCTGCGTGTCCCGCTCGCGGCGGCGGGCGCGATCGCGGGCGTGACGGTCGGTACGGTGCTCGGCGCGATCTATCTCGGCGTGCGCTTCTCGAAGGGGAAGCGCGTCCGGAAAAGACACGCGGCAAGGGGGCCGCAGCCGCTGCCGAGAAAGCGGATCTTCCGCAAGCTTCTCTGGATTGCGATTCCGGTCACCATTGGCGCCTCGGTTCTCAGCATTACCAATCTGGTGGATACGGCCCTGCTTATGCGGCGGCTCGGCGTCGCTGGGCTTGACCAGAGGGAGGTGGAGTTCGCCTACGGCTGCTACAGCTGGGCGCGCACCCTCTTCAATCTGCCGACGGCTCTGATCGTGCCGCTCGGCGTCGCGGTGGTGCCGACCATCTCGGAGCAGTTTGCGCTGCGCAGATATGACCTCGCGAAGAACTATATCGACTCGACGCTGCGGGTGGCGTCTCTGATGTCCATCCCGGCGGGCATGGGACTTGCGGTGCTCTCAAAGCCGATTCTGACCCTGCTCTATCCCTCCCGCCCGGACGGCGTGGAGATGGCGGCGCCGCTGCTCACGATGCTCGGCCCGGCGGTGGTGCTGGTCTGTCTGGTGTCGATTACAAACGCGCTTTTGCAGGCGATGGGGCGCGAGCGGGTGCCGATTATTACGATGCTGATCGGCGGCACGCTCAAGGTGCTCTGCAATTACTTCCTCGTTGCGAATCCGGAGTGGAAGATCAATGCGGCTCCGCTCGGCACCAACCTCTGTTACGGAGTGATCACCATTCTGAATCTGATTGTGATTTCGAGGGCGCTCGGAAAGGGAGTCAATATTCTCGGTGCGATCACAAAGCCGCTCGTCTCGGCCGCAGCTTGCTGCGCGGCGGCGTACGGAGTCTATGCGCTGCTCTCGAACTTTTTCGGCAACACGCTCTCGCTGCTCGGCGCGCTTGTCGTGGCGGTGATTGTGTATCTCGTGCTGGTGCTCGCGATGAAGGCGTTGCGGCGGATGGATGTGCAGATGTTCCCGAAGGCCGCTAAAATCGAAAAAATACTTGATAAATTCGGGTGGATAGGGTAAAATGAGAACGGAATTTGCAAAATATCTCAAAAAGGACCGCTTTGAGTTTCAAGATTTGGTCAATATTATGGTGATCCTGCGGGGGGAGGGCGGCTGTCCCTGGGACAGGGAGCAGACCCACCAGTCCATCCGCAAGAATCTAATTGAAGAGACCTATGAGGTCTGCGAGGGGATCGACCGGGAGGATGATACAATCCTCTGTGAGGAACTCGGCGACCTGCTTCTCCAGGTGGTATTTCACGCACGTATTGCGCAGGAGGAGGGGGCGTTCTCGGTGGAGGACGTCTGCACCGGTATCTGCAAAAAGCTGATCCTGCGGCATCCGCATATCTTTGGAGATGTTCAGGCGAGCGACAGCGCACAGGTACTTCAAAACTGGGATGAGATCAAGAAGATCGAGAAAAATCAACGTACCGCGACCGAGGGGCTCGCGAGCGTACCCCGGCAGTTGCCTGCGCTGATGCGCGCGGACAAGCTCCAGAAGAAAGCTGCGAAGGCCGGCTTCCGCTTTGCGGATCAGACAGGAGTGAGGGTTCCGGAGGAACTGCGTGAAGCGGGGCCTGAGCGGCGGGAACAGGAGATTGGGGAGCTGCTCTTTTCGGGTGTGGCTCTCGCGCGCGAACTCGGGGTGGATCCGGAGGAGGCGCTCACTGCGGCGTCGGACAAGTTCTTGCACCGCTTCGGCCAGATGGAGAAACAGGCGTCTGGAGAGCTCTCCCGCTTGACAGCGGAGGAACTCGATGCGCTCTGGAGGAGCACGGAAGAGGAATGAAAGACGCGAAACCGCGTTTTCAGATTAAAGGTATTTTTAGGGAGGACAAAACCAATGAACAAAACAGAACTGGTCGCTGCTGTCGCGGCGAAGGCGGAGCTGTCCAAGAAGGATGCGGAGCAGGCGGTCAACAGCCTGTTCGATGTGATCACCGAGACTCTGAAGCAGGGCGACAAGGTTCAGCTGGTCGGCTTTGGCTCATTTGAAGTCAGAGAGAGAGCGGCGAGAAAAGGCAGAAATCCGCAGACCAAGCAGGAGATCACCATTCCGGCTTCCAAGCTGCCGGTCTTCAAGGCGGGCAAGGCGCTGAAGGACACGATTTCGAAGTAAGATACTGCAGAGAAAGCCACAAGGGGACTTGTGGCTTTTTTTCATAGGAGGAGACATGAGACTGGACAAATATTTAAAGGTGTCGCGGATTATCAAGCGGCGCACGGTTGCGAGCGACGCGTGTACCGCTTCGCGGGTCACTGTAAATGGCAAGGAGGTAAAACCTGCACACAAGGTGAAAATCGGAGACATCATCGAGGTGCGTTTCGGGGAGAGCACTTTCCGCGTGGAGGTGGTAAGTCTGGCGGAGCATGTGGGAAAAGGTGAGGCCGAGACTCTCTACCGCGTACTCTGAGTTCTAAAATGGGACGGCCCGGCATACGTTCTAGTAATTGGAGAAAAAGGAGTTGTGAGTATGCCGGAAGAAAAAAAGCTTGTACGTAAACCGCACAATATCATTATGGAGAGCCGGAAGGTGATGAGTGTCTCAGGAGTCGAGGACGTGGACAGCTTTGATGAGCAGACGATTGTGCTCTTCACCGAATATGGGGCGCTGACCATCACGGGGGAGAACCTCCACATGAACCGGGTCAATGTGGACACGGGGGAGATGCAGCTCGAGGGCGAGATCGCCTCTCTCAGCTACGCGGACAGTGTGGGGAAGAAGTCAGGGGGCTTTTTCTCAAAGCTGCTCAAATAGCGGAGGCGGCCGGTGGATACGACGATGTATGACCAGCTGTGGGGGCTGCTGCTTGCGGTGCTCATCGGGGCGCTGTTTGCGGTGCTCTATGACAGCTTCCGAATTCTGCGCTACGGCGCGCGGAGCAAGCGGACCGGCCTCCTGGTGGAGGATGTGGTCTACTGGGTGATCTGCGCCTTTGTCGGATTCGCCTTTTTGCTGAAGGTGAACGACGGAGTCATCCGATTTTATCTGCTTGCGGGGATGCTGGCGGGGGCGGTGGCCTACCGCATGACGTTGAGCAAGCTTGTAACCGCGCTCTTCTTTCGCGCGGCGGATGCGATTCGCGCGGCGGCGGACCGGCTGCGCCGGACGGCATACCGTCCGATCGACAGGACACAGCGGATGGTGGAGCCGCACGTCCGGCTGTGGAGACGGCGGAGAAATCTGAAAAATTTCAAAAAAGACTTTCAATTAAAGGAGAGACGTAGTAAAATAAAAGGACAAGACGGGGAAACTGTACCGCCTGTACGGCGGAGAAGAGCGGAAGGTCGAGGCGGAAATGAAGCGAAAAGTCGGAAAAAGGAAAAAAAGAGGCGTGGTGCTTAAGCTGCTGCTCGGCGCCTTTGTAATCTATTCCGCGGTCAATCTGGTGAAGATCTCGATCGACGTTCGGGAGAAGCAGGAGACCCTCGCTGCGCTCAATGAGAGTGTGGAGCGCCAGACAGTGGAAAACGAGACGATGAAGAGCGCGATTCAGAAGGGGATGACACAGGACGAGGTGGAGAAGATCTCACGGGATAAGTTGGACCTCGCCTCCCCCAATGAGCGGGTGTTCATTAATATTGACGGTTAATTATTGAAATAGGAGGACTCATTTCCGATATGCAGGTAGAAGTTGGAGCTGTGCTCACGGGCAAGGTGACCGCCATCACAAAGTATGGGGCGTTTGTGGATCTCTCCGAGGGAAAGAGCGGAATGATTCATATCTCGGAGGTCGCATCGAGCTTTGTCAAGGAGATACGGGATTATCTGACCGAGAATCAGGAGGTCAAAGTCAAGGTGATCGGTATCGACGAGAGAAATCGGATCAGTCTTTCGATCAAGCAGTTGGAGCCCGCCCCCGCGCCTCAGGCGCGCCGGGAGCGGAGCAGTCGCCCGCGCACCGAGAGTGTGGAATTTCAGAAGCCGCGGCCGGCGCCGGGGACTTTCGAAGAGATGATGGCGCGTTTTAAGCAGGACAGTGACGAAAAGATCTCGGTTTTGCGGAGAAACACAGAGAATAAGCGCGGCGGAAAGGGCCGCGGAAGATAAAGAGGAGGAGCGTCTGAAAAGACGCTCCTCATTATTTTATATATAGAAGAGAGCGCCGGATATCCGGCGCTCTCTTTGGGAAAATGGGAAAGTGAAAGGTAACTACAGTCATAGTTTACCCTACGGGAGGCGCAAAGAATGGCGAACGATGTCGCCTTCCAAAAAAAAATTAAAAAGGGGAGCTTGGACAAGAGAATATTTGACAGAAGAGAGAGAGTTTAGTATAATTTAGACATAAACACAATCTATATTTTCAAATATAGTTGTGCGTTTAATACAAAGGAGCGTCGTTATGAACATTACAATTACAGCACGCAGAATCACTGTTCGAGATACTCTAAGGGAGAAGATCGAGACAAAGCTCAGTAAATTTGACCGCTACTTTGGAACGGATACGACGGCAAAAGTGGTACTCAGCAGCGAGAAAGACCGCCATACGATGGAGATTACCTTAGTATATAAAGACCTCATTTTCCGCGTTCAGCAGACGGACGAGTCGATGCTCGCAGCGCTGGACGCGTGTATGGACATTCTGGAGCGCAAGATCAGAAAGCATAAGACGAAACTCCAGAAGAGACTGAAGGACGACCGTTTTGCTCAGGCGTTCTTCCCCGAGGAGGAAAAGGAGTATGACGTCGTCAAACGAAAGAGTTTTACGGTGCGGCCAATTACGGTAGATGAGGCAATTTTGCAGATGGAGATGCTGGGGCACAGCTTTTTCCTATTTGAAGACGCGGAGAGCGGAGAGCTGAGCGTCGTCTATAAGAGAGGCGACGGGAAATATGGACAGCTGATTCCGGAGCGTTGAGGATCAAGTGAGTGGCGCGCCGCACCTCTGTGCGGCGCGTTTTTTCTTCTTGAAAAAATTTGTCGAGAAAAGTTAAAAAAACGGTTGACAAGCTCAGAAGGGGATGGTATACTAACAAAGCTGTCAGCGATGAGGGCAGCGGACAGGACCTTGAAAATTAAACAACGACGAGAAAGAGACCCTTGGAAAAG
>CAJFTX010000036.1 GCA_904420075.1 uncultured Clostridia bacterium | reverse complement strand
TACCGGTGCGAAGATGGCTGAGCGTGTGCCGATCACAATTGCGACTTCTCCCGAGTGAATCCGTTTCCACTCGTCGTAGCGCTCACCCGTAGAGAGCGAGCTGTGCAGTACCGCGACGGTGTCGCCGTATCTCTGATAAAACCGGTCGATGAACTGCGGAGTAAGCGCGATTTCCGGCAGTAGCATCAGCACCTGTTTTCCGCTTGCGATCACCTGGTCGCAGAGCGCGATATAGACCATCGTTTTTCCGCTGCCCGTGACGCCGTGCAGCATGGCGGCCTCGGGTTTCCCTGTATTGAACAGTGCCGAGAGGCCTTCGATTGCACGCCGCTGATCCGGGGTGTAATCGATCTGTTCCGGAATTCCGTCCCCCCGTTTTTCGAGGTGCGGCGTACGGTAAAACGTCTCATATCGGAGCTCAATCAGTCCGCGTTTTTCAAGTGTTTTTATGACGCCCGGCGTGACCCCTGCGAGATAACAGAGCTCATTTACCGCGACCGGGCCGCCGGGCAGGAGGATGTCGAGCACCTTTTCATGCTTTGCGCGGAGAGAACCCGCCCGAGCCAGATAGAGCTGTACCTCTTCGGATGAGACGGCGAGTTCAGCCATTTTGACGGTGAGATCCCCCACCTCTTTCGAGGTGCGGCCCACTTTTTTTAGGTGGCCCTCACGCAGTGCGGCGCGTACTTTGCGGGTATCCTCCGGGGAGAGCTCCAGTTCTGTGCTCGCACCGTCAAGCGCGCGCAAAAACGGGTCCTCGGTCTCGTGCGTGAGCTGGTAGAACTCCTGTAACTTTACCCGGCAGCCGGCGGGCAGAACGGCGCGTACCGCGTCAAAATAAGTACAGAAGGTGTGTTCTTTGAGAAAGGAGATGACCTCGAGCAGGTTACGGTCAATCAGCGGATCGGGATCTGTGACAGAGAGCACCTCCTTGAGTCCGGCCGGATCTGCACAGTCGGCCAGTTCCAAAATTAACCCCTGCACCTGACGATTCCCGCGCCCAAACGGAACAAGCACCCGGCTGCCCGGCTGTGCCTGCAACCCGTCGGGGAGAAGATAGGTGTAGCGCTTGTCCGCGCTGTAGGCCTTGGTGTCCACCGCGACAATTGCGCAGCGCATTGATATTCACCCCCTCTCCTGTTCATTCCGTACTCTATAGTATACTAAATTTGTCCGAAAAAGAAAAGGATAAAGGCAAAAACCTTTATCCAGTGAGCGCTGCGGCGCAATTAGCGAAGATTGTCGGTTGTGTCCTCGGGCTCTATAATGCGCAGGGTGTCGTTTTGAATACCGTTATATAAATAGTGTACGGCTGTACGGACGGGATTATCCGGAAGATTCTGTTCGTGCAGCTCCGCCTCATCGCACATTTTACGGGCGAGCTTCGCCGTTGCAGCCACCAGTGAATAGCGGCTGATGGTATTATTTTTCATCATTTCATGAATGGACGGATACAGCATGATTCAACACCTCTTCTATTAGTTTCCTTTTGTTTTGCGCTCTCATCCGCTCGGCGGAGAGAATCGTCTCAAGCCGGGCTGTCGCCTCGGCGACCGTATCGTTAATAATCACATAGTCATAGCGGTCGGCGGCGGTGATCTCCGCCTTTGCAGCGCCGAGCCGCTTTTCGATGTCCGCCTCGCACTCGGTTCCGCGTCCGCGGAGCCGTGCCTCAAGCTCCCCGTAAGACGGGGGCAGGATCATAATATGGATCGCATCGGAGACACGCTCCTTCACCTGCATGGCGCCCTTGACCTCAATTTCCAGCACGACATCCCTTCCAGAGGAGCGCATCTGCTCCACAGCCGCTGCGGGCGTGCCGTAGAAGTTGTCGCCGTACTGTGCGTACTCGAGCATCTCGCCCCGGGAAATCATCCCGCTGAACTCCTCTCTGGAGAGAAAGTGATAGTTGACGTGATCCACCTCGCCGGGACGCATACCACGTGTCGTCGCCGATATGGAATAAGAGAGATTTTTATCCCGCGAGAAGAGTTCGGAGAGCACCGTCCCTTTTCCCACTCCGGAGGGGCCCGAAACCACAATAAGGAGTCCTCGCTCAGTCGACTGGTTCAAACTCATCGCCTCCCTCCTCGCGCTCTGTGAGCCGCCCGGCCACCGTCTCAGGCTGCACTGCGGAGAGCACGACATGCTCGCTATCTGTGATAATGACGGCCCGCGTCCGACGCCCGTACGTGGCGTCAATCAGAAATCCCTTGTCACGGGACTCCTGAATGATCCGCTTGATCGGCGCCGACTCCGGGCTGACGATTGCGACAATCCGCGCAGCGGAGACCATATTTCCAAACCCGATATTAATTAATTTCATACCCACTCCGTCACTCTATATTTTGGACCTGCTCCCGAATTTTCTCGATCTCACTTTTGACGCCGACCACCGTCCGGGCGATCGGAATATCGTTTGACTTGGAGCCGACTGTATTGATCTCACGATTGAGCTCCTGAATGAGAAAATCCATCTTGCGGCCAACGGGAACCTCCGACTCCAAAAATTCCCGCAACTGTGCGATATGGCTGCGCAGACGCACCGTCTCCTCAGCGACAGCAGCTTTGTCCGCAAAGATGGCAACTTCGGTCAACAGCCGACTCTCGTCCAACTCCCGATCCGCGAGCAATTCGCGAATTTTATTTTCGAGCCGTTGCGCATATTCAGTCACATTCTGCTCCGAAAAACGGTCGATTTCAAAAGAGGCATTTTCGATAAACTTTAAGCGGTCGGAAATGTCCTCCGCCATCCGCATTCCCTCTGCAGAGCGCATCTCCACAAATGCGCCAAATGCAATGTCTGCCACGGCGCTGACGTCCGTCCACAGCGCCTCGAGATCCTCGTCCTCCTTTTCCAAGGTCAGAACATCAGAAAGTCCCATCAGACGCGAAACAGTGAGATCATTCGGAATTCCAAGCGCCGCAAGCGTATCCGCCGCACGCAGATAACCCCGCGCGACCGGTTCGTTCACCGATATCTTGTAAGGAGTTCCTTCCACTGTTACAATCGAAACATACACCTCAACTTTACCGCGGGAGAGATAGTTGGAGGCGCGCTTTTTCAACCGCTCCTCCAAAAAGCCATAGGCTTTGGGAACCCGCGCGGAAAAATCAAAATAACGGTGGTTGACCGACTTTACTTCAACGGTGATTTCTCTGCCGTTACGCAGTTCAATCGCTCTGCCGTACCCAGTCATACTTTTTAACATGGCGTTCACCGCAGCCTTTTCATGAAAATTTTACCGAACTATATCTTATTGTAAAGCTTTCTCATCGCTCTGTCAAACCGAAATCGGCCAAATCTTTACAAAAAAAGAGCGGGAAAGCCGACAAAGTGTCCCGCTTTCCCACTCTTTTTAGAGATCATCCGCATCCTGGACCGGCTTCTCTTTCGGGTCCACAGGACGTCCTGTATAACTCCCATACGGATCGGTTTTGCTCGGACGCATCGCCAGGATACGCTCCACTGCATGTTTGATCGCCTCATTTTTTTGCTCCATATTGATCCCTCCCGTCTCTAGTTTGAACCGAAGCGGGCGGAATATTACTGGAAACAAAAAGCAGGGCGGGAAACCCGCCCTGCTAAAAGCACTCTTAGTTGAGAATTGTCTTCTCAGTGTTCTTGTCAAAAATGTGAATCTTGTTGACGTCGATCGTGATTTTGATCTCATCGCCGCGCCGTGCGCTGGTGTTCGGCGAAACTCTCGCGATTGCGTTATTGCCGGCGATTGCGAGATAGAGATAAGTCTCATTACCCATAAGCTCGGTAACCTCGACACTCGCGTTTACGATGCCGTCCGGAATGGTGGCGAGATATCTCTCCTCATCGTGGATGTGCTCCGGACGAATACCGATCACGATCTCCTGACCGACATACGACTTGAGCGCCTCATCCTTCGCCTTGAAGTCCGGCAGCTTCAGCGAGTTCGGACCGAACTCGACATACATGCCGTCGCCCTTCTCAACCAGTGTTGCGTCGATAAAGTTCATCTGCGGAGAACCGATGAAGCCCGCGACGAACATATTGGTCGGAGTATCATAGAGATTCTGCGGGGTATCAACCTGCTGGATGATACCATCCTTCATAACGACGATCCGAGTACCCATTGTCATAGCCTCGGTCTGGTCGTGGGTAACGTAGATAAAGGTGGTGCCGAGCTTCGCATGAAGTTTGGAGAGCTCGGTTCTCATCTGCGCACGGAGCTTTGCATCCAAGTTGGAGAGCGGCTCGTCAAGCAGGAAGACCTTCGGCTCACGGACGATCGCGCGGCCCAGCGCAACACGCTGTCTCTGACCTCCGGAGAGAGCCTTCGGCTTTCTGTCGAGCAGATGGGTGATATCGAGGATCTGTGCAGCCTCCTCAACTCTCTTTCTGATCTCGGTCTTCGGCATCTTCCGAAGCTTCAGACCAAACGCCATGTTGTCATACACCGTCATGTGCGGATAGAGCGCGTAGTTCTGGAAAACCATCGCGATATCACGATCTTTCGGTACGACATCGTTAACCAGCCTGTCACCGATGTAGAGTTCGCCCTCGGAGATCTCCTCCAGACCCGCGATCATACGCAGAGTGGTGGATTTTCCGCAACCGGACGGACCAACAAGAATAATGAACTCCTTATCTTCGATGTCGAGATTGAAGTCCGATACGGCGGTCACTCCGCCAGGGTACCTTTTGTAAATGCCTTTAAGCTGTAAGCTGGCCATTGCTAAACCTCCTAATGTTATGGGAACTGTTGTGTTATTCATAATATAACAGATTTCAGAGGAATTGGTAAGTTGCTTTTTGCCCAAAGATTTATTTCTGATTTCAGGGGGATTGCATAATCTCTCACCGACAGGAGATAGAAATGCACAAAATACGGCGCTTTTTTAGGCGATTCCTTTGAGTCCTGTCATAAATCCGTCAATTTTCACGCTACAGATGTCTCCCCCGATCACCTTGTTCTTATAGACCAAAAGGTTGATTTCGACCGTTCCCTCCTCGTGGTCGGGATAGTTGCAGACCGTATAGTTCCAGCGCTTGACATTTTTTCCTTTGTACTTGGACAGATCGAAACCGTTCTTTTTCTGCATCTCGTTGTAATTTTGATAGACATCGTCGAACTCGTCGGGAATTCTGACCTCCATCACCTCGTTCGGCTCCTGTGTTACATTGAGTCCGAGAAGATTGCAATAGGCGATACGGTCGGCGTTACTCTCCACTTTGCTCTTTAAATCCTTAACATTTGAATTTGCGCTCTGTACGGTATCTACGACTTGAGGAGTGCTGTGCTCGCCAAAGGTCGCGTCCGAGAGACTGCTCATCGAGATGAAGAAGGCGATGATAATGATCGCGATTGCGATGCACAGGATCACTGTTTTGAGTATTTTTTTATTGAGCTTTACAGACATGATGACCATTTTTTCTCTTCCTCTCAAAATAGAATAAACATTGCTACAGTATATTGGAAGAGGAGAGAAATCATTCCCGCAAGAGAAAAAACTGCTTTGAAGCAGAAAAAACCGTGGGACGGTGGATAGCCGTCCCACGGGGGAGTTTATTTTTCTCCGGCCGGCGCGCTACGCCTCGGATTTTGCCGCTTCAATTACCTTCTGTGCGACATTGGGCGGGGCCTCCTCGTACCGCTCAAAAGTGAGCTCAAAGCTCCCGCGTCCCTGTGACATCGAGCGCAGATCAATCGCATATTTATGCATCTCGGCCATCGGCACCTCGGCGGTGACCTCTTCGTTTCCGTTCTCCACCGAGTTCATACCGAGAATCCGTCCGCGTCGCTTATTGATATCGCCAATAATATCTCCCATCATCTCCTCCGGAATCACAACACGCAGCGTGCCGATCGGCTCAAGAAGAACAGGATTTGCCTGGGTGAGCCCCGCCTTAAATGCGAGCGAGGCCGCCACTTTAAAGCTCATCTCGGAGCTGTCGACCGGATGATAGGAGCCGTCTACCAGCGTGGCTTTCAGATTGACCACGGGATACCCCGCAAGCACACCTTTGTTCACACAGTCGCGCAGCCCTTTCTCCACTGCGGGGAAAAAGTTTTTCGGAACTGCTCCGCCGAACACCTTCTCCTCAAAGACCATTTCCTCCGAATCTCCGGGCTCAAACTCGATCCACACATGTCCGAACTGGCCGTGGCCGCCGGACTGTTTTTTGTGCTTCCCTTCTACTTTGACCTTCTTCTTAATCGTCTCGCGGTAGGGAACCTTTGGCTCCACAAGATCGACTGCGACGCCAAATTTGTTCTTAAGCTTTGAGATGATCACGTCGAGCTGAACATCTCCAAGGCCGCTGATGATCTGCTGATGGGTTTCCCGGTTGGTCTCCAGCCGGAAGGTCGGGTCCTCCTCCATCAGCCGCGCAAGTCCGGAGGAAATTTTCTCCTCATCTCCCTTCGACTGCGGAATGACCGCGAGCGAGAGACAGGGCTTCGGGAATTCAATTCCCTCCAATTCCACAATGTGTCCCGGAGCGCAGAGGGTGTCCCCGGTTTTTACCGAGGAAAGTTTGGTGACAACACCGAGATCTCCGGCAGTGATAGACGGAGTTTCTATCTGCTTTTTCCCCCGGATATAATAGACCTTTCCGATTTTCTCCTGCTGGCCGGTACGGGCGTTGACCACCGTGCTCTCCGCTTTCATGATACCGCTGCCAACTTTAAAGAAAGACATTTTTCCGACAAACGGATCTGCCACCGTTTTGAATACAATCGCCGAAAGGGGCTCCGCTTCGTCCACTTTGACCGCAAGTCCCTCCCTCTCATTCGGCGCCGGGAAGAAGTCGACAATAATATCGAGCAGATCATCCACCCCTGCGAGCTTCATCGCCGAACCGCAGAGCACAGGGGTGATTTCTCCGTTTGCAATACCGCCGCGGAACGCTTTCATGATCTCGTCCTTGGTAAACGGTATGCCGTCAAAATATTTATTCATCAGCTCCTCGCTCGTCTCCGCCACCGATTCATCGATCATCTTTTTTATCGGGTCCAGCTGAGGCCGAATGGAGTCGGGGATCGGCATTTCAACCGCAACGCCGTTGTCGTACTTTTTTGCGACTCCGCCGATCAATTCTACATAACCGGTGACCTTCTCCCCCTCCGTGATCGGCAGAACAATCGGGCAGATCGAGATGCCGAATTTCTCACGGAGCTGCTCCACAATTTTAAAAAAGTCTGCGTTCTCCTCATCGAGCTTTGAGATATAGATCATCACCGGAAGCCCGCGCTCCTTGGCGTAGGCCCAGGATTTCTCTGTACCGACTTCCACTCCGTTTTTGCCGGAACAGACGATAATGGCGGCGTCAGCCACCCGAAGCGCGCTTTTGACCTCACCGGCAAAGTCAAAATATCCGGGAGTGTCGATGATATTTACTTTTGCGCCGTTCCACTCGAGGGGGGCGATTGCGGTGGAGATGCTGATCTTTCGTTTTGTCTCCTCCGGGTCGTAATCACAGACCGCTGTGCCGTCAGATACTTTGCCGAAACGATCAGTCGTTTTGGAGATATAAAGCATTGCCTCCGCCAGAGTCGTCTTTCCGTCTCCGCCGTGGGACAATAGCGCCACATTTCTTAAGTCGCCTGTTTTATACTGTTTCATGGGTGGTTTTCTCTCCTTTCTCTCACCGCGGTTTTGTGCATCTTATACACTATACCGTGGATATCAGTTAAATTATATATCGATTTTGACAATAACGCAACAAAAAAATATACGATTCAAGCGGATTTTACTTCGATTTCTTTTTTGTTCGTTCTAAAAATAAGACATGCCGGACAAAATGTCCGGCATGTCTTATTTTTTTAACTTGAAATAGCAGAGAAAACCGAGTGACGGCAAGGCCCAAAAGAGCTGCAGAAGCAAAACAGTAGTAATGGGAAGTGCCGCGAGTGTCCCTGTGAGCACCAGAACCAGAGATAGAATAATTCCAAATGCGAGATTAAACAGAGAAACCAGTTCCGCAATACCGGAGAGGCTGGCAAATCTCAGCGCCCGGTCGATCAGCCGCGCAAAGACGTCGGGATGCGCCCGGTCAATCAGAATAGAGCGCTCGTCTTCCCCCTCCGGCTCCTGACAGGGTAACACCTCCAGCGGAGAGACCAGACGATAGGTGTCCTCCAGCATCTCGGCAGTGATCAGCGGATTGTCCGAGCGGACAGAGAGTGCGATATTCAGCGTCGAGAGGCGCTTCAAAGCGGCAGCCATATGTTCCTCACGCTGATACTTGAGTGAGAAGAGCGCGCCAATTTTTCCGTCGCAGGCGACATAAAGAGGATACTTTCCGCCTGCACGGAGTTTATCCGCGAGACCGTCATCGGGGACATAGATCATGCTCTCCCGCAGAAATTTTCGATCTCCGATGATGATTTTGCTGCCGCCCACCGTCGCGCGAATCCCGTGTCCCGGCGCTACGAAATACTCGGAGACAGGCTGTATCAGTTCCTCATGCCCATCCATCACATCGAGCAGCAGATCGAAAAGCGAGCTGTCCGCCCGCGAGAAGACGCTCGCCGCCTTCACAACCAGATCGTCAATTTTGACATTGTGGTAGATTTTAATACCGCAGAATTTCATTCGGTATTTCGGAAAGAGATCCCGCTCTCCAAGTACGATTTCATCCGTCTGTGCAGCATTCTGCGCCGCACGGTACCCGAGTAGAATTCCGCCTCGGCGGCGCAACGTTCCAAACGCGGCGGTGTGCAGCAGAGTTCCGGAGAGCAGCAGGGACGGCGGAAAGATCAGACATCCGGCGAGTGAGAGTCCGGAGAAGAAGCTGAATCCCCCTCCCCGCACAGCGGAACAAATCGCCACTACCAATGCCGCCGAGAGCAGCACGACCAAATAGATCGGACTCTTCTGCTCCACGGAACTGCGCTCGGTGGCGCAGTCAAAGAAACGGGAATGTTTCTGTTCGGCGAGAGGAGTAAGAGAGGCTGTGATATAGTCTCCGTCGTCGTAAACCGAATCCTCACGTGAAAAATACACACCGGCACGTCCGCCCTTACCCGCGGCAAATCGGTGATCAGAGCGTAACTTTTTATGAAAACTGCATTCTGAGAGAATCAGAAGAAAGGTGGGAATCGCGAACACACCGTTAAAGAGCGGCTGAGCGGCTGTCGCTTCCGCAGCAAAAATCTGAACCAGATTTTCTAAGAGCACAAAGCCCGCGCCGAAAAAGAAGAGCGGAAAAAAACTGTATCGCCGCCTGGCCTTTGCCACAGGCATTGTAAAAAAAAGCGAACCCGCAATCAATACCAGCAGAGCGGTACAAACAAAATTGAAGATTGCGAACCCCTGAGGCGCGAGAGCCTTACACCAGAAAATCGGAACCGGAAGCGGCACGACCTGAGAAAGGCCAAAATAGAGCAGTGCGACGCTGAGCAACAGCGCGCCTGCGATTTTGAGCGCGTTCTTTGCTGTAAGCGCGTGAAGTCTAGTGCGCAGTTCATCCTCATCGGAAATCTGATCCAGCGGATTCTGCTCGAGATGGGCAGGTTCTCTCTGCTCTCTGCGGCGGGAGTGCCGGACGGGAGGGTCAAGCGGGACGGGCTCCGACTGTTTTGAGGTGTGCGGCTGCTCATCGAGAAAATCCGGTACTTCGCCGTCCTCCTCCTCCACCTCTTCAAACTCCTCAATCGAAATTGAGAGTTTCTCTTTCGCCTGTCTGATCTTTTTTTCAATCGTCTCCAGGTCAGCGGCCTTCTTTGCGCGGTCCTCAACAGGTTCGCCTTTTGGGTGGCGCAGATAGTTCAGCAGCGGAATGCGCACCGTACGGCTCTGTTTCGGCGGACATACGGTAAAAGTTTCCCCCTCGGTCTCAGACTCTGCTGTAGAGAGTTCGTCCTTCCCGTCAGCCTTTTCGGACTCCTCTGGGAATACAATTTTGGGACCGACTCGCGGCGGTTCCTCGCCATTCTCCCCTGCTCCAGCAGGAGAGCTCTCATGCTCACTCCGATGCGCCTCCAACATCTCATCCAGATCAAAAGAGACCATCTCCTCATCTGCGCGGTACTCGTCACCCGGGATACCAAACTCCTCGCGCAGAGAACGCTTGTCCGACATCAAAGCACCCCCTTTGAAAACCGACGCTGTCTGACCGTTTCAAAGAGAAGCACTCCGGCGGCAACTGAGGCGTTAAGCGAGTTCACCTCTCCGTACATCGGGATTTTAAGCCGAAAATCGCAGTGTTCCGACACCAGGCGGCTCATTCCCGCCCCTTCGCTTCCGATCACAATGGCGGCGGGACCGGTGAGATCCACATCGAAGACACAATCCCGTGCCGCTCCGTCCGTTCCGTAGACCCAGAGTCCTTTCTCTTTGAGTTCGGCCAAAGTCTGAGAGAGGTTGGTCACCTTAGCAATATTGACATGCACGACTGCGCCCGCGGACGACTTTGACACTGCAGGGGTGACACCGACGCCGCGGTGTCTGGGGATGATGACACCGTGGGCGCCGCAGGCGTCCGCTGTCCGGATGATCGCCCCCAGATTGTGCGGGTCAGCGATCTCATCCGCAACGACGATGAGCGGTGGCTCACCGCGCTCTCTCGCACAGGCGAGGATATCGTCCACCGTACAGTAGTCCTTCTGTCGGAGATAGGCGGCCACCCCCTGATGGTTTTGAGAGCCGGTCAAAAATTCAAGTTTGACCCGGTCGCACTCCTGAACATTAATCTTTTTTTCCTTGGCCAGTGCGATGATTCGCACGATGGACCCCTCGTGTCCACCCCGCAGGATGAAAATTTTCTCCACGCCCTCCGGACGCTTGAGCGCCTCCAGCACTGCATTGCGGCCGGCGACTACACCCTCCTGCAGTTCGGGTTTGTTTCTATCCTCAAAGTCTGAACGTCTTTTTCTTTCCGCCATCTTTTTGTCCCCTATATCTGAATGCTAGACACTATATCTTGTTTCAAATATTATATCCGGAAACAAAAAGCTTGTCAATGAAACCTATTTTGCGGGACGGCGGCGCTGGCGCGGCGTGCAGGAAGTGGATTTGCGCACGAGAATGACGTCCTCACCCATCTTCTCAATATCGCACCAGTCAACGCAGTGTTCCTCTCCACGTTTGAACTGGAAGGGAGAACGGCCGCACTCCGGAACGATCAATCCTGTGATCCGTCCCGTCTCCTGCTCAATAAAGAGATCATCTACAAATCCAAGCCTCGAACCGTCAATACAGCTGATCACTTCTTTTTCCATAAGCTCTGAAAAGCGCAACATATTCCTTCGCTCCTTTTCTGCAAGATTACTCTTACTATATTCCACGACTCTGCAAAAACATTCCGGAAACGAAAAAAGCACGGGCAATCCCGTGCACAATTTATGTAATCCGCGCGCTTACGCGCGCTAAATCTGATGTTTGATACGCTCGATGGTGTTTTTTTCCAGACGGGAGACCTGCGCCTGCGAGATACCGACCTCTTTGGCGACCTCAGTCTGTGTCTTTCCTGCAAAAAAGCGGAGACTTAAAATTCGTTTTTCGCGTTCGCTCAAATTTTTAATGGACTCCTTGAGCGTGAGTTCGTCAATCCAGCTGTCATCCCCCTGGAGATGGTCGCAGAGCTGATCCATCACATAGAGCGTATCCCCGCCTTCGGCAAAGATCGGTTCAAAGAGCGAGACCGGGTCCATGATAGAGTCGAGCGCCATAACCACGTCCTCCCGTCTCATCGAGAGATTCCCGGCGATCTCGTCCACCGTCGCGTCCCTGGAGTGCTCACGCTGGATTTTTTCCCGCTCGGACAGTGCCTTGTAGGCGGTATCCCGCAGGGAGCGGCTCACATGGATGGCGTTGTTGTCCCGCAGATAGCGCCGCAGCTCGCCGATAATCATCGGTACGGCGTAGGTGGAAAATTTGACTCCGAGCGAGAGATTGAAGTTGTCGATCGCTTTGATCAATCCGATACATCCGACCTGGAAGAGGTCGTCCAGATTCTCGCCGCGGTTTTGGAAGCGCTGAATCACCGAGAGCACCAGCCGCAGATTTCCATTGATAAACGTTTCACGTGCCTGCTGATCTCCGCTTTTGATCCGCCGGAGCAGCGCCTCCTTTTCCTCATGGGAGAGAACGGGGAGTTTTGATGTGTTGACGCCGCAGATTTCAACCTTGTTATACTGCATGATAGCCCCCTTTTCTTCGGTACTATGAGTATTGCCGAGGGAAAAGAGGGCTATTCAGATTTAAGAGATTTTGCTGATTTCCTTTTTGAGCCGTTCGATGATCTTTTTTTCGAGCCGTGAGATATAGGACTGCGAGATCCCCAGAAGATCCGCAACGTCCTTCTGGGTCATCTCCTCCCCGCCACGAATACCGAAGCGGTACTCCATGATGGTGCGCTCACGATCATCCAGTTTAGAGAGCGCAGTGAGCAGCAACTCGCGGTCCACGTCAGTCTCCAGTTTGTGATACACGGAGTCGGGGTCGGTGCCCAGAATGTCTGACAAAAGCAGTTCGTTGCCATCCCAGTCGACATTGAGCGGCTCGTCGATTGAGATCTCCGAGCGCAGATTGGAAAACTTTCGCAAGTACATTAAGATCTCGTTTTCGATACACCGCGAAGCGTAGGTTGCAAGCTTGATATTTTTCTCCGGATTGAAGGAGTTGATCGCTTTGATCAGGCCGATTGTACCGATAGAGATCAGATCTTCAATTCCGATTCCGGTCGACTCAAACTTGCGCGCGATGTAGACGACCAACCGAAGGTTGTGCTCGACCAGCAGATTACGCGCCCGCTCGTCCCCCTCTTTGAGCCGCGCAATGGTATCGGCCTCCTCCTCGCCGGTCAGCGGCATTGGAAGCGTGTCCGGACCGTTTATGTAGTAGTGATTAAAGAATCCGGCCCGGGAGAGCAGCCGCCTGATATGTTCGATGAATTTTTCACGCAGTCCAATTTTGTGCATATCCATTTCCCCTTTCAAAAAACTTCCTCACAGCAGAGAACCATTTGATAGTCGGCCTCTATTTTCTCTCCGAATGCGACGAGCACGTCGCACTCGAAGGTGCGCTCTCCGTCACGGAGCATCACAGCGTCAGGCCGGAACGCCTCAAGCTGTCCGCTCCCTCCCACTGTGCGCACCTGAATCAGACGGTAGCGCTCGGGATAGCGTTCTCTGATCTCCTGAGGGGTGATCAATGTCTGAAGCGTTTCTCCTGCGATAACAGCGACCCGTTTTCCTGTGATGGGGTCACGCAGACGGCAACCGGTATCCAGTAGGGCGAGTGTCTGAAGACTTCGCCCCTCGAAAAAAACAGCGGCCTCCAGTGTGCGCTCACCGGCCTGAATTTTCAAAAAAAGGCCGTATGCGAAGTGCAGCAAAAGATAGATCAACACTGCGGAGATCAGCAGTTGAAACAGCGAAAAGTCGAGGTAGAAGATGCCGTTTTGCAGCCGAAAGCGGCTCCCGTCGCCGAAGAGAAAATAGAGCGCCATAATTCCGCCCCCCATACCAAAACCCGCCGCGAGTGTCAGTGCGGAGAGCTTTAGGAGATCGCGCAGCGAGTAAAAGCGAAAAGCGCAGAGCGCGAGCAACAGCAGAGCGAACAGATTGAGCGTTCCGGAGAGCAGCGGCCGGAATTCGGCGAAAAAGTGAAAGCAGGCATAGACTCCCCCGAGTGCTGCGGAGAGCAATAATCGGACCGTTCCTCCTCTGCGCCGCGCGAGGACCGATACGATCTTCAGTAGAATCAGGTCGGATAGAAAGTTGTAAAAAAACAGAACGTCAATATATACAATCCGCAAAGGAATCACCCCGTTCTCTATTGTACGCGAGAGGCGGGGCCGATTTTGTCAAAACGACGGGACGAAAAAAGTCAGACGGAAAATCCGTCTGACTGAGATCAAATTACTGACATTCGAATTTTTTCTTTGCCTGGCCGATCATCGTCTTATTTGCTGCCTTGATCGGGTAGAAACCGCGCTCCTTCATCTCCTCAAAGATGGTGTTCTGAATAGCGTGTTCCTCATCGAGAATATGGAGGACGTCGTTTCTCAGATCACTGTGCATACACTCTCCGGCAAACGTGTTGTAATTACCGGTGGTGAGCTTCTGTGTGTTCAGGAAATCGTGCAGGACCGCCTGGGTGTCAAAATCACTGCGCAGCATCTCCAGCGCAGAACCCGATTTCATCATTTTCGAACTCTGCGACTTACCTGCCGTCATCATTTTACGGGAACGGGCGGTTGCGCCGCTCTTTTTCCCGGACGTGCCGGACATCTTTTTGCGGGTCATCGTCTTTTTGGTCGTGGCCATTGAAAATCCTCCTTTCTCTCTAGTTCAGATAGCTGTAGAGCTTATCAAAATGCTTCTGATGTTTTCTCGCGATCGACTTGCACTTGTTTTTGAGATTCGTGTCGGTCAGCATTTCGGACATAGCCGTATACTTCTGGACAAGATTCTGCTCAAGCCCCAGCTGCTCCTCGAGAGAGGAGAGCTCCTTTGTCGTCAAAGGCATTGCTACACACTCCTTTAGTTCAGATTTGCCTATAGTATCGGAGCTTTCCTGAAAAATATGCGAAATGCACCTTGGAAAGAATCTGGTAAAAAAATCCTGTGTCGCTATACTCTCTCTGTTTTATATCCTTCCGTAATGTCGAACACTTTTTGGACCGAAGCACACTCAGGTGGGAGGCGCAAAGC
>CAJFTX010000035.1 GCA_904420075.1 uncultured Clostridia bacterium | reverse complement strand
TTTTCAGTTTTGGAGATGCAATGTTTGTGAGATAAGTCAACGGCTTCGAGAAAAAAGAATCGTGAAAGCGCGGTATATTTTGAGTATATAGCGAGGAAAAAGTATATACAAACAAACGCACTCGACGGTTGACAGACGAAAGTGCAATAAAGCGGCGTGTGCAGAAAGAAACAGTACATGCCGCCTTTTATTCTCTTACGCAATAGAACGCCATTTTTAGAAATAATTCCCCACGCTGTTTCACACGCACAGGGCCACAAAATTAGAGCTCCCAGGTCGTCCTGCGTGATACTTTCGAGCGTCATCAGGAGTGGCTTTCTCATCTTTTTGTCTTCCCGCAAAAAAGGGACAGAAAATGCTGTCAAGGATGCAAGTACAATGCTGATCCTTGACGGCATTTTTGATTTTGCTTATTTGACCGGCAAACAGGAACTGACATTCTCTTTTATGAATTCAGTTCTTTAATGTGCAATCGGTCCATTCCATTTCTGCAATTAGTAATATCTTTTAAACATTGGCATCCGAATTTTTCATATCAACCGATATGTTTCGACGGAATATGCCTATTTTTTTGATTTTCAGACAGGAGAATATTTACCTTCCTCTAGAAAGATGTTGTGATTTTATGAAGATTACAGCATTTTTCTTTTGTCGATATTTGATATTTTTACAAGATAAAGAAAAATTTTTGAACAATTTTTCAAAACTCGGCAGAGACGTCCTATCTGGCGAGAGGAGAAATACAACAAGTTTCAAAAAATCCATGGGGCCATTCTGAAAGGAATTTGAAACTTGTCATAGTTGATGTAAAGTGAATTAACGATTTTTGGATTTAAAATTCATGTTAAGAACTGAGATGGAACGATATGGGAGAATACGGGGCGAAAGACAGCGGAAGAGGGAAGGCGACGATCTGACAGCGTGGCAATAAAGCTTCCATATTGCATAAATTTTATTGCAAAAGAAGGAATAGTATGGTATATTTGAATAAAAATCCGGAATAGAACAATATAAAGATTTTGAATAGAACGTTTAAAATAATATTTTGATATTGCGATCTTACTATACCGCTGTTCTGTACCGGTTAAGATCGTGTAATTTCTGCTGAATAGATTAAGACCCTCTTTCAATAACGGCAGATGGTTTCAAGATGGCGGCCCCTGGACTCTATAAAAGGGCGCAGTCACTATAAGACGCTGATAGGCGCTGTAACAAATGTAATTGTGATAGAAAGGTGTGGCGAAATGGCGACAAAAAAACAGGAAGAACTGATCCATTCATTTTTATCAGGACTTAGTGAAGAGAACCGGCCTATCTACGAAGAACTGATTCTGCAATTATCTGAGCTGGGCTATCGTCCCTATACCCAGAGATCCTATATTGTATTTAAACATAAGTTACATAATAAACAAATGGCAAAAATGGGATATAAACGTAAGGGGAACGCTCCTTACTTCCAGTTGAGATTTTCAGCCTGCAGAGGATATTCACAGAGGTTCGAAGAGATTGTTGGCGCACATGTCGTAAAAAAATCCTTCCGAGAAGCGCAGTGCATCTATCATCGCTGCGATTATTGTATGGGAGAAGCTTTTTCGCATGTCTATTCCTATGTGCTGCCCAGTGGAGAAGAGAAATACCAGTGCGGTGCGGCTGCGCTCGAAATACCGGATATTACGGTGGATGATATAGGAGAGATCAAGAAGCTTATTCGGGAAGAGCATGTATATTTAATGAAATATGAAGCGGGTATAGAAATATAAGTTTTCGTAATCCAATTGGCGTATGGGCTGGGGAGCGAGAGGGCAGAGCTTTGTTAAACTGTGTTCAGTGGAGCCGGCCTGTTTCTTACGATTCCAAATTACGATAAGGCGTGCCTGAAAGGGAGAAAGAGCAGGGAACTGACTGGCTGGTGAGAACATATTGGCAGTTTTATCTACATGATGGCCTCTCTGTGTGCGCCTGCTGCCGTGAGACGGAGGGGCATAAAGAGAAAGAAGAGAGCTATAATGAGCCGTAGCAGCGTTTTGCCGCGCAATCCGTATAATACCGTCCATGGGACATGCAGTGAAGGGTGCCGCCGATACGGAGCTGATAAATACGGGGAATCGGAAAAGATGAGTAGCCAATTGCTCGGTGGCAGCCGCGGTTACGCTCTGCCGAAGCGGGGGAATCCCTCCATTTCGCTGTCTTTCATATTGACTTCTATAGAAGAATTTGCTATTATAAATCCATAAAAGCGGTGTAGGGTAAAGGCCCCTGCACCGCTCGCTTTTTCCAGATGTGACGTTGATTCGATAGGAGGAGAAAAAGATGAACCTGGGCTTTGGCTTAATGCGGCTGCCGGTGATCGATGGCGATCAGAGCAGAGTGGATTTGGAGAAGATGAAGGAGTTGGTAGACGCTTTTCTCTGCGCGGGCGGGAGCTATTTTGACACAGCTTATCCTTATCACCAGGGGAAGAGCGAGGAGGCGTTCCGCGAGACGGTGGTGAAGCGTTACCCGAGGGAAAGCTTCACCATTACGGATAAGATGCCGATGTTTGCCGTCAAGCGCGCGGAGCAGCTGGAGGAGATCTTCTCTGAGCAGCTGGAGCGATGCGGCGTCAGCTATTTCGATTACTACTGGCTACACGCTCTCGGGAGCATCAATTATCAGACGGCCGAGCAGACGGACGCATTTGCCTTTCTTACGCGCAAGAAGGCGGAGGGGAAAATCCGGCACATCGGCTTTTCCTTCCACGACTCGCCTGAACTTTTGGACCGGATTTTGACCGAACATCCGGAGACCGAGATAGTTCAGCTTCAGCTGAACTATCTCGACTGGGACGATACGACCATCCGGGCGCGCGAGTGCTATGAGGTTGCTGTCCGACATGAAAAGCCGGTGATTGTGATGGAACCGGTCAAGGGAGGCGCACTCGCAAATCTGCCTGAGGAGGCGGAACATCTGCTGAGACGAGCGGAGCCGGAGCGATCGATTGCGTCCTGGGGAGTGCGCTTCGCCGCGAGCAAAGAGCAGGTGATGATGGTGCTCTCCGGAATGAGCGATCTGCAGCAGGTGAGGGATAATCTCAGCTATATGGGAGAGAACTTCCGACCGCTTACAGAAAAGGAAAATACGCTTTTAGCACAGGCGGCACAGATCATTCGCGAGAGCATCGCAATTCCCTGCACCGCCTGCCGCTACTGTGTGGAAGGTTGCCCGAAAGAGATTCCTATCCCGGATTACTTTGCAATTTATAACAATCTGAAACGCTTTCAAAAAATACAGGCGGCGGTTGCGAATGCCTATTACACCAACACTGCGAGAGGGCGAGGGCTGGCGTCCGACTGTATTGGCTGCGGCGCATGCGAGAGAAGCTGTCCGCAACATCTGCCGATTCGGGAGCATCTAAAAGAGGTCGCCGCTACGCTCGAGAAGTGAAAGCGGGACGACATCTCCGGGTGCCCGGGCCCTGGATGGTATTTGTCTCTAGAATGTTACTTTTTGATCCGGCCCCAGACGGAGAGGACGGCAGAAACGCGGCGGGACTCAGAGCTGATTATATCTTTGGGCAATGAGCAGATAGGCGCTGCGATCTCAAATGAAAAAGAGCAGTCTGGTTGTATCTGCAGGTAGAAGCGCCGGCTGCCTTGAGATATGACGAGAGCTCTGTGATACATACTGGAAGACGCCCGGCGGCGACCGGAGCCTGCAATAATACGGCATTTTGCAGAACTGCAGTTCCCTCCGGTTTGACCGGCGCGGCCAAGAGTGGCCGACCGGTATCTCATATCTCAAAAAGAAAGATCAAATATCCCTTTTTCCCACTATTCCAGTTCGGAGAGAAGAGAGCGGAGCTCCGCTTCGGACGGCCGGTTCAGCAGCTTTCCGGGCAGCCATTTTGCCGAGTTTGCGCAGAGCGGTTTTAATACATCCACCGTTCTGCCGAGCCCGCTGCCGCCGGAGGTGGCGAAAGGAATGAGACGCTTGCCCGAGAAGTCGTAGCTCTCCAGAAAAGTGTTGATAATCGTCGGAGCCACATACCACCAGATGGGAAAGCCGATGAAGACGGCGTCGTAGTCCTCCATGTTTTCGAGTGTGTCGGCGATCTCCGGGCGGGAGGAGGGGTCGCCCATCTCCACCGAGCTGCGGCTCTTTTTATTTGTCCAATCCAGATCGGCAGCGGTATAGGGGACGGCGGGTCTGATCTCAAATAGATCCGCCCCGGCGAGCTCTGCAAGCTGCTCAGCGACACGTCTGGTTACGCCGCTGGCGGAAAAATAGGCGACAAGTTTTTTGGACATTATGGATTACCTCCTTAGGTATCGCCCGCTCAGATGTGAGCCGGCGGATGGAATTTTTTCTATTCATATGTGAGGTGCGCCGGCGCTGCCCGGGCGTGTGCGGACGCGGCCGAGTGCGAACCGTGTGACAGTGGGCCATAGGGGCAGCGATCGCTGATCTGGCGCTGGGGAGAGCCGTTTGGCCAGAGGAGCAGTGGAAAGACAGGACCCGGGCCGCTCTCGGTTCGGCGCTATCTCTAAAAGAGTCCAGAGCCGTCTGTGCTGGAAGGGGCGGGGGACCGGCGCCCGGAAGACGCGGTATCGGTTGGCCGAATAAGTGAAGTGACCTATTGGAGAAGCTCTGATCGCGCCGCGCCAGCGATTGGATGTGATACCCGTATAGAGAGCACAGGAGCTCTGTGCTCCCCAAAAGAGCTGTTCTTCACAGAAGGGCGAGGCGGACGATAAGTTTTTACCGAGTTGCTTTTTCCAGAGAGCTGAGAGAGGCGGAGAAAAGGGACTCATCATAGAGGTCGCCTCTGCGCTTTTGAATTTCACAGCGCAGAGAATCCAGCTGATCTAATGGTGTCTCCCTGCAACGGAGCTCTCTTAAGGAGTCGGCGCGACGCCGGTCCAGCATCTCGAGACGCTGTGAATCGGTGTTTCGCTCCGACAGAAAGAGGCACATATAGCGCCTCGCCTCCTCCCGAGAAAAGCCGATCTCGTGCAGCGTCAACATCAAGCTGATCCGCTCCATATCCCGACGATTGCACCCCTGATCCGCGGTAAAATCTTGCAGCGGTAGACACTCATACTCCTCTAGAAGACCGGCCGGAATTTGGAGCTGTTCCAATACGTCGCATTTTGTCATCGGCGCTGAAGTCTTAAAAACATGCTTTTAGAATCTGTAGGATATCCGTCTCGTCCAGCTGCCGGTATCCGCCGCCTTTGACAGCGGAGTTTGCGATCCGGGGCAGCATCTCCTCGGTTGTCCCCAGCTCCCGCAGCGTGGTGGGAAGCCCGAGCTCCCGAATAAAATCGCCGAGCGCATCAAGCCCTGCGAGCGCGATCTGCTCCTCTGAGCCGCTGTGTGCGTCTATCCCCCACACCTTAGTGGCGAACCGTACAAATTTTTTGAGCCCGTCTTTGTAGATATACCGATAGTAAGGGACTGAGAGAACTGCGAGTCCTGCGCCGTGCGGACAGTCGGTGTAGGCGCCGAGCTGATGTTCGATCATATGCACCTCCCAGTCCTGTGCTTTGGAGAGCCTGGTGATGGTGTTCAGTGCCAATGTGGCGCACCACATGAGATTGCTGCGCGCCTCGTAGTCCTGCGGGTCCTGCAGCGCGATTCGCGCACTGTGGATGAGGGACTCCATGACGCCCTCGATCAGATAGTCGGTGGTGTTGTCGTCCTCACCGGTAAAATACTGCTCCATCAGGTGGGACATCGTGTCGAAGATGCCGCTTACCATCTGCTCTTTGGGGACGGAGAAGGTGTACTCCGGGTTGAGAATGGAAAACTTCGGATTGATGTTGGATGGATAGGTTCTGCCCCCTTTGATCTGCTGCTCCTCG
This sequence comes from uncultured Clostridia bacterium, assembly GCA_904420075.1. Classification (GTDB taxonomy): domain Bacteria; phylum Bacillota; class Clostridia; order Oscillospirales; family Feifaniaceae; genus CAJFTX01. The sequence goes on along the minus strand of CAJFTX010000035.1, from coordinate 3,391 downwards.
TTGGTGATGACCGAGCCGCCGTTCATCTCGGAGCCGGTGCCCGCCATGGTCAGCACGCAGCCCACGGGGACAATCTCGTTGTCCACCTCCTCAAAATTGATCCAGTAGCGCTGCCACGGGTCGCCCTTGCAGTGGGCGGAGAGGGAGATCCCCTTGGCGCAGTCGACTACCGAGCCGCCGCCCACCGCCAAAATCAGATCAATCTTATTCTCACGTACCAGACGGACGCCCTCCATCATCTGCGTGTAAGTGGGGTTTGACTTGACGCCGGAGAGCTCCACCACCGTCTTGCCGCCCTCTTTTAGAATCTCTATCACCTTGTCGTAAAGACCGATGCGCTTAATAGCGCCTTTGCCGTATACCAGCAGGACGCGGGAGCCGTACTGGGCGAGCTCCTCGGGCAGATGCTCGAGCGCATTTCTCCCAAAATGTACCCGTGTGGGATTGTAGAAGGTAAAATCTAGATTCATAGCAAGACTCCCTTTTTGCAAAAATATAGGTGCCCTTTGAGGACACCTATAGTATAGCGGCGCTTTTTGAAGATGTAAAATACCTATATCATATCATGATCCATACGGTTTATGTATTTCTTTGCAAAGTTTACAAATGCGCCGGTCACGGGGGCCAGAGCCTGATTTTTCTTCCAGGCCAACACCGTGTGGCTCTCCAGCTTCGGGGAGAGCGGGATGTAACACATCCCCTCGTATTGGCAGTTCAACTTCAGGTTGAGAAAGACGCCAAGCCCCTGCCGGCCCAGGGCGGCCAAATTGTACGGCAGATTGCCGCTGGCGACAATTTGAAGCTGATCGGCGTAAGCCCCGAACCAATTGATGATTTCGCGTTTCACCAGGTCCCGGCGGGAGAGAAGCAACGGCCTGCCCGCGAGGTCGTCCGGTGTAACAAATTTGCGCTGCGCGAGGTCGGACTGCTCTGAGACCAGCACGCCCCACTCCTCCAGCAGCGGGCAGCGGATAAATTCATATTTTCCGATATCCACCGGTTCAAGCAGGAACCCGATATCCAAGATTCCGCGCTCGATACGCTCCTTGATGTTATCGGAGTTCCCGCCGTAGATCTCAAACTGAATGCCGGGATATCTGTCATGAAAAGTGGAGAGGAGCTCCGCGAGCAGGCGACTGCTTTGGTATTCGCCGCTGCCAATGGACAGTTCGCCGCGGAGCTGTTCCTCTTCGGTGAGCTCCCATTTGGTCTTTTCAGCCAGAGAGAGCAATTCCTGTGCCCACCTCTTTAAGAGCATTCCCTGCTCGGTCAGCGCGATGCTGTGATTGTTCCGCTGAAACAGTTTGACCCCGAGCTCCTCCTCCAGCTGCATGAGCTGACGGGAGAGAGTCGGCTGGGTGATATGCAGCAGGGCGGCCGCTCTTGTGATGTTTTCCTCTCTTGCGACCGTCAAAAAGTAATTCAAAACACGCAGTTCCATACGCTGTCCTCCCCAATTCTAGACTTATTGTAACAGCTCGGCAGCGAACGATCAACAGGCCCGCGCCGTTTTTGCCGTCAAAAAAGCTCCGCGTGAAGAGACGCACGCGGAGCTTTTTGAGAGAGGGGCTGATTAGACGTGGAAGAGGAGCTTCCCGTAGGTCGGATAGGGCCAGAGCGCATCGGGCACCAGCTGCTCGATCTCATCGGCCACAGCGCGGAGCTCCTGCATCGAGGGCAGAACGATGTCTCTGTAATAGTCGGCGCAGGCCTTGGTGTCGGCGTAGTTTGCGGCGGCGACGATGTCCTGCTCCAATTTTTCAAGCTTGCGGTAGAGCGAGGCGTTCAGCGCGGACAACTTTGTGACGACGCTCCTCTCCGGCTCGGTTGAGGCCTCCGGCGCGACATGCAGCCGCGCGGCGGCTGCATGTGAGAGCTTCTCTGTGTAGCCGCTCGCGGCGGGGAGAATATCCTTCTTCGCCATCTCGAGCATGGTGAGCGCCTCGATGTGCAGCGTTTTGCAATAGCTCTCGAGCAGGATCTCATAGCGGGAGCGCAGCTCGGTCTCGTTGAAGATATGGTGCTTGGTGAACAGCTTGATATTCTTCTCGGCCACAAAGTAGGGCAGCGCGTCGGGTGTGGTTTTGAGGTTCAGCAGTCCGCGCCGTTCGGCCTCCGCCGCCCACTCGGGGGAGTAGTTGTTGCCGTTGAAAACGATGCGCTTGTGTGCGCTGTAGGTGCGTTTGATGAGTTCGTGCAGAGCGGAATTAAAGTCCTCGGCCCCCTCGAGCTCGTCGGCGAACTGGGAGAGCACCTCCGCGACAATGGTGTTGAGAATCACATTGGGACCCGAGAGCGAGAAGGCGGAGCCGGGCATCCGGAACTCGAATTTGTTGCTGGTGAAAGCGAAGGGGGAGGTCCGGTTGCGGTCGGTGGTGTCCCGCGGGAAGCGGGGCAGAACATGGACGCCGACCTTCATCTCCTCCCGTGTCTGCTGGCCGCAGGCGGAGTCCGACTCAATCGCGTCGAGAATGGCGCTCAGATCGTCGCCGAGAAAGACGGAGATGATCGCGGGGGGCGCCTCGTTGGCGCCGAGCCGGTGGTCGTTTCCGGCGCTCGCGACCGAGACGCGCAGCAGGTCCTGATAGTCGTCTACCGCCTTGATCACCGCGGTCAAAAAGAGCAGAAACTGTGCGTTCTCCCGCGGCGAGTCGCCGGGCTCCAGCAGGTTGACGCCGGTATCGGTTGCGAGCGACCAGTTGTTGTGTTTGCCGGAGCCGTTGACGCCCGCAAAAGGTTTTTCGTGCAGCAGACAGTAGAGACCGTGCCGCTCGGCGACCTTCTTCATCAGCTCCATGGTGAGCTGGTTGTGATCGGTCGCGGTGTTGGTCGAGGAGTAGATGGTCGCGAGCTCGTGCTGGGCGGGGGCGACCTCGTTATGCTCGGTCTTGGCGGAGACGCCGAGCTTCCAGAGCTCCTCGTCGAGGTCTCGCATATAGGCGGAGACGCGGGGCTTGATGGTGCCAAAGTAGTGGTCGTCGAGCTCCTGGCCCTTCGGAGGCTTTGCCCCGAAGAGGGTCCGGCCGCAGAAAACGAGATCCTTGCGCGCGTCGCGCAGCTCCTTACTGATTAAAAAATATTCCTGCTCCGGTCCTACGGTGGTGGTGACGCGGGTGGTCTCCGTATCGCCGAAGAGGCGGAGGATGCGCAGGGCCTCCCGGTTGATCACCTCCATCGAGCGCAGGAGAGGGGTCTTCTTGTCGAGCGCCTCGCCCGAGTAGGAGTAGAATACAGTAGGGATGCAGAGGGTGTCCTCTTTGATGAAAGCGTAAGCGGTCGGGTCCCAGGCGGTATAGCCGCGGGCCTCAAAGGTGGCGCGGATGCCGCCGGAGGGAAAACTGGAGGCGTCCGGCTCGCCTTTGACGAGCTCTTTGCCGGAGAATTCCATGAT
>CAJFTX010000034.1 GCA_904420075.1 uncultured Clostridia bacterium | reverse complement strand
TCAAAGCACCGCCCCTCTCTTTTTTTTGAAACGGCAGAGCCGGCAGAAAAGCTTAAAATCCGCCGTGAAACCTGGCGGACGTCCAGAGCTTTCTGCATTCTCCAAACGGGATATCCGAACCGTGGATAGAAAGATTGTCACCTTTTGCAGTTCTGGTGCATCTATCATGTAGAGAACAGAAGTGGTGGTGCAGAAGATGGTTTTTAGCAGCCTGGAGTTTATCTTTCTTTTTTTGCCCTGTTTTTTCGGTTGTTATTATTTCGTGCCGGGGCGCATGAGAAATATCATTTTGCTTTTGGGAAGTTTATGCTTTTATTGGATTGGGACCATCGGGCATCCGGAGCACTTTATACTGTTTTTGGTGAGTATTCTCGTAGATTTTGTGTTGGGGCGGTTGATGGAGCAATTCCCCCGGCAGAAACGTATTCTTCTCGCAGCAGGTGTTCTGTTTCATCTGGGATGTCTCGTTACCTTCAAGTATGCAGGTTTTTTGACCGGAGAGTTGCGGCGGTTTTTCCCGGAACTGAAATCCGTTTGTGAGCTGATTCTTCCGATCGGTATTTCGTTTTATACATTTCAAGGGATTTCCTATCTGGTGGACGTGTATAGAGAAACGGTCCCTGCTGAGAAAAAGCTTGTGAGATTCGGGGTTTATCTCTCGATGTTTGAACAGCTGATCGCAGGTCCGATTGTTACCTATGATCAGGTGCGCACGGGACTGGCCGGCAGAAAAATTAGAAAACAGGAGGTGCTGCGGGGGATCGGCACATTTATATTTGGTATGGGCCTCAAGGTACTGCTTGCAAATCCGGTGGGAAAACTCTGGACCGACGTGCAGGGGATTGGATTTGAGAGTATTTCGACCCCTCTGGCGTGGATGGCGATCTTCGCATTTTCCTTCCAGATCTATTTTGATTTTTTTGGCTATTCTCTGATGGCGATCGGACTTGGAAAAATGTTGGGGTTTGAACTGCCTAAAAATTTTGACTTTCCCTATCTGAGCCGATCGATGACGGAGTTCTGGCGGAGATGGCATATGACGTTGGGGGCGTGGTTTCGGGAATATGTGTATATCCCGCTCGGCGGAAATCGGGAGGGGACGGTTACCACCATCAGAAATCTGCTTATTGTATGGCTTTGCACCGGAATTTGGCACGGGGCGGGATACCATTTCATTTTGTGGGGAGTGATACTCTTTCTTCTGATTGTCGTCGAGAAGTACTTCATCGGGCGCTATTTGAACAGGATACCAGTGCTGGGACATCTCTACATGTTTCTTTTGATCCCGCTCACCTGGGCAATTTTTGCGATTGAGGATATCGGTCAGCTCGGCGTATTTTTCTCTCGGCTGTTTCCCTTTTTTGGAGGGGGTGTGTGGTCGATTTTCCGCTACGACTATTTGAAATATTTAAAGTTGTACGCGCCCTTTCTCACCGCTGGCGTACTGCTGTCTATGAGGTGGCCGTTTCGACTGTGCGGACGGATCAAAAACCGTGTCGTGGTCGGACTGCTTCTCGCAGTGATTTTTTTGGCGAGTGTCTACTGTATGTACCGCGGAATGGATGATCCATTTTTATATTTTAGATTTTAGTGAGGAGAGAGCAGATGAAAAAATCAAGTGTAATTTCTTTGGTGACGTTATTCCTATTACTGGGATTGGTTGGCGTGAGCATATTTTTGTGGAAGCCACGTGCGCAGGATGCGGTTCCGCCGGAGACGACCGAAGAAAAACAGGACGACAGCCCTCAGATTGAGCAGCAAAAGCAGGACAGTGACGCGCAGCTGGAACAGGAAAAACCGGCTGACGCCCCGCCGAAAAAGGTGCCTGTTTCAATGGAGGATGCGCTCTTTATCGGGGACTCAAGGACGGTGGGACTTTCAGAATATTCCGGAATAGGAGGCGCGGATTTCTTTGCGAATGTGGGGATGAGCGTTTATAATATTCATAAGAAGCCGGTCTCTGTACCAACGGTTGGAAAATTGACACTGGACGAGCTGCTCTCACAGAAAAAATATGGAAAAATTTATCTGATGTTGGGGATCAATGAGGTGGGATATAATTTTAAGCAGACTGTCTCCAAATACAGAGAACTTCTGGAATTTATTGAGCAGAAGCAACCCGGAGCGGTGGTCTTTCTTCAGGCGAATCTTCACGTGACAAAGAAGCGCTCCGATACGGATGAGGTTGTGAATAACCGGGCGATCAATCAGCTCAATCAGGAAATTTCAAAGCTGGCGGATCAGAAAAAGATTTTTTATCTCGATGAAAACATTTTGTTTGATGACGCGGGAGGCAATCTTTCGACGGAGAAATCGGCGGATACCGCACATCTCTACGCAAAATATTACATCGAATGGGGAAACTGGATTATAGATCGGACAGGGGTATTACTGGAGGGGGAAGGACGTTGAGGGAGAAGGAAGCCTTCTGCGAAAAAGTTCAGCAGCATGAGAGGGCGATGTATGCGCTGGCATACGCTATGGTTCGGAATGAGCAGGATGCGGGAGATGTTGTTTCGGAGTCTGTGCTCCGGGCGTTCCGCAATTTGAGTACACTCAGAAACGACCGCTCTTTTAAGCCGTGGATTCTTCGCATTGTCCATAATACAGCCGTCGAATTGATTCGAAAAAATGCGAGATTGGTTGAACTGGATGACGAAGAGGAGATCGAGGCAGACAGCGGGGGAAGCGATCTTGCAACGCGACTTGCGCTGCGCGATGCGGTGGAACGCCTGAAACAACCGTATCGTACGGTGGTGATACTGTATTACTATGAGGGCCTGCCTGCCTCGAAGATTGCACAGATTACCGGGGACAGCGTCGGTGCGGTGCGGCAGCAGCTTTCCAGAGCAAGAAAGCAGATGAGAGAGAGGCTGAAGGAGGATTTTCTGAATGAATAAATTTGATCGATATCTGCGAAAAAGGGCACGGGAGAACCCGATAGAACTTCCGCAGTCCGTGCGGGAGCGGGTGGATCGGACGCTTGCAGAACTTCCGGAGCCGGTGGTGCCTGTTCGCCATATCCGGCCCGGACGCAGGATTGCGATTGCCGCTGCCTGCGTGGTATTTGTTACGCTGTTTTTGCTTCCGAATGTGAGCGCCGCCTATGCCGAGGCGCTCGAGCGTATACCGGTGCTGGGGGATCTGGTGCGGGTTGTGACAATTCGAAATTATTTTTATCAGGATTCCAACCATGAGATGAATATTCAGGTGCCTGAGCTGAATACAGATACAGACCAACCGGCGGCGCAGCAGATTAACAGCGAGGTGGATGAGCTGACAAACACGTTGGTCAACAGATTCTATCAGGAGCTTGAACTGAGCGGAACCAATGGATATGGTTCTATTTATGTGGACTACGCGTGCATTACCAATACGGAGCGCTGGTTTACGCTCAAACTTTCTGTCTGTGAGACGGCGGCGAGTAGCAATAGCTACTTTAAATACTATCACATTGATAAAACTACGGGAGAACTTATAACACTTGGAGATTTATTCCAGTCAGAGCGGTTCTCCGAGGTTTTGGGCGAGGAGATCAGGCGTCAGATGCAGCAGCAGATGGAGCGGGATAAGGAAGCGGTCTATTATATCAATCGTAGTGATGTGGATAGTAACTTTACATCGGTAGAGGGAACTCATAATTTCTATTGGAATCGGGATGGAGAGCTTGTGGTCCCATTTGATAAATATGAGGTGGCTCCAGGATATATGGGATGCCCCGAGTTTGTGATTGACCGGTCGGTTATAAAGGATATTTTAAAACCGGAATTTTCAAATTTGTCCTAAAAAACGTTCCCCTCCATTAGATGGAGGGGAATGTTCTGAGTTTACGTTTGACGTTCCAGAAAACAGCCGGGCTCATGGGAATAGATCACACCGACCGCCTGCAGATAGGCGTAGAGAATTGTTGTGCCCACAAAGGTCATGCCGCGCTTTTTTAGATCCTGTGAGATTGCGTCGGACAGCTCAGAGCTTGTCCGACCCTGTTCATAAATAATCTCTCCGCCGCTCCAACCCCATAGATAGGAGGAGAAGCTGCCGAACTCCCGCTGAATTTCCCGAAAGATTCTTGCGTTTTGTACCGCTGCCTGGAGCTTTCTTCTGTTGCGGATAATTCCTGGGTTCTGCTGGAGCGAGAGTAACTTTTCCTCGTCATAGGCACAGACTTTTGCGGGATCAAACCGGTCAAATGCCTCGCGAAACACCTCGCGCTTGTTGAGCACACACTCCCAGGAGAGGCCGGCCTGAAAGGACTCAAGGAGCAGCATCTCGAACAGCTTTTGGTCGTCGTGGACCGGGATTCCCCACTCGCTGTCGTGATACGCGATGTAGAGAGGGTTTTTCGGATTTGCCCAGCTGCACCGGGTTTTATGATCGTTCCATTCCATAGCGAAGTCCTCAGAGCGCAGTTCCCGTTTTGGGAACAGACAGACGGGAGAGGTCCGCTCCCTCGTGCCGCAACAGCTTGCGTTTGAGGTCGATTCCTCCGGCATAACCGGTCAGACTGCCGTTTGCCCCCACGACCCGGTGACAGGGGATGAGAATGGAAATGGGATTGTGTCCGACTGCGCCGCCGACGGCCTGAGCGGACATATGTGCCCTGCCGAGCAGTTTTGCCATGCGGCTTGCAAGCGCGCCGTAAGTGGTGAGCTCGCCGTAGGGAATTTCGCAGAGAAGTTTCCAGACCTCCTGGCGAAATTTCCCTCCGGCCGGACGGAGCAAGAGCCCTGAGAGAGCGGGCTTTTCGCCCGCAAAGTAGCGGTCGAGCCAGCTTTTTGCCGTGTGAAAGATGGGCAGGTCTGCGGACTGTTTCTCCCCGTCGGGAACAGTACTGCGGAAATATTTTTGGCCCTCAATCCAGAGGCCGGTCAGAGCTTCGCCGTCGCTGGCAAGGGTGAGCGGCCCCACGGGGGACGGAATGGTGGACAAATAGTACAACAAAACCCCTCCTATCGTGACCGGCGCCTTACCGGCGCTTTACGTTACGTTTTTCTTGGATACAGATAGAATATCACAGAAGAGGAGAAGAAAAAAGTGTTAAGGCAAAAATGGTTCGCCTGCCTTTCACCGCACATGGATCGCGCAAGTCAATCAAAAGAATGCCGAGCGGAACGCCCGTTCCCCATGGCCACATAAAAGAAATAAAAATTGAGCGGCTAAAAAGCGGGATAAGAAGTGCGACGCCGAATCGATATCAGGACAACGTCTGTAATTCAACCCGGCTTCTTCCTGGAGGGGAATTTCTTTTTTCTTTGGGAGAGGAAAAACAGGAATAGACCGACCGCCGCCACCAGCAGCTCGGTCGCGGGAAAGGCGCACCATACGCCGCGGATTGCGCCGACTGCGGACAGAAACAGCGCCATCGGAATCAGCACGAGAAAGCCGCGCAGAAGGGAGATCACATGTGCGGGCGCCGGGCGGTCGGTCGAGGTGAAATAGATGGAGAGCAGGAGATTACAGCCGGCGAATGGGCAGGCGATGAAATACAGCCGCAGCCCCTCGGAGGCGATCTTTTGCAGGGTGACGTTTTGCTCGCTGTTAAAGATGCTTGTGATCTGCGAGGCGCCAAAGAAGATCACAAGATAGATGATGCCGGAGAGCACAAGCGTGCTGAGAAACGCATACCGCAGCAGGGCGCTGATTGCGTCGTACTGTTTTGAGCCGTAGCTGCGGCTGAGAAGCGGCTGGACTCCCTGGGCGATTCCGGTATAAATGGCGAGAACGACCAGCGACAGATTTGCGATCACGCCGTACGCCGCAACGCCCACATTACCAGCCAGCGATAGGATAAGCGCATTGAATACGATCATGACGATCCCGGAGGACACCTCGGCGATGAGCGAAGGTACGCCGCTGGAGAGAATTCCCCCGAGCAGCCTTGCCGTCGGACGGCATTTCCTCAGATGAAACTGATTTTGTCTGCGGAAGAAGTAGGGGGACAGGATGAGGATACTGAGAATCGGGGCGAGCCCTGTGGCGAAGGCTGCGCCGAAGATTCCCATCCGACAGGGAAAGATGAAAACCCAGTCCAGCACGATATTCCCGAGACTGCCGCCGATCATCGCCGCCATGGAGAGCTGCGGTGCGCCGTCGTTACGGACAAAACAGAGAAGGAGGTTGTTCGTGAGAAAAGCGGGGGAGAAGAGCAGGAGCACCTGAAGATAGGTCTGTGTCATTGCAAAGGTATTGTTGTCCGCTCCGAGAAATGAGGCCAGAGCCCCGGAAAAAAAGCTGCCTGTCAGCACGAAAAACAGGGCGAGCGCGGCGGCGAGATAGGCCGCATTTGTGAAGATGCGGTTTGCGCGCTCGTGATTGGCCTGACCTTTCTGGATGGAGTACTTGGTTGCGGCGCCCATGCCGGTCATAAGCCCGCTGCCGTGAATGAAACTGTATACGGGAATTGCCAGATTCAGCGCGGCGAGACCGTTGGTGCCGAGCCCCTGGGACACAAAAAAGGTGTCGGCCAGGATGTAGCAGGACAGTCCTACCATTCCCAAAACGTTAAGAGATGCGTATTTTGCAAATTCTCGCAGATGATTGAATCCCGTCATAGAGACCTCCTGAAGGTAGATGAAGTTTTGAGACGCCGTCCCGCAAAAAAGAGAAGACATTGAATTCGTATCTTCAACGGCCTAACGATACGAAATCAATGTCTTCTTTGCGCTTACCCGGCGGCAAGCAAAATAATATTTCTTTTATTATAGCGTGTTGCTTTTGAAAGGTCAACTCCAATTTACTGCATGGTCTCCTGTTTGACCTTGTGGTCCACTACGTGGCGGGAGGCGAGCTCGGCCTTGATGTCCGCGATGCTGATACCCTGCTCGACCATCAGCACAAGAACGTGGTACATAAGGTCGGCGATCTCGTAGATGGTCTCCTCCCGGCTGCGCTTCATCGCGCCGATAATAACCTCGGTACATTCCTCGCCGACCTTCTTTAAAATCTTCTCAAGCCCCTTCTCGAAGAGATAGGTGGTGTAGCTGCCCTCTTTTTTCTCCACCTTGCGGCCGCGGAGCATCTCGTAGAGCGCATCCACGCTAAAAAGCTCCGTCTCGCCGTCGCTATAGAGCTCGTTTGTGAAGCAGCTCTCGGCCCCCGTATGACAGGCGGGCCCTTTTTTGATCACCTCGACCACCAGCGCGTCGAAGTCGCAGTCGGCGGTGATGCGGACGATCTTCTGAGTGTTGCCGCTCGTCTCGCCCTTGCGCCAGAGCGCCTGCCGGCTGCGGGAGAAGAAGCAGGTGCGTCCCTCTCGGATGCTGATCTCGAGCGACTCGGCGTTCATATAGGCGACGGTGAGCACCTGACGGGTGTAAAAATCCTGCACGACGGCGGGGATCAGCCCCGCGGCGTCGAATTTGAGTTTTGCGATCGTATCCTTATTTATCATATCGTTTTCCTTTCTTAGCGTGTGCGCCGCATCTCGATGCCGTGGGCGGAGAGCAGCTCCTTGAGCGCGTGGATTTCAACCTCGCGGTTGTGGAAGATGGAGGCGGCGAGCCCCGCGTCCACGCCGGGGAGCTGGAAGAGGGAGAGAAAGTCCTCCGCACAGCCCGCGCCGCCCGAGGCGATGATCGGAATTTTGACCCGCGCCGCCACAGCCTCGAGCATGGGGAGGTCGAAGCCGCCGCGCACCCCGTCGGTGTCGATGCTGTTGACGACGAGCTCGCCCGCGCCGTTTGCCTCGCCTCGGGCGGCCCACTCGAGCGCGTCGAGCCCCGTGTCAACCCGGCCGCCCTGTGCGAAGAGCCGGAAGGAGCCGTCCACCCGCTTGACGTCCATGCTGAGCACCACGCACTGGTCGCCGTATTTCTTGGCGGCCTCGCGGATGAGATCGGGATTTTTGATCGCGCCGCTGTTGACGCTCACCTTGTCGGCGCCGCACTTCAACACCCGGTCAAAGTCGGCGACGGTGTTGATGCTGCCGCCGACGGTGAGCGGGATAAAGATTTCGGAGGCCACCCGGCGCAGCGCGTCGGTGAAGAGCGGGCGCCGCTCGTGGCTCGCGGTGATGTCGTAGAAGACCAGCTCATCCGCGCCGCTGTCGTTGTAGAAGCGGGCGAGGGCGACGGGGTCGTCGACGTCGCGCAGTCCCTCGAAGTTGACCCCTTTGACCACCCGGCCGTCCCGCACGTCGAGACAGGGGATAATTCTCTTTGTAATCATACCGCCGCCCCCTCTGCGAGCTTGATCGCGCGGGAGAGATCGAGCGCGCCCGCGTAGATCGCCTTGCCGACGATCGCGGCCGAGACGCCGGTCTCCCGCAGCGCCGTGATGTCCGCCTCGGAGGAGACGCCGCCCGAGGCGACGATCTCCAGCCCCTCGATCGAGACGAGGGTGCGGTAGATCTCGAGGTTGGTGCCGCCCATTGCGCCGTCCTTTGCGATGTCGGTGTAGATCACCGTTTTGGCCCCCATGTCGCGGACCTGACGACAGAAGCCGACGCTGTCCACCCCGGTGTCGGTGAGCCAGCCCTCGACGGCGACTTTGCCGTCTCTGGCGTCCACGCCGACCGCGATCTTCTCGCCGTACGCCGCGAGCATCGCACGGAGAAATTCCGGATCGCGCAGCGCGGCCGTGCCGAGAATCACCCGGGAGACGCCGAGGTCGAGATACCGCCTGATGCGCGCCTCGTCCCGGATACCGCCGCCGATCTCGACGAAGAGACCGCCGACCGAGAGAATCTCACGCACGGTGTCAAAGTTGGAGAGCGCGCCGTCCTTCGCGCCGTCCAGGTCGACGACGTGCAGAAACGTTGCGCCTGAGGCGAGGAAGCTCCTCGCCACCTCGGCGGCGTCGGAGGAGTAGACGGTGACCGCGTTGTAGTCGCCGCGGGTCAGCCGGACGACCTTGCCGTCCTTGATGTCGATTGCGGGAAAGATATTCATGCGTTTGCTCCTTTCAGCTCGCCGAACGCGCGCAGGATCTGGAGTCCGGCGGCGCCGCTCTTCTCCGGGTGGAACTGGCAGCCGTAGACGTTGCCGCGCGCGGCGACGCCCGGGATCGCCACGCCGTAATCGCTGGTGGCGACGACCACGGGACTGTTTTTCAGATAAAAGCTGTGCACATAGTAGACGTAGTCCCCGGGGGTGTTGTACTTGAGCAGCGGACAGCCGGGAGTGAACTGGAGACTGTTCCAGCCGATGTGCGGCACTTTGAGCGAGATGTCCGCCGAGAGCGGCGCGATCTCGCCCGGGAGCAGGGCGAGCCCCTCGTGCTCGCCGTATTCGAAGCTCCGCTCGAAGAGCAGCTGCATCCCGAGACAGATGCCGAGCAGCGGCTTGCCCGCGTGCGCCTCGGAGAGAATGGTTTCCACAAGGCCGGTCGCATGCAGCTTTTTGGTCGCGTCGCCGAACGCGCCGACGCCGGGAAGGATGATGGCGTCCGCCTGCCGGAGCGCCTCTGCGCTGTCCGTCACCTCGTTTTCGAGCCCGAGATAGGAGAGGGAGGAGGTGAGGCTGAAGAGATTGCCGACGCCGTAGTCAATAATTGCGATCATAGGATGGTCCCCTTTGTCGAAGGTATTTCGCCCCCCAGCCGCTCGTCGATCGCGGCGGCGGCCCCGAGGATACGGCCGAACGCCTTGAAGCAGGCCTCGGCGATGTGGTGGGTATTTCTGCCGGCGAGCTTGATAAAGTGGAGCGAGCAGCGCAGCTCCCTTGTGAAGGCGAGGAAGAACTCCTCGACAAGCTCGGTGTCAAAATCGCCCACCTTGGATGTGGGGAGTTCCACCTCAAAATTCAATGTGGGGCGCCCGCAGACGTCGATCGCGGCGAGCACCAGCGCCTCGTCCATCGGCAGGGTGACATCCCCGTAGCGGGTGATACCCGCGCGGTCGGCGAGCGCCTCGTCAAAGGCGCGGCCGAGGGCGATGCCCACGTCCTCCACCGTGTGGTGGTAGTCGACCTCGGTATCCCCGGCGCAGGAGAGGGTGAGGTCGAACCGGCCCTGGCGGCAGAAGAGCTCGAGCATGTGATCGAAAAAGCCGCAGCCGGTGTGGATATTGTAGTGACCCGCACCCTCCAGGGTGAGCGAGAGGCTGATTTTTGTCTCGTTTGTATTTCTGGTGACGGTTGCAGTTCTCATTTTAAGTACTCCTTTGTCGCCCGGATCAGGGCGTCGATCTGGTCGTCTGAGCCGACGGTGATGCGCACGAAGGGGCGGCAGCGCTCGCTGTCGAAGTACCGCACGAGCACGCCGCGCGCCCGGAGCACCTCGTAGTACCGCCTGCCGTCCCCGTCCGGCGGGGAGGCGAAGACAAAGTTTGCAAGGCTCTCGAGCACCCGGAACCCCTGCGCGCGCAGCGCCGCTGTGAGCGCGGCGCGGGTCTTCTGAACGGCGGTGCAGTTCTCTTCAAAGTAGGTCCGGTTCCGCACCGCCGCGAGTCCCGCCTCGAGCGCGGCGCGGTTGACGCTGTACGGATTGAAGGAGAACTTCACCCGGTAGAGGTCGGCGATCAGCTCGCAATTTCCGACGGCATAGCCGAGCCGGGCGCCCGCGAGGCTGCGGCTCTTGGAGAAGGTACCGACCACCAGCAGATTGTCGTACCGCGCGATGAGAGGCACGGTGCTCTCCCCGCCGAAGTCGACATACGCCTCGTCCACCACCACCAGCCGGTCCGGGTTCTCTGCGATCAGCTCCTCGAGCTCGGCGCAGGTGTGCGCAAGACCGGTCGGCGCGTTGGGATTGGCGATGAAGAGGGTCTCGGAGAGCCCCGCATAGTCCGAGAGTGCGAGAGTGAAGTCCTCCCGCAGCGGAATGATCTTCTTCGGGACCCGGAAGAGGTCCGCGTAGACGCTGTAGAATCCGTAGGTGAGATCGGGAAAGGCGGCGCCCCGCTCACAGAGCGAGAGGAAGATAAAGGCGAGCGCCTCGTCCGAACCGTTTGTGAAGATCAGATTCGAGGGGGAGACACCGAGCTCTTTGGAAAACGCCTCGCGCAGCGCGCGGCACTCCGGGTCGGGGTAGAGCTGGAGCGAGAGCTCCGCATGGGCCGCCGGGGGAAAGGGGCTCTCGTTGGTGTTGAGCTTGATGTAGCTTGTGAGCGGCTGCTCGCCCGGGGTATAGGGCGAGAGATGGGAGAGTGCGGAACTGAAAAATCTGCTCATAGCTCCCTCTCCTTTTCAAACCGGACGCGGATACTGTTGGCGTGTGCGGTGAGCCCCTCCGTCTCCGCGAAGGTCTCGATGTCCGCGGCGGCCTTTTTGAGCGCCTCCTCTGTGTAGTAGATGAAGCTGCTCTTTTTGATAAAGTCGTCCACTGAGAGCGGGCTCGAGAAGCGGGCGGTGCCGCTGGTCGGCAGCGTGTGGTTGGGGCCTGCGAAATAGTCGCCGAGCGCCTCGGGGGTGTATTTCCCGAGAAATATGCTGCCCGCGTTTTTGACGAGCGGCAGCAGCGCAAACGGGTCGGAGACGCAGAGCTCCAGGTGCTCCGGCGCGATGAGGTTCGAGGCTTTCACCGCCTCCTTTAGATCCTCGCAGACGATGATCTTGCCGTTTGTGTCGATGCTCTCGCGGGCGATCGCGGCGCGCGGGAGGAGCGGGATCTGCCGCTCGATCTCCTCGGCAACCTTACGTGCGAGCTCCGCGCAGTTGCAGACGAGCACCGCGGTGCTGAGCCGGTCGTGCTCCGCCTGGCTCAGGAGGTCGGCCGCGAGATGGCGGGGGTTTGCGCCCCGCTCCGCGACGACCAAAATCTCGCTCGGGCCCGCGATCATGTCGATGTCCACAAGGCCGTACACCCGGCGCTTGGCGGTGGCAACAAAGATGTTGCCCGGGCCGACGATCTTGTCTACCTTCGGCACGCTCTCGGTGCCGTAGGCGAGCGCGGCGACCGCCTGCGCCCCGCCCAGCTTGAAGACGCGGTCGACCCCCGCGACTCTGGCCGCGGCGAGGATGGGGGCGGGCACCTGCCCGTCCGACCCGGGCGGGGTGACCATCACGATTTCGCGCACGCCGGCGAGCTTTGCCGGGATGGCGTTCATCAGCACCGAGCTCGGGTAGCTCGCGGTGCCGCCGGGGACATAGAGTCCGGCCCGCTCGATCGGCGTGATCCGCTGGCCGAGAATCACGCCGTCCTCACCGTCGATGAGGAAGTTGTTCCGCTTCTGGCGGGAGTGGAACGCCTCGATGTTGGCGGCCGAACGCTTAAGGATACGGACAAATTCCTCGCCCGCGGCCTCGAGCGCGGCGTCAAACTCGGCGGGGCTCACCTCGAGGGAGGAGAGTGTGACCCCGTCGAACCGCTCGCAGTAGGAGAAGAGCGCGGCGTCGCCCCGCTCCCGCACCGCGTCCAGAATTTCGGTGACCGCGGCCTCCACATCCGCCACGGCGACGTTGTTGCGGTTTAAAATCTCGCGCTCCGAGACTTTAGAGTAGTCGAGGATTTTAATCATTTGCGATCTCCCCTTTCAAAAGGGCGGTGATCCGGTCGATCATCGCGCCCTTAAATTTGTAGCTTGATTTGTTGGCGACCAGCCGGGCGGAGCTCGGCACGATCTTCTGCATGACAAAGAGGTTGTTCTCCTTCAAGGTGGTTCCGGTCTCCACGATATCGACGATTACGTCTGAAAGCCCGAGAATCGGCGCGAGCTCGATACTCCCGTTTAACTTGATAATCTCGATCTGGCGGTTGAGGCTCTCGTAGTAGCTCTGCGCGACGTGCGGATACTTGGTCGCCACACGCAGCACCGACTCCTCATCCTCGACGTAACCGTTCTTCGCGGCCACCGCGAGATGGCAAGAGCCGAGTTTCAAGTCGAGCAGCTCGTAGAGATCCGGTTCGCTCTCGAGCAGCACGTCCTTGCCGACGACGCCGATGTCCGCCGCGCCGTGCTCCACATAGATCGCGACGTCGCTCGGCTTCACGAGCAGATAGCGCACGCCGTTTTGCTCGCTTGTAAAGACGAGCTTGCGGTTGTCCTCCAACATCTCGCGGCAGTCGTAGCCGATCTTTGCGAAGAGGGAATAGACCTTGTCTCCAAGACGGCCCTTGGGAAGTGCGATGGTCAGCATACGGTTTCCTCCTTTAAGACGCCGTCCTGGAAACGGCAGATTTTTTTGCAGCGGAGCCCCTCCGGACGTTTCCGCAGGGCGGTCACGGTGTACCCCTGGTCGATCAGCTTGCGGCAGGCGCGGAAAAGCCCGGCGGAGTCCTCGCCCTCCTCGTGCAGAATAAGGTAGTCGACATCGTAGTCCTTCGGCTCGCGCAGCGCCCGCTCAACCTCGTCGAGATAGAGTGCAAAGCCGATGGCGGAGGTGCTCCGGCCGAACCGGCGGAGCAGATTGTCGTACCGTCCGCCGGAGAGCACCGCGCGGGGGAGCCCCTCGACATAGCCGTTGAAGATGAGACCGTTGTAGTAGTCCACGCTGTTGGTGATCGAGAAGTCGAGCCGGAGATTTGAAGAGAGCTTCAGCTCGTCGAGCAGCTCAAAGAGCACGCCGAGCTCGGAGAGCGCGGCTTTTGTCTCGAGCGTGCGGGAAATACCGCGCGCCTTTGCGAGCGTCTCGGCGTAGCTGCCGCCGAGTGTGGCGAGCGCCGCTACCCGCTCCACCTGCTCAGAGGAGAGCCCTGCCCGGGAGCAGAGCAGCGTGATCTCGTCCACATTTTTTTGGCTGAGTGCTGTGAGCACCTGTTCTCGGAGCTCGCCTGTGACTCCCTCGCCTGCGAGCAGTCCCTCGACAAAGCCCATGTGGGAGAACTCGAGCACGTAGTCCCGCTCGATGGCGGACAGACTCTCGAGCGCGAGGCTTACAACCTCCGCCGTCTCGAAGAGCCCGATCGGCCCGATATACTCAAGGCCCATCTGTGCAATCTCGCGGTACTCCCGGTTCTGGGATTGGAGACGGAAGACCTTATCCACATAGTAGTACTTCTCGGCGGAAGCGCCCTTCGCATTTTTGACAATCGAGAGGGTTACGTCGGGTTTGAGCGCCATCAGCTTTCCGCTCAAGTCGTGAAAGGTGATAATGCTCTCGTTTTTGAGAAAACTCTTGTTCTCCGCATAGAGGTCATAGTTTTCGAACTTGCTCATCCGGTACTTTTTATAACCGAAACTCTCGAAAAGCCGGCGCAGGTAGAGCTCAACCCGCTCGCCTTTCTGCAACATAGAAGTTAGTGCTGTCATAGAACTGCCCCTTCATACTAGAATAATTTGATTATAGCGCACTTTAGCATTTTAGTCAAGTAAAATACTAAAGCAAAAATAGAGTTGACAAAAGTGTAATATTGTATATAATGAATATATGCAATTATGACGGAGGTGAGTGAGCGCTTGCATATCAACATCAGCAATTCCTCGGGGAAGCCCATCTATGAGCAGATCCTCACCCAGATCAAGGCGCAGATCATCGCGGGGGAGCTCGCGGAGGGGGAGATGCTGCCCTCGATGCGGACGCTCGCAAAGGAGCTGCGTATCAGCGTGATTACGACCAAGCGGGCCTATGAGGAATTGGAGCGGGAGGGCTTTATCAGCTCAGTGCCGGGGAAAGGGAGCTTTGTGCTCCGCAAGAATATGGCCTTTATCCGGGAGGAACAGCTGCGCCGAATCGAAGAACATCTGACCGAGGCGATTGAGATTGCGGCCCTTGCAGGACTCTCGGAGACGGAGCTTTTAGAAATGCTTGCTACATTATATAAAGGAGAATAACAGTATGAACGATGCGATGATCCTATCCGGCGTGTCGAAGCGCTATGGAGATTTCCAGCTGGATGGAGTCAACCTGCGGCTGGAGCGCGGTTCCATTATGGGATTTATCGGGGAGAACGGCGCGGGAAAGAGCACCACGATCCACGCGATTTTGGGCCTGATCCGACCGGACGGTGGAGAGATTACATTACTCGGAGAGCGCGGCGGAGAGCATGCGCAGCGGGAGCTGCGGGAGCGGCTGGGCGTTGTGCTAGACGAGGCCTGTTTTCCGGAGCTGCTCTGTCTGCGGGATGTGCGTTCGATCGTCTCAAAGCTCTACCGTTCCTGGGACGAGAGGCGTTTCTCTGAGCTCTGCGAACGGTTTGCGCTGCCGGAGCGGAAGCAGATCAAGGAGTACTCCAAGGGGATGAAAACCAAGTTGATGATCGCTGTTGCGCTCTCACACGCGACCGAGCTTCTGATTTTGGATGAGGCGACGAGCGGGCTCGATCCCATTGTCCGCGACGAGGTGCTGGCGCTCTTTCTTGAGTTTACGGCGGACCCGAACCACGCGATTTTTATGTCCTCACATATTCTGAGCGATCTCGAGAAGGCGTGCGACTATATTGCCTTTCTGCACAGGGGAAGGCTGATGTTCTGCGAGCCGAAAGATGAGCTGATCGAGAAGTTTGCGGTGCTCAAATGCTCGAAGGAGGAGTTTGTGAAGCTGGACAGGAGCCGTATTTACGGCTCGCGCGAGAACCGCTTCGGTGTGGAGGCGCTTGTGAAGCGGGAGGAGTTCAGAGGGAGCGGACTGCTGCTCGACCCGGCCTCGATCGAGGATATTATGCTCTATACAGGAAAGGAGAGATGACGATGTGGGGGCTGATTGTAAAGGATCTCAAGAATCTGAAAACCCAGGCGAAGCTGTTTCTAGTGATTGCCGCGGTGTATCTTCTGTTTGGAATTCAGAGCGGAAATTTTATGATGTTGGGAGGATTTGCAATTCTGCTTGCCGCCATTTTGCCGGTGACCGCGCTCGCCTATGACGAGCGCTCCAAGTGGGAGCGCTATGCGCTGACAATGCCGGTGACAAGGACACAGCTGGTGCTCTCCAAATATCTGTTGGGGCTGCTGCTCAGCGGAGGAGTGACCGTCGTGATCGTCATTGCGCAGTCTTTTATGGTGGAGTTTAAAGAGGCGCTGCTCTCTACGCTGATGCTGTTCGGAGTCGGCCTCTTTCTCTCGGCGATCCTGCTGCCGATCACGCTGAAGCTCGGGACGGAGAAGGCGCGCATCCTCTTTCTGCTGATTTTTGCACTGCCGGTGCTCTGCGGATTCCTGCTTGCAAAGGCGCAGCTTCGCCTGCCGCCGCTCACCATCTCTCCGGCGCTGCTCGCGGGAATCGGAATTGCGGCGCTGCTGCTGATCTATGGCGTCTCCGTTGTGATCTCAGTTAAAATTTATCGTAAAAAAGAGTGGTAAAAGGCGCCGCGCGGGAGTTCCTCGCGCGGCGCTTTTTTTCGATAGACAGCCGAAGACAGGCTGTGGTATGATGACAAAAAGGTCCGGAGGTGTGAGAATGAAAACACTGCTGAAAAACGGCTCGGTCGTCAACGTATTTACAGGGGAGGTGACCCGGGCGGATGTGCTATTGGATGGGGAACGGATTCTCGGCGTAGGGGAGTACGAGCGGGCGGACCTCGTGCGCGATCTGACCGGATGTTACCTCTGCCCGGGGCTGATCGACGGACATATTCACATCGAGAGCACAATGCTGCTGCCTGATGAGTTTGCGCGCGCCGCTGTTCCACACGGGACGACCGCAGTCGTCGCGGACCCGCATGAGATTGCAAACGTCTGCGGCGCCAGCGGAATTTCGTTTCTGCTGGAGGCGAGCGAATCTCTCCCGCTCACCGTCTATTTTACTCTGCCGTCCTGTGTGCCCTCGACCGAATTTGACGAGGCGGGCGCGCGGCTGACAGCGGCGGATCTGGAGCCGTTTTACAGCCATCCGCGCGTCCTCGGGCTTGCGGAGGTGATGGATTATCCGGCAGTGATCGCGCGGGAGGCAGACGCGATGGAAAAAATCGAAGCGGCGCTGGCGCGCGGCCTTGTAATCAACGGACATGCGCCGCTGCTCACCGGTCGGGCTCTCGACCGATACATCGCCGCTGGAATCGGGGACGACCACGAATGCTCCTCCGTGGAGGAGGCAGAGGAGCGCATCCGCAAAGGGCAGCGGGTGATGATCCGGCAGGGGACAGCGGCGAAGAATTTAGAGACGCTGCTGCCGCTCTTTGAGGAGCCCTGGGCGCACCGCTGCATGCTGGTGACCGACGACAAACACCCCGCCGACCTTCTGCGGGGACATCTGGATGAGAGCATCCGTCTCGCGGCGAGAGCGGGCAAAAATCCGGTGACAGGGATCCGCATGGCAACTCTATGGGCGGCGGAGCACTTCGGGCTGAAGCGGATGGGGGCAATCGCTCCGGGATACTGGGCAGATCTCGTTGTGCTGGGAGATCTTGCGGACATGTCGGTGCGGGATGTGTACTGTGCCGGGGTGCGGGTGGTTAAGGACGGACGGATGGAAGACTTCAAACCGCCTCAGGTTGCAGCTGCGCTCAGAAATGCAGTTTACAGCGCCTTTCAGATGCGCCCGGTGGAACACTTTCACATCGAGGCGCAGGGGCGCAGACGCTGCAGGGTGATCAAACTCCTAAAGGGGGAGCTTCTTACTGAGGAGTGGATCACCGAGCTCGACTTCGACCGGGAAAACGGTGTCGATGTCGAGCGGGATATTGTAAAGCTCGCGGTGGTCGAGCGGCACCGGGGGACGGGGCACCGGGGACTCGGTTTTCTCTCCGGGCTCGGATTGAAATACGGCGCGATCGCCTCCTCGGTCTCGCACGACTCCCACAATCTGATTGTCGCGGGCGCTGATGAGCGGGATATGGTGTATGCGGCAGAGCGCGTCTCTGCGCTCGGAGGCGGCTGTGTCGTCGTACGAGACGGGAAGACGTTGGCAGAGCTGCCGCTGCCGGTGGCGGGGCTGATGAGCGACCGGCCTGCGGATGAGCTCGCGCGGCGGAATGAGCAGCTGCGTAAGCGCGCCTACGCCCTAGGGATACCGGAGGAGATCGAACCTTTTATGCCGCTCGCGTTTCTCAGCTTGCCTGTGATCCCGCATCTGAAAATGACCACCCTGGGACTTTTGAACGTCGACGAGCGGAGACTGGTCCCGCTGTTTGTGGACGGGATGTAGAAGCTATTGCCGCCGCATCTGTCGGAGAAAGAGGAGCACGGCAGCGGTCGCTGTGACGGCTGCGTAGCCGAGGACCCAGACCAGGTGAGGCAGCCCCGCCGTATAGTCCCCGCGCAGGAGAGCCCGCTCCAGCTCCACCGCATGGACAAAGGGGAGCAGGTTTGCGATCGTTTGGAAGGCACCGCCCACAAGTTCGAGGTCGAACCAGATGCCCGAGAGCCAAGCGGTCAGATTAGTCAGCAATGCGCCACAGATCCCGCCGACCTGTTTAACGCCGAGCACACTGCCGCAGAGCAGCCCGAGCCCGATGAAAAAGAGCGAGACCGGGAGAAGCGAGAGCAGTGTGGGCAGAACTGTTACAGTCGGCAGGAGGCCGAGCGGTAGCGAGACGAGATAGCAGACAAGTCCCTGAAGAATGGCGATGGGCAGAATTGGAAGGGTGTAGCCGCAGATAAAGTCGACTGCTGTGAGGGGAGTGGTGTAGAGCCGCTGGAGCAGCGCGCTCTCCCGGTCTCTTGCCAGCAGCGCAGCGGAGAACAGGGTCAGAAAGGAGAGGCCGAAAACGGTGATCCCTGGAGTGAGGCGCTCCGGTTCAAACAGGCCGACCGGTATATTGGCCTGAATGGCGCTGAGCAGCAGGATGAGGACCACAGGAAAGCCGAGCCCAAAGCAGAGGTTGAGCGGGTCGCGCAGAATCTCTTTTGCGGTGCGGACCGAGAAGGAAATCGCTCTCATTTTTTACTTGCCCCCTTTACAATTGAGAGAAAGGCGGTCTCCAGACGGTCTGCCCCCGTGCGGGCTTTGAGTTCAGCGGCGGTGCCGGTGAGCAGAAGTTCTCCGGCGCGCAGAATGCCGATCCGGTCGGAGAGAGCCTCGGCTTCCTCCATATAATGTGTGGTGAGTACGACGGTCGTTCGCCCTTTGAGCGCGCGGATGGTATCCCAGAGTTCGCTGCGGGCGAGCACGTCGAGGCCGAGTGTCGGTTCGTCCAAGAACAGAATTTCCGGCTCGCTGACAAGCGCCATTGCAATGCTGAGCCGGCGCTGCCAGCCTCCGGAGAGCTTCCCGGCTTTTCGTCCGGAGATACTGTATAGCTCGAACTGTTCACAGAGTTCCGAGACCTTTTGTCGGCTCTGGGATTTCGAAAAGCCGTGGACGCCGCACATGAGCTCCAGATTTTCAAGCACGCTGAGATTGGGGGCGACAGCCGTCTCCTGCGGAGAGACTCCGATGACCGACTTGACAGCGGCAGGGGAGGAGACGATACTGCGGCCGCTCAGAAGCGCGTCGCCGGAAGTGGGCCGCACAAGGCAGGAGAGCATCTTGATCGTGGTGGTTTTACCGGCCCCATTGACGCCGAGCAGCGCGAATAATTCCCCGCGCGCGACGGTGAGATTGAGGCGGTTTACAGCTGTGACCGCCCCGTATTTTTTTGTGAGCTCTGTCGTCTGAATGGCGTTCATTTTGGTTGCTCCTCTCCGCAGTGACGGGCCCGCAGCCCCAGATAGGCGTCGGTTAAAAAATCGCTGATACTGGGAAGATCGAGATCTAAAAAAGAGGTCGCGCACATCGTTGCAATTCCGTGGACATAGATCCACATCTCCAGATGAAAGGTGCGGGCCGTCTCTTCGCTCATGCCGGTGGAACGGCACAAAAGCTCGATGATGTCGTCCACATCTTCCATTGTAGAGGAGATCTTCTCCCCGGACCGATCCCGCATGAAGAGCAGCTTGAAGAGCTCACGTTCCTCTTTTGCAAAGCGGATGTAGGCAATGCCGCTGGCCTTATAGGGCGGATAGTTCCCGCTTGACATCTCCCGGGCCAGATAGGCGCGGTAGAGCTCGTAGGCGCGGACGATGACGTCGTGTCTGACCTCCTCCATTGAGCGGTAGTGTGAGAAGATCGGCTGGGTGGAACAGGAGAGCTTCGCGGCGACCGCTCTCGCGTTGCAGGCTGCGGCGCCGTGTTCTCGGACAACGGTGAGCGCAGCCTCCCGGATGGCGGACTTTGTAATTTTGGTTCTGGGCGGCATCGTATACACTCCTTAAAAACTTAAGTTATATAACGATTGTTATTATAAAGCGCCGACAGAAGAATGTCAAGGAGATAAAAGCAGGCCGCTCAAAGAGCGGCCTGCTTTTACGATGTCTGTGTGAGCGCGGCGATCTCCGGCAAACGGGTGAGCGCGGCGTGGTACCCCTCTTCATAGAGCGTCTTCTGTTTTTCAAAGCTCCGCTCAAATGAGCTGTAATTGGACAGATCGAGCGGGGCGAGAATTACGGCGCTCCCATTTTGTTCCTCCTTGGCACAGAGGGCGGTTTGCGCGTTATAGATCTGAGCGCGATTTTTGAGCGCGGCTGCGAGCTTTGGATAGCGCGGAGCGAGCAGACGGGCGGCGGTGCGGTCCTGTTTTGTCTGCGGACGGATAAACCCGCGCGGGCGGGTCAGAATGACGAGGTTTTTATCGTTGCCGTCGAAAAGTGCGCGCGCGAGCGGAATGGGGTCGGCAAGTCCGCCGTCGAAATAGCGGGCGTCGCCGAGCTTCACCGAGGGAAAGAGCAGCGGGATGGAACAGCTGGCCTGCACCAGACGGTAGTCCGGATCAAACCGGTTGCGGTCAAAGTATTCGCAACGCCCGGTGGAGGCGTTTGTAACGCCGATGTACATCTCAGACCGAGAGGTAAAAAACTGCTCGAGAGAGAAGGGGATCAGCTCCTTGGGCACGGTGCGAAAGACAAATTCAACATCCATGATAGAGCGCGTCTTAAAAAAGTTTTTCCAGCTCATGGTGTCCCTGTGAGCGAGATTCACACGGGTGATCTCCAGGTTTCTTCCGCGCTGACCGGAGACATAGTTTACAGCGTTTGCCGCTCCTGCGGAGACCCCGTAAACCCGCTTGAAAAAAATTTTTTTATCAAGTAAAGCGTCTAAAACTCCGGCGGTAAAACTACAGCGATAGGCGCCGCCCTCGCACACCAGACCTGCCATTTTTTTCAATTCCTCCCCTCTGAAAGTGCCTCTATTATAACAAAAACGAGGTGTAAAGTAAAATGCTTTTTATAAGGGAAAAGCAAAATTATAGTGTGAAGTAAATTGCTTTACTGATAAAAGCCGGCTCAAAAAAGAAGAAAAAAGGGGGTTCCATTTTTAAAACCGATGTGGTATAGTGTAACCATTCTACGATTGAAGGAGGCCTTCTGTGGATTTCTTAACGACTGCTGGAGACGCGGGTGTCGGCGGGACTCTTATGTTATTCCTGCCCATTCTGCTCATGTTTGTACTCTTCTATTTCTTGATGATCAGACCTCAGAGAAAGAAAGAGAAAGAGATCAAGAATATGCGGGACAGCATTGTGGTCGGTGACGAGATCACCACCATCGGCGGTATTGTCGGCCGGGTCGTCACAATTAAGGACGATCTGATCACAATCGAGTCCGGTGCGGACCGGAACAAGATCAAGTTCATGCGCTGGGCGATTCAGTCCAAAGAGAACAAGATCGAGTCGTAAATCGCATATCGGGAGCAGCGGCGTGCCGCTGCTCTTTTTCTTTCTGATGAAAAGCTGTCATAAAGGCTTGGCTGATGTAATACCTTGTACTGAACTTTTAAAAATTCAGGAGGCAAGAACATGAGTCGAAGAGAAGCTGAGAAGAAAGAGCCGCAAAACTCCATGCTATACGCCTGTATCTACGGTGCGCTGCTGGGTGTAGTGATCAGTATTGTGCTCTGCCTTGTGGCGTCCCTTGTCATCCATAATACTGACTGGGACGAGGGGGTGATGCGTGTTGCAGGTTATCTCTGCTCGGCGCTCGGCGGACTTTTTGGAGGAATTGTAGCGACGAGAAAATGCGAAGCGAAGGGGCTGATTTGCGGATTGTGCTCCGGAGTGATGATGGCGGCGATTCTCTATCTGTGCGGTTCGGTAATCGGCGGTGCGCCGACCGAGTTTGGGCGGGCGGCCCTCTCTGTCTTTCTGCCGCTCGGCACGGCGGTAATCGGCGGCGTGATCGGTGCGAATTTGAGAAGATGAGGGGAGAAATTGCTTTTTTGAAAAAGGATTTGATAAATTTGAAAACTGTGCTATAATAGAAAAGATTCTAGGACGCCTAATGGCGGCGAATATCTTTTAGAAAGAAGAGGGACTTTACTATGAAGCACATCAAAACATTAAATAAAGCGAATCTCAAGGCGAGCGCGGCGAAGGGCGGCTGCGGCGAGTGCCAGACCTCCTGCCAGTCCGCGTGCAAGACTTCCTGCACGGTCGCAAACCAGAAGTGCGAGAAGTAAAACACTGAGAAAAAAGGGAGGATAGGACTTAAAGTTTTTAAGTCCTATTCTTTTTGTTACGAGGAAAGTGGAATGATACATATCTATAAATCCCGGGGCTATAATATTGTGCTGGATGTGAACAGCGGTGCGGTGCACGCGGTGTCGGACGCCGCGTATGCGCTACTGGAGAAATATCCCGACGGGCTGCCGGAAAAACTCTGCGAGCCGGTCGACGGCTTTGGGGAGGAGGAGCTCCTGGAGGCGCATGCGGAGCTTCTGGAGCTCGTGAAGAACGGGCTTCTGTTTTCAGACGATGACTATATTGACCTTGAAAAGGTGCACTTTGAACAGTCTCCGGTGAAGGCGATGTGCCTGCACATTGCGCATGACTGCAATTTGAAATGTGAATACTGCTTTGCGGACGGGGGCGAGTATCACCAGATCCGCCAACTGATGAGTTTTGAGGTGGGAAAAGCGGCGATCGACTTTTTGATCGCCCATTCGGGGAAGCGCCGCAATCTGGAGATTGACTTTTTTGGCGGGGAGCCGCTGCTCAATTTTGAGGTGGTCAAGCAGATTGTGGAATACGCTGAGAGCCTTGAGAAGAGGCATGATAAAAACTTCCGCTTTACCATTACTACAAACGGCGTACTTCTGACCGAGGACAAAATGGCCTATATCAATGAGCACATGGGCAACATTGTGCTCTCGCTCGACGGGCGGAAAGAGGTCAACGACCGCGTGAGGCGGCGGCTTGACGGCTCGGGCTGCTACGACTCTATTCTGCCGAAATTTCAGAAGATGGCAGAGCTTAGAAATCAGGACAACTATTATGTGCGCGGCACCTTCACCAGATACAATAAGGACTTTGACCGGGATGTGCTGCACCTGGCGGACCTGGGGTTCCGCCAGATCTCGGTGGAACCGGTTACCGCGCCGGAGAGTGCGCCCTATTCGCTGCGCGAGTGCGATCTGCCGGAGGTGATGGAGGCATACGACAGGTTGTGCGATGCGATGGTTGAGCGGAGAAAGCGCGGAGAGCGGTTTAACTTTTTCCATTTTATGATCGACCTGGACCAGGGACCGTGCGTGATCAAGCGGCTGCGCGGCTGCGGCTCCGGAAATGAATATGTGGCGGTGACCCCGTCGGGAGACATTTATCCCTGCCACCAGTTTGTGGGAATGGAAGGCTATAGGATGGGGAGCGTGCTGGACGGTAGCTTTGATGAGAAGATCAAGACTACTTTTTCCAAGGCGAATGTCTATACAAAGCCGGAGTGTAAAAACTGCTGGTGCAAGTTTTACTGCAGCGGTGGGTGCAATGCGAATAATCTCCAGTATGGAGGGGACATTCTCTCACCTTATCGGATCGGCTGTGAACTGCAAAAGAAACGGGTGGAGTGCGCTATTGCGCTGAAGTTTGAAGAGGCCTAGTTCCTTTTCCGACGCGTAGGGGAGAAGAACCCCAAAAAATTTAATCAGATTCTTTTTTTGCTGAGTAGTGCCCGCGGATTTCCGCGGGCACTTTATCTTGTAGAAAATGCCGGTTAAAAAGTTTACATAATAAAGTTAACATAATAAAATCAGGGAAAAGGGGCGAGAAGAGGGGAAAAGCCTCTTGCGCTGGGGATTTAAAAATAGTATAGTAAGAACGTGAAAATTATGTAAATCAGCTTGAATGGAGAGCAGAAGATGGAACACAGAAGATTGGGTTTTATTGGGGCGGGAAATATGGCGTTTGCGATTGCGAGCGGTGTGATTTCTCAGGTAGAGGTGACGGTGTTTGACACGCACCCTGAGCAGTATGAGAGATTTCGGGCGATCGGTGCGAAGACGGTAGGGAGTCTTACAGAGCTTGCCGCAGCTGCCGACGTTTTGTTTTTCTCAGTAAAGCCGCAGAATTTTGAGGAGGTACTCGGAGAGCTGGCCAGAACGCCGCTTGACGGGGAGAAATTGTTTGTTTCCATCGCGGCTGGAATTACAACCTCC
>CAJFTX010000033.1 GCA_904420075.1 uncultured Clostridia bacterium | reverse complement strand
TTAAGCTCTCCAGCGCTGACAATACTTGGCGGGAAGCTGCCTGGGAAGATAAGTCGGTGCCGGCACAATGCATATGAGGGGGTCACACAGATGTGTGATCCCCTTTTTCCCATTTGCTCCGGGGGATTGCTACATATGTGAGATGCGGCGGAGCGGGTGGATATTGGCCGTCCGGATCGCGGTGAGGCTGCAGCGGTAGACCGTTGTGAGAAGCCGTCTGTTCGGCCGCTGTGTGGCCCCATTCGCTGTGAGTGCATATCCTGTATCATAGCGTTTTTGCTTGCGTGCTGCTGCTTTTTTCGATACGAGGAAATGAATCTGTTTTATTTGAAACGCCATATTGGGATAGAAGCGAGGAGCTTATATTATAACTGTTATTTACTGAGGAAGAGCGCAACGCTATCCCTTTATTTTTCGCTGTCGTATTTTCTGTGAGGCGTATCTGTCTTTATAGACGGGGAGCGCGGCTGACCTCAAATTTATGTCTGTTTGTTAAGGGGCTTTCTCTGCGCCGCCTGTTGCGATGTAACGGCTGCTGTATATAGAGTGACAAGTTCCCTGCTTCACAGAGAGTGTGCCGCTGTCGATAAGGAGACGCTGTCTGAAGAAAAAAGTGGAGTGTGTCTTTTGCAGAGCGACGCTGAAACCACGGCGCAGAGGCGTCCTGGTGAGCTGAGTTTTACTTCGTTTATGGATTTGCTATGTAGAGAGCTGAAGAAATTGGAGACTGCTCTGTACGGGGAACTGTTTGGAGACTGCGGGATTCTTTGAAATGACTGTGCCGGCTGCTGCCACCGTTTTGACCAGTGCCATTGACGGACACTGCCGGGCTCTGATCCTTTCAGAAAGAAGGAGGACGCGCGCCGGAGTCCGACGGGTGGAAGAGTAGAAATAACCCTCTACCGGTGAGAAACGGGCGGGCCATCAAATTTGCTTGGATACGAGCTCCCGCATTCGTGAGAGCACAAAACGTGCTGAGGAATATATGCCGGCCTTCTCAGGTATCTTCTGTCCCCTCTAAATACCATATCCTGTGATGTGCTGGCGACAAGCGTTTTCCCTCTCTCTGGATGTAGACTACTCTGCAGAAGAGAGGCTGTTACGGCGAGGACGGACGTATCAGGAGGGACGTTTGGGGGCAAAACCGTACGTAGGACTGAATATGATAGGGCCTCACACCTTTTTATAGGTGTGAGGCCCTTTTGTTGTATTTGCGTAGATGGAACTCCGCGGATGTCAGGTCAAGCTGCGGTGAAGTACCGCATGAGGACCGCGGCGATTTCCGCGCGGGTTGCGGTGCCGGTCGGATCGAGGGTTCCGTCGTCCCGGCCGAAGATGAGCTCCGCACCGATCGCCCACTCCATCGCACGCTGCGACCAGGAGGAGACGCTTGCACCATCCGGGAAACCGGTGAGGTCACCGGCTGCGGTGACGGGTTTCCCGGTCTTTTCAGCGTAACGGTACAGCGTGGTGACGAGCTGCTCGCGGGTGATGAAATCATCCGGCCCAAACTGGCCGTCGCCGTAGCCGCCCATGAGGCCTTCGGAACTTACAAAGGCGATTGCCTTGTAGTACCAGGCGTCGCTGTCCACATCGCCAAAGTCTGCGCTGCGGTCAGATGCGGGAGCACCCTCCGCGTTGTAGAGAATCTGAGCGAGCATTGCCCGGGTGAGGGTGCTGTCAGGGGCGAAGCTGGTCTCAGAGATACCGTTCATCAGCTGATGAGAGACGACATAGTCCACATAGAGGTGGTGCCACATGCCGGCGTCCACGTCGGTAAAGTGATAAGAGGGGCAGTCGGGGCCGCCGTTGCAGTCCTCCGAGTGTTCCAAAACAGTGACGGTAACGG
This sequence comes from uncultured Clostridia bacterium, assembly GCA_904420075.1. Taxonomy (GTDB): domain Bacteria; phylum Bacillota; class Clostridia; order Oscillospirales; family Feifaniaceae; genus CAJFTX01. The sequence goes on along the minus strand of CAJFTX010000033.1, from coordinate 36,218 downwards.
CGGGCGTAGTGGTGCTCGCCGTTTTGGAGCCGGTGGCTTTAGGATTGGTGTTGGTTACAACGCAGTAATAGGTATAGGCGCCGGCAATATCGGTTGGCGGGGCATAACTGGGGGCGGTAGCGCCCTCAATCCGCTCTCCGCCGGTGCTTCCTTCTGTTTCGCTCCGATACCACTGGTAGGAGAGTGTACCTCCATCGGTCGAACGGGCGACCACTGAGAGTGTAGTCTCGGCGTTCTGTTCCACCGTCTGGTCAAGTGAGAAGGACTCGATCACAGGGGGCGCGGCATCCACCTTGGTGGTACCGCCGCCACCGCCGCCGCCGCCTCCCCCGCCGCCGGAGGACTCAGACACGGTGACTGTGATGACAGACGTGGTGAGCGAAGCGGTGTGAGCGCCGTTTACCTGATCGTTCGTATTGGTGATGACACAGTAGTAATAGAAAGCGCCGGTGGCCGCGGTGGACGGCTGATAGGTCGAAGCGGTTGCGCCGTCGATCTCAGTGCCGTTTGCACCCGAGGTGTCCGCGCTCCGATACCACTGGTAGGAGAGCACGCCGCCGTCAGGAGACGTTGCGGTGACCGACAGCCGAAGAGTGGTTCCTTTACCAACGCTCTGATTGGGCGAGATTGCGGTAAGCACCGGAGGAGCCGCGTCTACGATGACCTCATTTACGGTGAGGGTAATCACCCGCGAGGTGACGGCGGCGGACTTCTGGCCGAGCGCGTCTTCGTGGGTGTTGGTCACAATACAGTAGTAATAGAAAGCACCGGTGGCCGCGGTGGACGGCTGATAGGTCGAAGCGGTCGCACCGTCGATCTCAGTGCCGCTTGCACCTGAGGCGTCCGCGCTCCGATACCACTGGTAGGAGAGCACGCCGCCGTCGGGGGAGGTTGCGGTGACCGACAGGCGGACGGAAGTCCCCTCGTCGACGCTCTGGTCGGGTGAGGTGCCGGTGATCACCGGCGGCTGCGCGTCCACAACCGGCTCAGCGACAGTGAGAGTGATTACCCGGGAGGTTGTGGTGGCGGTTTTCTGACCAGCCGCCGTATCATTGGTGTTGGTTACAACGCAGTAGTAGTAGAAGACGCCGGGAGCCGCGGTGGACGGCTGATAGGCCGAAGCGGTCGCGCCGGGAATCTCAGTGCCGTTTGCACCCGAGACGTCCGCGCTCTGATACCACTGATAGGAGAGCGTGCCGCCATCCGGAGAGGTTGCAGTAACCGACAGGGTGACATCGGCTCCCGCCTTCACGCTCTGGTCGGGCGAGACCGCGGCGATCACCGGCGGCTGCGCATCGGAGGAGGGAGAGAAGACGGCCGAGAGCGTGACGTCTGCCTCCGGCATGATAAATTCATAGTCAGTACCGGAGATCGGGGTCATCGACGTGCCGTTATAGGTTACCTCGGCGGTGAGATAGCCGCTCGAGGGCTGTGCGGTGACCGAGATGGTCTGCCCAGCTTCGACCAGGGAGTCGCCGACGAAGCTGAGCGCGCCGTGTTCGAGCGAGGTGGAGACGGAGATCGCGTAGAGCGCGACAAGGTCAGCCTCTCCTACTCGTCCGGTGAGAGCGGAGAGGTAGGCATCTCTCGCGCTTCCGCGGAAGTAGACCTTTTCAGCGCCGTCGACAATAGTGTAGCCGATGGCAGGGACGGAGACGCCGGTGAACCGGAGCGCCTCGAGTCCGGGGCAGTCGGTGAAGGCAAAATTTCCGACCTCAGTGACTGTGGCCGGGAGATCGACGGTTCCGGAGAGACTGCGGCAGCCGGAGAACGCAAAAGGGCCGATCGAGCGGAGCGACGCCGGAAGCGTCACGGAGGTAATTCCTGCGCAGCCGTCAAAAGCCGACTCCTCGATCTGAGTGACCGAGTCGGGGAGTATGAGGTCGCCTGTGAGCCCATCGCAGTCGGCAAAAGCGTACTCCCCGATGCGCGTAAGCGTGCCGGGAAGCGAGAGTCCCCCTGCGACTCCGGTGCGGAAAAATGCAAATTTTTTGATCGCAGTTACAGTGTAAACCGCCGAGCCGTCCGAGGCGCGCTCCGGAATGGAGAGCCCTGAGGTGGGCGCAGCGCCGGAGAGCCCGGAGAGCATGACCTCGGTGTCGTTTAGTTTCTCATAGAGAAAGGCCCCGTCGGTAAATGTCTCGGGTTCCGCGGCGAGCGCCGGGGCCCCGAGAGAGAAACAGAGCACAAAGGCCAAAAACAGTGAGAGTATTTTTTTCATGGTCGGCGCCCCTCCTATGCGAGGGTGGTGCCGTCGAGAACGTTTTCATTGGTAACCTTACTCGAGGGCAGATTCTGGAAGGTGTGCTGCGAGAGATAGTTGTCTGAGATAATACAGTAGGCGCCCGCGCCACCGGCGAGATCGGTTGTGCCGCCGGAGACAGTACAGCCGCGCATCTTGAGTCCGAGCAGCTTGTCCGCGGATACGCTGTTGCGGACAAATGCGGCGCTGCCGTCCGGCTGGAAGACGACACTGTCCAGCTCGATGAGAGCAGGCAGCCCATCGGCGCCACCCAGCGTGACTGCGCCGGAGGAGAGGGAGCCCTCAAAGGAGCAGCCACGGAGGGTCAGCGTCAGCGCGGCCTGTCCTTTAAAGGTCGTGCCCGCGGGGACCGCGCCGTCCGCTTCCAATGTGAGGCCGACCTTGTGAAAGCGGCAGTCAACAAAGGCAGCGGCGCTCGTTGCGAGCAGGATGTTGCTGGAATCTCCCTCGAAGGTGCAGTGCTCAAAACGGACCGGCGCGTTAAAGTCGAAGTGCTTACCCGAGGCGGAGGTGAAGGTGCAGCCGCGGAAAGTCACCGGCTGGCTGATCCGCACGCTCCGGTCGAGCGAGCCGAAATAGGGGCGCTGCTGGGTGCCCGACTCGGTATAGCTGAGGCTGAAAGTGGAGTCCTCGATACAGTTCGGCCGGGTCCCGTTCTGCGAGACGCCGAGCAGATAGAGCATGTTGGAGGCGCTGCAGTTCTTGACCGAGAGCCCGTCACAGTTAAGCGCGATGGTGCCGTTGACCCGGCTGTTACCGCTGAGATCGGAGACGCCGTCGGTGAAGATGGCGCAGTCCTCCACCGTGAGGTTGGAGACGCGGTTGACAGAATAGCCGTCGCCCGCATTGAGGTTACAGCCGGTATGCCGCTTGACGGTGATGTTTTTTGCGCTTGCGGCCCAGGGCTTTTTGGAGTTGGCAAAGCTCATCAGTCCCGAATTGCCGATATAGGTGAGGTCGTGCTCGTACTGCCCGTGGGTGACAAAACCGCCGTTGTAATCGTAGTTCGAGTGGCAGTTCTCCACCAGCATATAGGAGCTGCAGGTGAAGTCGTTTAGGTGCCGCCCGAAGGCGAGACGGCAGTTACGCACGGTGCCGTAGTTGCAGAACATCTGCTGGGTGAGATAGCCGCGGCCGCCGGCACTGACGATACTCTTATCCACCACGAGCGAACAGTTCTCGGTGATGTAGGTGGTGTTGTACCGCCGGAAGATGAGCGCCGCAAAGGAGTACTGCCCGTCGAGACCGAAGACGTTGCAGTTGACTGCATAGAGGAAGGCGAGCGGATGGACGCCGTCGGTGCCGGTTGCGCCCGGCTTGCCGTGGAACTTCATGTTCCGCACAGTGATGTTCTCGATCGGACGCACCTTCCGATAGGTGAGACTGCGCCCGCGGGCGAGCGGATAGCCGGGACGGTGGTTGAAGCAGTATTTGCCGGAGACAGCCATCGTCACCATTGCGAGCCGCTGGAGTTCGATGGCGGAGGTCCTCCCCTCGGCGGCCATCTCGGGGTTTGTGTCGCTGTCGATCAGATACCAGTCGCCAACCTGGCCGGAAAAGCCGGAGGGGACCTGATAGACGTCGGTATAGGCGTCCATCGGACTTGTGAGAGTGACGGAGGAGGCGGTGCCCTCGATCTCGCCGGTGAAGAGGAAGAGCGGACAGTGCTCCAGATTCTCTGCGTCGGCGGCGGGCTCGATCCCGTCGGTGTAGACGTCGTATCCGCGGAAGTCCAGAGTCAGATTGCTGCGGGTGACGGTGTGCCGCTTTTGAAAGTTGAGCGCGGAGTAGGCCTCGATCACGCTGACCGACGGGTCGGCGGCGAAGGCGTCAAACGCGGCGTCCGCAGGAGTTGTTTCATCAAAGATGCCGAAGACGCGGAAGTCCACCCGCCCGTCGTGCACCAGCTCGAACCGGCCGGCGGAGGAGCCGGCATAGCCGTGAACCGTGCCGCCGTTTGCGGCCTTTGTGGAGGAAGCGGACCAGCGCAGCGTCTTTGCGCCGCCGTCGCCCGCTTTATAGTAGCCGCCGACGAAGACGAGATCCCCGTCCACCAGCGCCTCGAGCTTGTCTAGCTCCGCAACGGTGGATACGTTGAGCACATTGTGCCGGCCGGTGGCGGCCACCGCTTTCAGCGGGCTCACAAAGCCGGCAGCGGCGAGCGTGCCGCCGGCGACGGCCATCATTTTTAAGAGTTTACGCCGCTCAGTGTTCGGCTTGTTCTCAGGAGAGGTGTGCGCAGTTGTATATTTCATGAATAAAATCCTTTCCAAACAAAATAGAGTGTTTATAAAAAAATTATATGAGTAAAACAGACAAAAAGCAAGCTCTTTTTCGTGGGATGAATTGGATAAAATTTACAGTTTTGATGACGGGGATGCGTTGTTCCGTCTCTTTTGAAAAGGGAAAGAATAGACTGTTAAACTGAGAGAAAAAATGGTAAAATAAAAATAACAGAGGACTGCTGCATACCGTGTGATTCTGGAAATCTGTTACAACTTAGAGAGTGGAGATGATAGAATGAAAAAAATTATCACAGTGGGCAGAGAGTTTGGAAGCGGCGGCCGGGAGATTGCGAAGCTGGTGGCGGAGAAGCTCGGCATCGCCTATTACGACAAGGAGCTCATCACCCTTGCGGCGAAGGAGGGGGGATACGACCCCGAGATTTTTGAAAAGGTGGATGAGCGCGCGACAAACAGTTTTCTCTATTCGCTCTCGATGGGGAACTTCGTAGTTGACGGAAACGCGAATATCACAAGGGAGCTCCCGCTTGCGGATAAGCTGCATCTGGCGCAGACGGAGACCATCCGAAAGCTCGCCCAGCGGGAGAGCTGCGTCATTGTCGGGCGCTGCGCGAACTATCTGCTGCGCGAGGAGCGCGGCTGTGTCCGGGTATTCCTTTACGGCGAGAAGGAGCAGAAGATCAAGAGGGTGCAGGAGCGGTACGGCCTCAGCAGGGAGAAGGCCGAGTCGCTGATCAAGAAGACGGACAAAACCCGCGCGAACTATTACTCCTATTACACGGGAGAGAACTGGGCGGATATGCGCAATTTTGATCTCGCGCTCAATAGTTCTACGCTGCCGTTCGATGCGGTGGCCGAGACGATTGTGGACTTTGTCAAGAGAAAGGAGCGCGCCGCGAGATAGCGGATATTTTGCTTTTCAATAGAGGGGCAATCTGCTATAATAGGTAGAAAGCAATAGAGGGAGGTCATTTCATGGATAAGGGCTCGATCCGCAGAGACATCAAGTGGAATGCGAAGCGCATTATGGGCGGAAACTACGGCGCGATGATCGGGATTATGTTTATCAATCTCGGCGTGAGCTTCGCGATTGCGATGGTGATCAATGCGATTGCGATGGCGATGATCGGAGGAAACGCCTATCTCATACAGAGCGCGTACTACTATGACAATATGCGCGAGCTGCTCTGGGCACTGGCGCGAATGTGGGGCGGCGTTGCGCTGAGCTCTCTTCTGTCGATGGCGATTTCGCTCTTTATCACGATGCCTCTGGCCTTCGGCATTCTGGACTGGTACCGCGAGCTCTCGCTCGGGAACCGGCAGAGTGTCAGCGCAATTTTCAACTACTTCAGCAGCGGCGGACTTTACGCTCGCTCGCTGAAGGTATCGATTTCCTATGCGGTCAAGATTTTTCTCTGGACGCTGTTGATTGAAGTGGTCTACGGTTTTCTGATGTTCGGCTGTATCTATTTTGGATACTGGTCGGAATATATGGGCTCCGCTGCGGTCGGGTTGCTTGTGATTCTGCTCGCGATTATTGTCTCGGTGGCGATGCTGCTCGCGGCGCTGCTGGTCGCTGTGCGCTATACGCTTGTCATTTACACCTCGGTGCGCAATAAGGACTGGAAGAACCGCGAGGTGTTCCGGGTGGGCACCGGCTATATGAAGGGGCACTACTGGGAGACGGTCGGTTATGAGCTGAGCTTTTTACCCTGGTATCTTTTGACCGCGCTCACCTGTGGGATTCTGGTGATCTATGTGGCGCCGTATAAGATGTCGGCGGATATTCTCTACTACAACTATCTCTATGAGACGGGAGAGGCGGAGAAAAACCATACCGCGCTGCCCTACAGCGGGGTAGGGGGAAGCGCGGCGTTCGGCGTCGCGCCGCCGGAGATTCCGGCACAGACCTGGACCCCGCCGGTGGACCCGGAGAACACGGCGGCGCCGGAGGCGAATCAGACCGGACAACAGGATGGGACGGACGCCGGAGACGACCGGTAAAAGTAAATAGCTGGGAGGCGCATTTTGCGCCTCCCAGTGTTGCAAGGGGCCGCCCAGCGCGGAAGAAAAGAGAACGGTGCCGGTAGAAAACCGGCGGAATGGAGAAGTGAGATGGATAAGAAGTTTTATATTACAACGCCGATCTACTATCCCTCGGATAACCTGCACATCGGCCACGCCTACTGTACGGTGGCGGCCGACGCGATGGCGCGGTATAAGCGGTTGCAGGGGTTTGACGTGATGTTCCTGACCGGCACGGACGAGCACGGGCAGAAGATCGAGCGCAAGGCGGCCGAGGCGGGGGTCACGCCGAAGGAATATGTGGACAAGATCGTCGCCGGGGTGAAGGATCTCTGGAAACTGATGGAGATCTCAAACGACCGGTTTATCCGCACGACCGATGACTACCATGAGAAGGCGGTTGCGGACATCTTTACCAAGCTCTATGAGAAGGGCGATATCTACAAGAGCGAGTATGAGGGCTGGTACTGCTCTCCCTGCGAGTCGTTCTGGACCGAGCTGCAGCTGAAGGACGGCAAATGCCCCGACTGCGGCCGTCCGGTGGAGAAGGCCAAGGAGGAGAGCTACTTCTTCCGGCTCTCCAAATATCAGGACCGGCTTGTGAAGCTCTATGAGGAGAATCCGGATTTCATCAGCCCCCCCTCCCGGATGAACGAGATGCTCAACAACTTTATAAGGCCCGGACTCGAGGACCTCTGCGTCTCCCGGACGAGCATCAAATGGGGCATCCAGGTGCCGTTTGACCCGAAGCACGTGGTCTATGTCTGGCTGGATGCGCTGACCAACTACATCACCGCCCTCGGCTACGGGAGCGAGGACGACTCCGCCTTCCGGAAGTACTGGCCGGCGGACGTCCACCTGGTGGGCAAGGAGATCGTCCGGTTCCACACCATCATCTGGCCGGCGATTCTGATGGCGCTCGATCTGCCGCTGCCGAAGAAGGTGTTCGGCCACGGGTGGCTGCTGATGAACGGCGGCAAGATGTCCAAGTCGAAGGGCAATGTGGTCGATCCGGTGGTGCTGGTCAAGCGGTACGGGGTGGATGCGATCCGCTACTTCCTGCTGCGGGAGGTGCCGTTCGGCTCGGACGGAACCTTCTCCAACGAGGCGCTCATCTCCCGGATCAACTCCGATCTCGCAAACGACCTCGGCAATCTCGTCTCCCGCACTGTCTCGATGGGCGAGAAGTATTTCGGCGGCTCGATCGTGGGCGAGATGAGGGCGGAGCCGATCGACGACGAGCTGCGCGCGCTGGCGGCAGAGGTGGTCGACTCCTACGAGAAGAATATGGAGGAGATGCTCTTCTCCGCGGCGCTCTCGGACATCTGGCGGCTGCTGGGCCGGGGCAACAAGTACATCGACGAGACGATGCCCTGGGTGCTCGCCAAGGAGGAGGAGAATCTCCCAAGACTGCGCGCGGTGCTCTACAACCTCTGCGAGATCCTGCGCGTCGTCGCAATCCTCATTCAGCCGGTAATGGATAAGACGGCAAACGAGATCTTCATCCAGCTCGGCATCTATGAGAATGAGCAGTTCACCTCCTATGGGAGTGCGCGTACCTTCGGCGTCTGCGGCGGCTTCAATGTCAACAAGACGATCAACCTCTTCCCGCGGATCGATCTGGAGAAGGAGCTGGCGGAGCTCGAGGCGCTGGCGCCCGCGCCGGAGCAGCCGAAGGAGGAGCAGCCGGAGGAGCTTCTGCCGGAGATTACCATCGACGACTTCGCAAAGGTCGATCTGCGGGTGGCGCAGATCCTCGACGTGGAGGAAGTCAAGAAGAGCGACAAGCTCTTAAAGCTCACGGTGCAGGTGGGGGACGAGACGCGGACGGTCGTCTCCGGCATCAAGCCGTGGTATAATAAAGACAAGCTGCTCGGCCGCAAGGTGGTGCTGGTGGCGAACCTGAAGCCGGCCAAGCTCAGAGGGATCGAGAGCCAGGGGATGATTCTGGCGGCGGACAACGGGCCGGACGACGTGCGGGTGCTGATGCTCGACGGGGACGTCGAGAGCGGCTCGAAGGTGCGCTAGAATGAAGCTTTTTGACTCGCACGCGCACTACTATGACGAGGCGTTCGACCCCGACCGGGAGGAGCTGCTCCGGCGGCTCCCCGGGGAGGGGATTGTGGGCGTCGTCACCTGTCCCTCCACGGTGGAACAGACGAGATACTCGCTCGCGCTCGCGGAGAGATACGACTATATCTATGCGGCGGCGGGAATTCACCCGCAGGACTGCGGGGCGTTTTCACTCTCCGCGCTTGAGGAGATCCGGGAGCTCTCGGCGCACGAGAAGTGCGTCGCGATCGGGGAAGTGGGCCTTGATTACCACTATGAGAACTACGACCGGGAGACCCAGAAGGTCTGGTTCGAGCGGCAGTGCGAGCTGGCAAAAGAGCTCGAGCTGCCGGTGATCGTGCACGACCGGGACGCCCATGCCGACACCTATGAGATCATAGAGCGGGTGCGTCCCTTCGGGGTGATGCACTGCTTCTCGGGCAGCGCGGAGCTCGCCGAGCAGTATCTGAAGCTCGGGTTTTACATCTCCTTTTCGGGGGTGCTCACCTTCAAAAATGCAAAGAAAACGGTGCGCGCCGCGGAGGCGGTGCCGCTCGACCGGCTGCTGATTGAGACGGACGCGCCCTATCTCGCGCCGGAGCCCCGCCGGGGGAGCCGGAACGACTCCTCGCTCGTGCGGTACACCTGCGAGAAGCTGGCGGAGGTGAAGGGGATCTCACCGGAGGAGTGCGCGCACATCACGATGTGCAACGCGCGAAAACTATTTCGAATTTAAGGGGCGAGAACGATCGAAGTTGTAATCACCGACGCAAAATATCGGATGACCCTCGCGGTGCTGCGCGAGGCGCTGGACGCCGGACACCGGGTGACCCTGGTGCAGAAGGACGACGGGGAGCCGCCGCTCTGCTTCTTCGCGGGCGGCAAGCACCGGGATGTGCTGCTCTCCGCCGAGCGGTATGGGGAGGAGCTTTTGCGGCTGCTTGGGAGCTATGACGAGCCGCCGGTGCTGCTCCCGTGCGGAGCGGAGACGCTGCGGCTGGTGGCGGAGCGGCGGGAGGAGTTCCGCGCGGTCTGCCGGATGCTCTGCCCGGAGGCGGAGACGCTCGCCCTCTGCAACGACAAGGAGCGCATCCGCGCGGAGGCGCAGCGGGCGGGGCTCTCCGTCCCGGAGGAGCTGCGCCGCGGGGACGGGGAGACGGTGGAGATGCTCGCGGCGCGGGCGCCCTACCCCTGTGTGCTCAAGTATGTCTGCGGGGAGGCGCTCGGGCTCGAGGCGGCCGAGCGATACCGCATCGTGCGGGACCGGGCGGCGTTTCTCGAGTGCTACCCCGCCTTTGAGGCGCGGGGGGAGACGCTGGTGCAGCGCTATGTGGAGGGGGACGGCTTCGGCGTCTCGCTTCTGATGCTGCCGGGCGGCGGGGTCGGGAGCTTCGTCTGTCACCGGCGGATTCGCGAGAGCGTGCCGACCGGTGGCCCCTCCACCTGCTGCGAGAGCGTCTTTCTGCCGGAACAGGTGACAAAGGCGCGCGAGCTGCTGCGCGGCGTGGGCTTTGTCGGTCCGGCGATGGTGGAGTTCAAGGGGGAGACCTTCCTCGAGGTGAATCCCAGAGTCTGGGGCACCTATCCGCTCACGAGGGCGGCGGGGTCGGGCTTTACCGAGGCGTGGATCAAAGCCGCGGCGGGCGAGGGGATGCCCATCCCGCTCTCAAAGCCGCGGTATCAGCTGGGGGTCACGATGCGCTATCTTGTAAGCGACTTGCTCGGCGCCGTGCGGTATCTGCGCGCGGGGGACCGGAGAGGGTGGCGGGCGCTTAGCGACCTCTTCCGCCGGAAGGTGAAGGACGGCGTTTTTGAGAAGGGGGACCCGGTGAACAAATTCTATCTGCGGAGTCTGCTGGAGAGGAGAAAAAAGGTTTGAGAATCGACTGTGACTTTCATATGCACTCGGAGCATTCGCTCGACGGGCGGCTGCCGCCCGCGGAGATGGTCCGCATCGCGAAGGAGCGGGGGCTCTCGGCGATCGCCATCTCCGACCACAACACCTTTGCCGGTTCAAAGGAGGCGATGGCGCTCGGAGACACCGGGGTGCTCATCATCCCGAGCGTGGAGTATGCGACCGAGCTCGGACATATTCTCGCCCTCTTTCTTACGCGGGAGCTCCCAAAGGAGTATCTCCGGCCGCTCGACGACTTTCACTTCGAGTTTGACCGGGTGATCGACGGAATTCACGCCTGCGGGGGGCTCGCGGTGTTCGCCCACCCCTTCAAGTCGAAGGCGCGCACCGGGGCGGAGCGGGATATCTTCGACCGGGTGGACGGCATTGAGGTGTTCAATGGCCGGGCCGCGGCGAAGTTCAACCATGACGCAAACGAGAAGGCCTGCCGGGCGGCGGCGGAGCTCGGCCTCTTTTTCACCGCGGGGAGCGACAGCCACACCGCCCCCGAGCTCGGCAATGCGCGGCTGACGCTCGAGGTGGAGGAGCTGACCCTTGAGGAGGTGCGCCGGGCGCTGCTCGAAAAAAAGGGGACCGTGTGGGGCAGAAACGCAAAGGTACTGCACTGCGCGCGGTCGGCCTTCACCAAGTGGAAGAAGAAGCGGGCCTTTCGGCGGTATCCGAAGGCGGTGCTCTATCTGATCGGCGCATGGGGGCTCGATCTTCTGAAGCGCATCGGCCTTGTGCGCGGAAATCAGGGGCGCTATTTTGTGAGAGAGGGTGTTTTTGTTGACGATACTCATTAAGGCGGCAAAGGCCGGGAAGCGGACATTAAAACGGATTGTGAAGGGCGGAAGCCGGAAGTCGCACCTCTCGGTGACCCGCCGGATCGAGCGGGTGAAGCTCGCCCGCCGGGTGGTGGCCATGACCTTCGACGACGGGCCCTGCCTGCTGCCCGCGAACCCCGACCATTTCGGCGAGCGGGCGCTGACCGACGTGATTTTGGACATCATGAAGGAGTACGGCGCGCGCGGGACCTTCGACGTGGTGGGTGATACGAGCGCGAACTACCCCGACACCTGCGGCAAGGACGGGACGCCCGCCTGGGGCGGGGTGAAGTTCGATCACTATCCCGACTTTGGCAAGGACAGCTTCGGCGGGGCGGTCAACTGCCCGGAGCAGATCGAGCGTATTCTCGCCGAGGGGCATGAGCTCTCGAACCACGGGTATCTCCACCGCCTGATGGGCCGGCAGCGGTTCGTCTACGGCGCGCGCCAGCACCACGAGAACTTTGGCGCGGTGACCGAGGACCTTTTGCGCCTGCACCGGCTGATCGAGGAGAAGTACGGTGTCTCAATGACCCTCTCCCGCCCGCCGCACTACGTTGACCGGATCGATGACGCGCTCACCTCCTACGACGCGTATACCGCGACCGGCTACCAGTATATGGCGGCCTCCTTCGACGGGGCCGGCTGGCTGCCCTCCGCCGCGGGGTATGAGGAGGAGGTGCGGCTGATGAGCGCTCCGCTCGCGGCGGCGCTTGAGAGGGACCCGGACACCCTTGCGGGACAGATCATTTTCCAGAAGGACGGGTACAACATGGCCCACCGCAGCCCGGTGGCCGACGGGCTGCGCGACCAGCTCGAGCTGCTTTCAAAGTACGGCTACGAAGTGGTGCCGGTCTCGGAGCTGCTCGCCCTCTGCGAGGTGGGCGACGTCGGCCCGGAGGAGGAATTTTATCCGGCAATTTTGCGCTGCCTGCGCGCGGGGCGGCCGGTGCTCTTTGACGACAACAGCTTCCGCGCCGCAAAGCCGGTCACCCGCGGGGAGCTCGCGATGTTCCTCTCCGGGAGAGAGCTGGCGTGCGAGCGGGTCGAGCGGCTCTGCGGCGGCGAGCGGGGCAAGGTGTTTTCCGATCTGCCGCTCGCGCACCCCTATTCGCTGGCGGCGAAGGCCGCGGTGGAGTCCGGCAGGCTCGCGCTGCGGGACGGAAAGTTTGCGCCCGATGAACAGGTGACGGCGGCGGAACTCAGAGCCGCGTTTGGAAGAGATGTGGGGACCAGCAGGACGGAGATCGTGACGGCCGTCGCGGAGGAACTCGCATGAATGAAAAGAGGATACGTCCGCTCGAGGTGCTGCTGCTGCTCGTGGCGGCGCCGCTCTGCGTGGGGCTCACCTTCTTCTGGAGCGAGGTGCGGATTGGAAATCTGCTTCTCTCCTATTTTGTCTGCGACATTCTGTGGAGCGCGCTGCTCTTCTGGGCGGCGGCCAGAGTCGGAGGCCTCTTTGCGACGGGTGTGGCGGCGCTCACGCTGGCGACGGCCTATCTCTCGGGCTATCTTGTGAATCTGCCTCTGCTTATCTCACTGCTGCTCGCGGCGGCGACGATGGCGCTGATGACCACCCGGATGAAGAAGGAGGATGTGCGCATCCGCATCGCGGCGCCGCTCTTCTGCAAATTTATGGTGGCGTGGCTTGTGGCGCTGCAGATTGCGCTGCCGCTCTCCGGCGGAGATGAGGCATTTTTGAAGAGCGTCGACTATATGCTCGGCGCGCCGCACGTGGTCTCGACGCTGCTCGGCTGCGGGGCGGCGGCGCTGCTCTACGGCAAGGTGGAGAAACTGCCGCTCTTTGAGAAGAAAAAGGCGGGCTGAGCGGCGGCTTTGAGAGCGATCCGGGTTGCAACAGCGGGCGGAGACTGAGAAGGGGCCTTTCTGGGCGCCGTCCGATTAGCTGCCGGAATTGGGAGCTCTGTAGTAAAAGCAGAGCGGGGCGTATCTGCGGGCGCGGAGCGGGAGACCGCTTTTGAGAGGCGGCGGGCGCGCTCTGCCCCGTGTTTGACAGCAGCGGCTTTTGTAGTCGTGATAGAACTGCCCGGAGGCGGGCGGAGAAGGAGGCGGCGATATGTTCAATGAGGAGAAGCTCTATCATCTGGATCTGCGGCCGGGCGAGGTCGGACGGTATGTCATCCTGCCGGGCGATCCGGGGCGGTGCGAGAAGATCGCCCGGTATCTCGAACACCCGGTGAAGGTGGCGGAGAACCGCGAGTATGTCACCTATACGGGGACGCTCGGAGGCGAGCGGGTGAGCGTCACCTCCACCGGTATCGGAGGCCCCTCGGCGGCGATCGCCGTGGAGGAGCTGAAGCTCGCGGGAGCGGACACGCTGGTCCGGATCGGCACCTGCGGTGGCATCCCGCTCGACGTCGAGGCGGGGGATATTATCGTCGCCACAGGCTCTGTGCGGCAGGAGGGGACGACGCTGCACTACGCGCCGGTGGAGTATCCGGCGGTGCCAAACTTTGCGGTGCTGCGCGCGCTCGAGAATGCGGCGGCGGAGCTTGCGCCCAGGCGTCACCTCGGCGTGGTGCAGAGCAAGGACAGCTTCTACGGCGAGCACGAGCCCGGGCGGATGCCGGTCGCGGCTGAGCTTGTGGAGAAGTGGGAGGCGTGGAAGCGGCTCGGCGTGCTCGCAAGCGAGATGGAGAGCGCGGCCCTCTTTGTGACGGCGGCGGCGCTCGGACTGCGGGCGGGGGCCTGTTTCCTCTGCGTGTGGAACCAGGAGCGGGAGGCCGCGGGGCTTAGCAATACGCCGGTGCACGACACCGATCTCGCCGTACGGGTCGCGGTACAGGCGATCCGAAAACTGATCGAAGAGGACAGAGGATAGATGGAGAAGAGTCACTTTTTTGCGCTGCTCTCGCGGATGAAATACATCAGGCGCTGGGGGCTGATGCGCAACGCGAGCGCGGAGAACGTAGCGGAGCACACCTTGCAGGTGGCGATGTTCGCCCACGGACTCGCAGTTATTAAGAATGAGAAGTTCGGCGGCAATGTGGACCCCGCGCGGGTGGCGGAGGCGGCTCTCTACCACGACGTGAGCGAGATCCTGACGGGGGATCTGCCGACCCCGGTGAAGTACGACAATCCGTACATCAAGGACGAATATAAAAAGGTGGAGCAGATCGCGAACCGGAAGCTGCTTACGATGCTGCCGGAGGAGCTGCGTGGCAGCTTTGAGCAGGCGTTCTTCCCGGACGCGGAGACGGCACGCCTTGTGAAGGCGGCCGACAAGCTCTCGGCCTACTTTAAATGCATGGAGGAGCTGGGCGCGGGCAACGGGGAGTTTCGCTCGGCGGCTGAGGCGACCCGCGCGGCGCTTCTGGAGATGGGGCTGCCGGAGATCGACTTCTTCCTCTCCTATTTTGGGGACAGCTTCGATCTGACGCTTGACGAACTACAGGGGGAGACGAGATGAACTATAAAGCGGCGATTTTTGACTTTGACGGTACGCTGTGCAACACCCTGCCGGACATCGCGGCGGCCGGGAATCACGCGCTCGCGGCGCTCGGCTTTCCGGGCTATTCGGTGCCGGAGTACCGCTACTTTGTGGGCGAGGGGGTGGTGCGCCTGATGGAGCGCATTCTCCCCGAGGGGCACAGGGACGCGGAGACGGTGGAGAAGCTGCGGGGAATTTACGGCGGTTACTACAAGGAGCACATCGACGGGCTCACCGCTCCCTATGCGGGCATCTCCGAGCTTTTAGAAGCGCTCGCCGCGCGCGGCGTACAGCTCGCGGTGCTCTCGAATAAGGACGATCCGGACACCAAGAAGCTGGCGCGGGAGTTCTTCCCGGGGCGGTTTGCCGCGGTGTACGGGGTGCGGCCCGGCGTGCCGCGCAAGCCCGCGCCGGAGGCGCCGCTGGCGCTCGCGGCGGAGTTTGGTGTGGCTCCGAAGGAGGTGCTCTTCATCGGAGACTCGAAATTCGACATCGAGACGGCGCGTAACGCCGGAATGGACTCCTGCGGCGTGCTCTGGGGTTTCCGCGACCGCGCGGAGCTCGAGGCGGCCGGCGCGACCCACATTGTGGCGGAGCCAGATGAAATTTTAAGCCTGTTTTAAGGGGGAGAGAGCGATGAAGGTCGTCATAGCGCCCGACTCATTCAAAGGGAGCCTCCAGGCGCCCGAGGTGGCGGAGGCGATTGCGCGCGGCATCCGGCGGGAGTCGCCGGAGATTGAGACGGTGCTGCTGCCGGTGGCGGACGGCGGCGAGGGGACGGTGGAGGCGGTGCGCCGCGCGTTCGGCGGGGAGCTTGTCACCGCTACGGTGCACGACCCGCTGATGCGCGAGATCGAGGCCTCCTTTCTGCTCGCGGGGGAGCGGGCGGTCATCGAGATGGCCGCGGCCTCGGGGCTGCCGTTGCTCTCTGAGGAGGAGCGGGACGTCTGGCGGACGACGAGCTACGGCACCGGCGAGCTGATCGCCGAGGCGGTGCGCCGGGGGGCGAAGGAGATTTTACTCGGAATCGGCGGCAGCGCGACAAACGACGGTGGCACCGGGATGTGCCGGGCGCTCGGCGCGCGGTTTCTCACCGCCGACGGGAGGGACGCGGGCTTTGGCGCGCGCTGCGCCGAGCAGACGGTGCGGGTGGAGCTTGAATCTCTGCGAAAACTGCTAAGCGGAGTAAAGATCACCGCGATGTGCGATGTTGTAAATCCGCTCTGCGGCCCCGAGGGGGCGACCTATGTCTACGGCCCGCAGAAGGGGGCGGCGGACCTTCCGGCGCTCGACGCGGCGCTTTCTAACCTCGCGGAGGTGGCGGGAGGAGACGCTCAGGATCGGCCTGGCGCGGGGGCGGCGGGCGGCCTTGGATTTGCGCTGATGGCGTTCTGCGGGGCGGAGCTGCGCTCCGGGATTGACGCGGTGCTCGATCTCTGCGAGTTTGAGCGGCGCTGCGAGGGGGCGGACCTCATTCTGACCGGCGAGGGCCGGGCGGACGGCCAGTCCGCGAGCGGCAAGGTGGTCAGCGGCATTTTAAAGCGGGCGGGAGAAATTCCCGTCGCCGTCTTTGCGGGCGGCCTCGGAGAGGGAGCGGAGCGTCTCTACGAGGCGGGGGTCTCGGTGCTGCTGCCGATCGGGGACCGGCCGATGACCCTTGCGGAGTCAATGGCGCGCACGGGCGAGCTTCTGGAGTCGGCCGCGAGGAGATTCTGGCGCGCGCTTCTGGTGGGGCGCGGGCTGAAAAACTAGCGCGTACGGGGCTCCGGCCTTTGGCCGGAGCTCCCGTTTTGCATTTTGGTTGCGCGGAGCGGACGAGTGTTATACAATAAAAATGTTAGACATTTATGGCGCAGAAAATCTGTGGGCGGACATACGGGAGGACAGGGATGTTTGAGATAGAGCGTATCAAAAGAGAGATTTTGGACCGGGAGTTTGGCTTTCTGAACGCCAGACAGCGGGAGGCGGTCTATAAGAGCCGGGGGCCGGTGCTGGTGCTCGCGGGCGCGGGCAGCGGCAAGACCACCGTGCTTGTCAATAAGGTTGTGTATCTGGTCAACTACGGCGACGCATACAACAGCGACGCCGCGCGCAGCTATACAGCGGAGGAGGAGGCGTTTCTCGCCGCCTACGCGGCGGGGGAGACCTGCGCCCCGGAGGACCACGACCGCGCGGCGGCGCTGCTCGCCTACCGGCCGGTGAACCCGTGGAACATCCTCGCCATCACCTTTACCAACAAGGCGGCAAACGAGCTCAAGGAGCGGATCGTCCGCAGTCTCGGAGAGCGGGGGGAGGACGTCTTTGCCTCCACCTTCCACTCGGCCTGCACCCGGATGCTCCGCAGGGACGGGGAGCGGATCGGGCTCGAGCGGAGCTTCACCATCTACGACACCGACGACCAGAAGCGACTGATGAAGGACTGCATCAAGAGCCTCGGGCTCAACGACAAAAATTTCCCGCCGATGAGCGTGCTCTCGGTGATCGGCAGGGCCAAGGACAATCTGCTCACGCCGGAGGCGTTCTCCCTTCAGGTCGGCGAGGACTACCGGCTCATCCAGATCGCGAAGCTCTACGCGATGTATCAGAAGAAGCTCGAACAGAACGGGGCGCTCGACTTCGACGACATCATCTTCAAGACGGTGACGCTGCTCTCCGAGTGCCCGGAGGTGCTCGACTACTATCAGACCAAGTTCAAAAATATCGTGGTCGACGAGTACCAGGACACCAACCACGCGCAGTATGTGCTGGTGAGCCTGCTCGCGGACAAGTGGCGCAATCTCTGCGTGGTGGGGGACGACGACCAGTCGATCTACAAGTTCCGCGGCGCGACGATCGAGAACATTCTGAGCTTTGAGAAACAGTACCCGGACGCGACGGTGATCCGGCTGGAGCAGAACTACCGCTCGACCAAGACCATCCTCGACAGCGCGAACCACGCCATCTCCCACAACACCGGCCGGAAGGGCAAGACCCTCTGGACCGAGAACGACGCGGGCGAGCCGATCGGGACCTACTGCGGCGAGGACGAGTACCAGGAGGGGCGGTTTATCGCGAACACCATCATCGACGAGATGAGCAAAAACGGGCGGAAGTACAGCGACTTTGCCGTTCTCTACCGCGCGAACTCCCAGTCGAGCGCAATCGAGCAGGCGCTCTCGAGAAGCGGTCTGCCCTATAAGATCTTCGGCGGCATGAAGTTCTACGACCGGGCGGAGGTGAAGGATATCACCGCCTACCTCTGCCTCATCTGCAACAAGCGGGACGATCTGCGGCTCAAACGCATTATCAACACCCCGAAGCGCGCCATCGGCGAGGCGACGGTGGCCCTCTGCGAGGAGCTCGCGGCGCGGGACGGTGTGAGCCTCTACGAGGTGGTGCGGCGGGCCGCGGAGTATCCGCAGCTCTCCAAGGCCTCGGCGAAACTCGCGGCCTTTGTCGAGCTTTTGGAGGAGATCGAGAGCGAGCGGGAGGGACTTGGCGTCGCCGAATTTGTGCGCACGGTGATCGAGAAGTCGGGACTTTTACAGTACATATCCGCCCAGGACAAGCAGGACGGCAGAGACCGCATGGCGAACGTGGAGACGCTGCTCGGCAATATTGAAAACTACGAGGAGCAGGCGGAGAACCCCTCTCTCGAGGGCTTTTTGGAGGAGGTGTCGCTCGCGACCGAGCTCGACAACCTCTCGGAGGACGGGACCTATGTCGCGCTGCTCACAATGCACGGGGCGAAGGGGCTCGAGTTTCCGGTGGTTTTTCTCGCGGGGATGGAGGAGGAGGTATTCCCCTCCGGACACGCGATTTTGGACCAGGTGGAGCTGGAGGAGGAGCGGCGGCTCGCCTATGTCGGCGTGACCCGCGCCAAGGAGAAGCTCTATCTCACCCGCGCGAAGAGCAGGCGCACCTTCAAGGGAACCCATTACCACAAGGTTTCCCGCTTCTGGGAGGAGATCCCGGAGGGGAACCGGTGCGATCTGACGCCGGAACCTCAGAAGCGTCCGGAGCGCCCGTCGGCGCCCGCGCGGGCGGCGAGCAATCTTGCGGGCGAGAAGGGGCGCAGCGCTTTCCTCTCGCGCGGGACGGAGAAGCAGGCGGCGCCCGCCGGGGCGCAGTTTTCCGCCGGGGACCGGGTGCGCCACGCCTCCTTCGGCGAGGGCGTGGTGCAGAAGGTGTCGCCCGTAGCGGGGGATCAGCTGCTCGAGGTACAGTTTGAGACGGTCGGCGTGAAGAAGCTGATGGCGAACTACGCCCGGCTCTCGAAAGTTTGAAAAATTTAGGAGAGCTGCCCCGTTCTATTTGACGGGAAGCTTTGCCGGATGATACAATAATTTGAATCACATGAGAGGAGAGCGGAGATGTTTCTCTCGACAGGTTTTACCGACTATGAGCTGCTCGACTGTTCGGACGGCGAGAAGCTCGAGCGGTTTGGCGACTATATTTTAATCCGGCCGGACCCGCAGGTGGTCTGGCACACCGGCCGGCGTCACCCGGGCTGGAAGAGGGCGAACGCGCACTACTTCCGGTCCTCCTCGGGCGGGGGCAAGTGGGAGTTTTACAATCTGCCGGAGGTCTGGAGCGTGCGGGCGGAGGACCTCACCTTCCGCTTAAAGCCGATGGGGTTTAAGCACGTGGGAGTTTTCCCGGAGCAGGCGGCCAACTGGGCCTTCTGCCGGGAGCAGATCGCGCGCGCGGGGCGTCCGGTGCGGGTGCTCAACCTCTTCGCCTACTCGGGGTGCGCCTCGATCGCCTGCGCAAAGGCGGGGGCCTCGGTCTGCCATGTGGACGCCTCGAAGGGGATGGTCGCCTGGGCCAAGGAGAACGCGGCTGCCTCAGGTCTTGCGGACGCGCCGATCCGCTACATTGTGGACGACTGCAAGAAATTTGTGGAGCGGGAGATCCGCCGCGGCCGGCGGTACGACGGGATTATTATGGACCCGCCCTCCTACGGGAGAGGGCCGTCCGGCGAGATCTGGAAGATCGAGGACGGGATCGACGAGCTGGTGCGCACGGTGGCGGAGGTGCTGTCGGACGACCCGCTATTTTATATCATCAGCTCCTACACGACGGGACTTGCGCCCTCGGTGATGTCCTATCTTCTGGGGCTGCACGTGGCGAAAAAACACGGCGGCACCATCGAGTGCGACGAACTGGGGCTCCGGGTGAGCTCCACGGGATTTGTGCTGCCCTGCGGCGCGACCGCGCGCTGGAGCAGCGGAAAGGGGAGAGAGCGTGGCAACTGAGATCGAGATAAAAAACGTCTCCTTTCGCTATGAGAGCGAGGGGGTGACCGATCCGCCCCCCGTGCTGGATGGGGTGAGCCTGACGATCAAGCCGGGCGAGTTTGTCGCGGTGCTCGGGCACAACGGCAGCGGCAAATCCACCCTCGCGAAGCACCTAAACGGGATTCTGCTCCCGAGCGAGGGAGAGGTGCTCGCCGGGGGACTCGACACCAGGAAGGAGGAGAATCTTCTCACCATCCGCCAGCACGTGGGGATGGTCTTCCAGAATCCGGACAATCAGATCGTGGCTACGGTCGTGGAGGAGGATGTGGCTTTCGGGCCGGAGAATCTCGGCATCCCTCCGGCGGAGATCCGCGACCGGGTGAAGGCGGCGCTCGAGGCGGTCGATATGACCGCCTACCGCGAGCACGCGCCGCACCAGCTCTCGGGCGGACAGAAGCAGCGGGTGGCGATCGCGGGGGTGCTCGCGATGCGGCCGGATGTGATCGTGCTCGACGAGCCGACGGCGATGCTCGACCCGCAGGGGCGGGCCGAGGTGATCGAGACGGTGAAGAAGCTCTGCCGGGAGGAGGGACTCACGGCGGTGCTCATCACCCACTATATGAATGAGGCGGCGGAGGCCGACCGCTGCGTCGTGATGAACGACGGCCGTGTCGTGCTCGACGGCACGCCGCGCGAGGTGTTCCGCGAGGTGGAGCTGCTTGAAAAAATGGGCCTCGAGGTGCCGCAGGCGACCAAGCTTGCGCACGAGCTCCGGAAGCGCGGAATCGAGCTCGGAGATGTCATCAATGTGGAGGAGTGCGTGGCGGCGCTCAGAGAGCAGTTGGAGAGGTAAGCGGCGTTGTACGATTTAGAACTTAGAAATCTGCGTTATGAATACGGTCAGAAGACCCCCTTTCACAAGGTGGCCATCCGGGATGTGAACCTCCGCTTTGAGGAGGGGGAGATGATCGGTATCATCGGGCACACCGGCAGCGGCAAGTCCACCCTGGTGCAGCACTTAAACGGCCTTTTGAAACCGACCGAGGGGGAGGTGCTGCTCGGCGGGGTCAACATCTGGGAGAACGCGAAACGGATCAAAGAGGTGCGCAGCCGGGTGGGGCTTGTGTTCCAGTACCCGGAGTATCAGCTCTTTGAGGAGACGGTGTTCCGCGACATCGCGTTCGGTCCTAAGAATATGGGAATGGAGGGCGAGACGCTCGAGCGCGCGGTGCATACCGCGCTCGACTTTGTGGGGCTCTCGCCGGAGCTGCTCGAGAAGAGCCCATTTGAGCTCTCGGGCGGACAGAAGCGCCGGGTGGCGATCGCGGGAGTGATCGCGATGTCCCCGCAGGTGCTGATTCTCGACGAGCCGACGGCGGGACTCGACCCGCGCGGCCGGGACGAAATTCTGGCGCGCATCCAGGACTACCACAAAAGGACGGGCGCGACGGTGCTCATCGTCTCGCACAGCATGGAGGACGTGGCGAGGTTCGCAGGCCGGGTGCTGGTGATGAACCACTCGAGGGTGGAACTATTTGATACGGTGCCGAATATCTTCAAAAGAGCGGAGCGGCTCTGCGAGATCGGACTCGCGGTGCCGCAGGTCACCCGCGTCTTTTTGGAATTACAGAAGGCGGGCATTCCGGTGAATCCCGGGGTCTATACAGTGGAGGACGCGGTGCGCGAGATCTGCCGGATCAGAGAGGGGGGTGACGCCGGTGCTCAGTGACATCACGCTCGGACAATTTTTCCCCGGCAAGTCGCCGGTACACAAGCTGGACGCTCGGGTGAAGCTCATCCTCACCATCGCCTATATCGTGGCGCTTTTTATGGTGTCGAACTACTTCGGGTATCTGGTGATCGTGGGGCTGATCGGGCTGGTGCTCGCCCTCTCCAAGATCCCGTTTTCAATGCTTTTGAAGAGCTTAAAGCCGCTCATCTTTATCATCGCGTTCACGGCGGTTCTGAATCTCTTCTACGGCGCGGGGGAGCACGTCCTCTTCGAGTACGGCTTTCTCCGGATCACCGAGGAGGGCATCCGGAACGCGATCATGATGTCGCTGCGGATTATCTTTTTGATCGCGGGAACCTCGCTGCTCACCTACACCACCTCGCCGATCATGCTGACCGACGCGATCGAGCGGCTGCTCTCGCCGCTCAAGAAGATCCATCTGCCGGTGCACGAGCTCGCGATGATGATGACCATTGCGCTGCGCTTTATCCCGACCCTTGTGGAGGAGACGGGGAAAATTATGTCGGCGCAGAAGGCGCGCGGCGCCGACTTTGAGAGCGGCAGCCTCGTAAGTCGGGTGAAGGCGCTGGTGCCGATTCTGGTGCCGCTCTTCGTTTCGGCCTTCCGCCGGGCGGATGAGCTCGCCACGGCGATGGAGTGCCGCTGCTACCACGGCGGTGAGAACCGCACCCGGATGAAACAGCTGACGATCGCGGGGCGCGACTTTGCGGCTTGTGGGGTGTTTGCGCTCTGCATTGCGCTGATCGTGCTGTGCAACATCTACCTGTGATGGGGGCGGAGATGCGGCAGGTCGTACTAAAGATCGCGTTTGACGGCGGGGCGTACCACGGGTTTCAGCTCCAGCCCGGCGCGGTGACGGTACAGCAGCGGCTGGAGGAGGCGGCCTCCCGACTCTTCTCAAAGGAGCGGGTGGTGATGCACGGGTGCAGCCGGACCGACGCGGGCGTCTCAGCCCGCGAGTTCTACTGCACCTTCGCGGTGGAGACGGCGCTCAGTCCCGCGAAGATCAAGCTCGCGCTGCTCGCGCTGCTGCCGGAGGACATCACCGTCTACGACTGCTATTTTACAGAAGCGGGTTTCCATCCGCGCTTTGCGGCCCAGTCCAAGCGGTACAGCTACACCATACGCAACACCCCCTCGCGGGACCCGTTCCTCGGCCGTTACCAGTACAGCTACTATAGAAAACTCGACGAGAAGCGAATGGATGCGGCGGCGCAGCTCTTTGTGGGGCGGCACGACTTTCGAGGCTTTATGTCGGCGGGGAGCAGCGTCTTGGACACAGTGCGCGAGGTGTATGAATGCACCGTGAGACGCGAGGGGGACCTTCTGCGCATGGAGATCGAGGCGGACGGCTTTTTATACAATATGGTGCGAATTATTGCGGGGACGCTCGTCTACGTCTCGGAGGGCAAGATCGCGCTCTCCGACCTGCCGGGGATCATCGCCTCGGGCAGGCGGGAGCTCGCCGGGCCGACGCTGCCCGGACGGGGGCTCTGCCTGGAGCGGGTGAATCTTGCACCGCACCGCTGTGACAGGGGAGAAGAAAGGTGTTTGGAAGAAGAGCAAAACCGGAGAGGATAGAGGACGTCCGCCGCGCGGTGGAGAAGAAGCGCGCGGGCGGCGGTAAGGAGAGCCCCAAAAAGAGGGGGCGCGCCCGCACGGCGGCGATTGTAGCGGCGATTGTGCTGATTCTCGGCGGTGTGGCGATCTTCTGTCTGCGCGACTATATCAACTTTTATGGGATTAAGAAGCTCTTCTCCTCCTTCGACGTCGGAAACTACGGCAGCAGCTCGGTGGAGACGATTGAGCTCTCCTACGACTCGGCGCTCTCGCCGCTCTTTCTCGCGCAGCGGGATGGACTCTATGTGGCGACGGGCAACCGCATCACGATCAAGAGCTATCAGAATAAGGAGCTCTACGACGAGATGATCAGCCTTATGTCCCCCGCGGCGGCGGACCGGGGAAAGTACACCCTGATCTACGACCGGGGCGGACGGGAGCTGCGCCTCTTCTCCGACCACACGCTGCGCTACAGAGGAGCCTCGGAGCACGAGCTGCTCGCGGCGGACGTGAACAGCAAGGGACAGCTCGCCTTTGTGACCAAAGCGGACGGCTACCGCACGATGGTGACGGTGACCGACGAGAAGCAGAACGATATCTACCGCTGGTACTCGGCCGAGCGCTATCTCTCGGCGGTGGCGCTCAGCGAGTCGGGGGAGGAGTTCTGCGCGGTCTCGCTTGCGGGGAGTTCGGGCGATGTGGAGTCGAGACTCTCCTTTTCGAGTATTAAGGAGGATGAGCCGGCTGCTCAGGTAAGTCTGCCGGGCGAACTTGTTTTTGACCTCTCTTATAAAAATAACGGCTCGATTACAGCCATCACCGATCGGGCGCTCTATGTCTTTACCAGGGACGGAGAGCTCGTCTCAAAGTATGAGTATGGCGAGCGGGTGCTCCAGTACTTCGACATCTCGAGCGAGGACCACACGGTGCTGGTGCTCGGCAACCACGTCTACGGCACCGAGACCAATCTGGTTGTGCTCGACAATAGCCTCAAGGTGGTCAGCGACGGGGAGACCGGGGGCGAGGTGGACGCCATCTCGACCGACGGCCGGAGAATCCTGCTCACCTCGGGAGAGTCGATTCTGGTATTCAACGCCTATGGGGACCGGCTCGATACGGTGGACCTCCCGCGGGGGACACGGAAACTCATCCAGAATGAGGAGATGGGGGCCTATGCAATTCTGATTGACCGGGCGGTGCCAGTCTCCACAAAATAAAATTCACAAATTGTTATTGTAACGGGCAGGAGAGGGTGGTACACTGTGAACATTGCACTGGATCTGCTGGTGCTCTTTGTGCTCGGAGGCTGTCTCTACGGCGGCATACGGCATGGATTTATCAAGTCGGTATTCGGCTTTTTTGCAAATTTGATCGCGCTCGGAGCTGCTTTCTTTCTCTCCGCGCCCGCTGGGGGGGTCCTCTGCGAAAAGTGGATCGGTCCCGCCTTTGAGAAGGGAGCGGTGGAGCAGGTGGCCCGGCTGACGGGCGAGCAGGCGGCCTCCGCCGCAGAGGCGCCGGTTGAAAAGCTGCTCGAAGGACCGCAGGGACTGCTCGACTCCTTTTTAAAAGGGGTGAGCGCCACGGCGGAGCAGATTAAGGCGGCCTTCGCCTCGGGAGGGGATCTCGCGGCGGCCAGGGAGAATGCGGTGCGCGCGGTGGCACAGCCCGCGGCGGAGACGGTGAGCCGGATTCTCGCTTTTGTGGTGCTCTTTGTGCTCGCGCTTCTACTGCTCTCGCTTGTGTCGAAGTTGCTCTCGGGCATCTGTTCGCTGCCGGGACTCCGTGCGCTCAACACGCTGCTCGGAGGGGTGTTCGGCGCGCTCAAAGGGGTGCTGTTTGTCTTTGTGCTCTGCTCGGTGCTGAGCTTTGCAATGCCCTATATGGGCGGGCTCGGGCCGTTCGCCGTCTCGCAGCAGACAGTGGATGATACTCTGCTCTTCGGGGTATTCTATGAGAATAACTTCCTCCCGAACGGAGACCCGGGGGAGAGAAACGGATAGAGAGGACTGCGCGCGGGGCGCGCCCGAAAGGATGAGAAAAATGATGTGTTCGCGTTGCAACAAGCGGGTCGCTGTTGTATTTATCACAAAAATCGAGGATGGGAAGACGGTCAACCAGGGGCTCTGCCTGGAGTGCGCCAAGGAGCTCGGCATCAAGCCCGCGGTGGACGCCGCAGCGCAGATGGGTATCACCCAGGACGACATCGACCGGATGGGCGATGAACTGATGCAGCTGATGAATCCCGAGGATGGGGAGGCGCCGGAGGAGCTGATGGCGTCGGAGGACGGAAATTTCAGCGAGGGGGGCGCAGTCGCTTTCCCGTTTCTTAAGAATCTCTTCTCCGGGATGCCGAAAGGGGAGGAGAGCGCTCCCGAACAGAAGGAGAAGGAGCCAAAGTCGAACAAGAACGCAAAACGCAAGGTGCTCGAGAGTCACTGCATCAATCTGGTAGCCCGGGCAAAGCGGGGCGAGCTTGACACGGTGGTCGGCAGAGACCGGGAGATTGCCAGAGTGATTCAAATTCTCAACCGCCGTACCAAGAACAATCCCTGCCTGATCGGCGAGCCGGGCGTCGGTAAGACGGCGGTGGCTGAGGGACTCGCGATGAGAATCGCCGCGGGGGATGTGCCGGCGAAGCTTGCGGACAAGGAGATCTATCTTCTGGACCTCACCTCGCTCGTCGCAGGGACCCAGTTCCGCGGCCAGTTTGAGAGCCGGATGAAGGCGCTGATCGACGAGGTGAAAAAACTCGGCAACATCATCCTCTTCATCGACGAGGTGCACAATCTCGTCGGCGCGGGGGACGCCGAGGGCTCGATGAATGCGGCGAATATTCTAAAGCCCGCGATGTCGCGCGGGGAGATCCAGGTGATCGGCGCGACGACCTACAATGAGTACCGCAAACACATTGAGAAGGACGCGGCGCTCGAGCGCCGGTTCCAGCCGGTGTCGGTGGATGAGCCGACCGTCGACGAGACGGTCGAGATTTTAAAGGGAATCCGCACCTACTACGAGCGGTTCCACGGGGTGACCCTCCCCGACCGGACGCTCCGCCAGGCGGCGGTGCTCTCCGAGCGGTATATCACCGACCGGTTTCTGCCGGACAAGGCGATCGACCTTCTGGACGAGGCGTCCTCCGCGGCGAGCATTGGGAGCAGAGAATATAACGAGATGTACCGTGCGGAGAAGCGGCTCCGGGAACTCGCGACCGAGCTTTCAGAGGTGGCGCCGGACGGCTCCGCAGAGCGGTATGAGCGCATCGCGGAGCTGAAGGCGGACGAGTGCCGCCTCCAGGAGGAGCTCGACACCCTCCGGCAGACACCGAAACCTGAGGTCACAATGGGAGAGCTCGCGAAGGTGATCGAGCTCTGGACCGGCATTCCGGCGAGCAAGATCGGCGAGGACGAGTTTGCAAAGCTCGAGGGCCTGCGCGACCGGCTGCGTACCCGGATCGTGGGACAGGACGAGGTGATCGATTCGGTCTGCGCCGCGATCAAAAAGAACCGGGTTGGCCTCTCGGTGAAGAAAAAGCCGGTCTCCTTCATCTTCACCGGGCCGACGGGGGTGGGAAAGACCGAGCTTGTCAAGACGCTCGCGCGCGAGCTGTTCGACAGCGTAGAGACGCTGATCCGGCTCGACATGAGCGAGTTTATGGAGAAGCACGCGGTCTCCCGGATTGTCGGAGCGCCTCCCGGATACGTCGGCTACGACGAGGCGGGTCAGCTCACCGAGAAGATCCGGCGCAAACCGTACTCGGTGGTACTGTTCGACGAGATCGAGAAGGCGCACCCGGATGTGCTCAACGTGCTGCTTCAGATTTTGGACGACGGGCGGATCACCGACGCGCACGGCCGGGTGGTCAATTTTGAGAACACGATCATCATCATGACCAGCAACGCCGGAAGCGACCGGCGGGACAACACCGCGGGATTTAACCGGACGGTGGAGGAGCAGAGCCGCGACCGGGTGATGAAGGCGCTCGGGGATTTTTTGCGGCCGGAGTTTCTCAACCGGGTGGACGAGATCGTGGTGTTCCGTGGACTGTCAAAGCCCGACCTTCGGAAGATCGCGGAGATCATGCTCTCCGATCTCGCCGGCGCGATGAGCGAGACGGGACGCACCCTCCGCTGGAGCGAGGAGGTTCTCTCCTGGCTTTCAGAGAAGGCGTACAGCGTGAAGTACAACGCGCGCAGCCTGCGCCGCACGGTGGAGAAGGAGGTCGAAGGCCGGATTGCGGAGCTCATCATCTCCCATGCGGGCAAGGGCGTGGAGACGGTATCGCTCTCGGTGAGCGGAGATGAGCTTGTGGTCTCGGTATAGGAGAAAGAGGGAGCGGCGCGCACGGGGGATACGGCGCCGGAGGAAGAGGGAAACCGATCTGCGCCGCACCCCCCATTTTAGCGCCCTCGCGGGCTCAACATTTCGTTGTGCAGCGCAGCTTCCGCCTCTGCTCGACTCCTCGGGGCACCTGCCCCGGGGAGTTCGCGCTCTGTTTTTCCAGAGGTGTTCCGGGTTTCTCCCTGTGAATGGCGCTCTTTTTGCCCCGCGCCGCTGAAAAGTATCTGGGAGAAGCGTGCGCAAAAAATGCGGCTGCTCCGTTTCGATGCGGGTCGCTGAGACCTTCTGAATTTGACCGTTGAAGGGGGGAATGGGTCGGACCGCTCTGTGGATACTGCCCCTGAATTTTGCAAAAAGCACTTGACAAAAAGTGCGGCGTTTGGTATATTAAATTAGTCACAAAACGCGGGTGTAGTTCAATGGTAGAATTCCAGCCTTCCAAGCTGGTTACGTGGGTTCGATTCCCATCACCCGCTCCAAAATAGGCGCCAGTAGCTCAGCTGGATAGAGCAACTGCCTTCTAAGCAGTAGGCCAGGGGTTCGAGTCCCTTCTGGCGCGCCAAAATGTGGTGGGTATAGCGCAGTTGGTTAGCGCGCCAGATTGTGGCTCTGGAGGCCGTCGGTTCGATTCCGACTATCCACCCCATTTTTCTTTTTATTCGGATTTAGATGCTGGGGTGTAGCCAAGTGGTAAGGCACCAGACTTTGACTCTGGCATTCCGCTGGTTCGAGTCCAGCCATCCCAACCATAGGAAGTAAAGCTGACGCGCGAGATGTGCGGCGGCTTTTTTTGGTTTATCGGAAGGAGGAGAGCGATGGAACAGTTGCAGAAGAGAGAGGGCGGCCGCGCGCTGCTGATCGGCGTCAGCTGCAGGCGGGGCGCCGTCTACAACAGCAGCGAAGAGACGCTGCGGGAGCTTTCGGGTCTCGTTGAGACGGCGGGCGGAGAGGCGGTCTGTTCCCTCTGGCAGCAGCGGGACACGCCGGACGGCGCCACCTATATCGGCGAGGGGAAGGTCGCGGAGGCGCGTGAGCTCTGCGCTGCGCAGGAGCTCGACCTTGTGGTGTTCGACGGGGAGCTCTCTCCCTCCCAGCTTTCAAACCTCGAGCGGGAGATCGATTGCCGGGTGATCGACCGGAGCATGTTGATTTTAGATATCTTTGCGCTGCACGCGGTGACGAGCGAGGGCAAGCTGCAGGTGGAGCTCGCCCAGATGAAATATACCCTGCCGCGGCTCGCGGGCAAGGGGCTCGCCCTCTCCCGGCTCGGCGGCGGCATCGGCACCCGCGGCCCGGGCGAGAGCAAGCTCGAGACCGACCGGCGGCACATCCGGGCGCGGATCGCGGCGGTGCGGCGGGAGCTCGACGAGGTGAAGAAAAACCGCGGGGAGAAGCGGGCGCTGCGCGACCGCTCCGGCGTGCCGCGGGTGGCGATCGTCGGCTATACAAACGCCGGAAAATCGACCCTTCTCAACTATCTCACGGGGGCGGGGGTGCTCTCGGAGGACAAGCTCTTCGCGACCCTCGACCCGACTACCCGGCGGCTCCGGCTGCCGCAGGGGATGGAGATCTATCTGACCGACACGGTCGGGCTCATCCGCAACCTGCCGCACCAGTTTATCGAGGCGTTCTCCTCGACGCTGGACGAGCTCAAATACGCCGACCTGCTGCTCCAGGTGGTGGATGTGTCGAACCCCGACTGCGCGGCGCACATCGAGGTGGTGGAGAAGCTCGCAAGCGAGCTCGGGGCGGGCGCTATCCCGATGGTGATCGCGCTCAACAAGTGCGACCGGGAGGGGGAGCTGCCAGTGCACCTGCCGGAGGCGGTGCCCATCTCCGCGCGGACCGGACAGGGCATCCCTGCGCTGCTCACGGCGCTCGAGCGGGAGCTCGCAAAGCGGATGCACGCCTGCACGGTGGTGCTCCCCTTCTCGGAGGGGCAGCTTCTCGACCGGCTGCACCGGGGCGCGCAGATCGAGCGGGAGGAGTATCTCCCGGAGGGGATACGTCTCACCCTCACGGTGGACGACGCGCTCTACAACAGAATTTCGAGGTATCTGCAATGAGCTTTAAGACGGTCAAAAAAGAGGCGAGCGCCGAATTTGTCGAGAAGCGCTCCCGCTTTATCGGCTACATCCGCCCGGTGCGGACCGAGGCGGAGGCGGTCGCCTTTGTCAATGAGATCCGCGCGGCGCACCGGGACGCGACCCACAACTGCTACGCCTACACCGTGCGGGAGAACAACATGACCCGCTACAGCGACGACGGCGAGCCGCACGGGACGGCGGGACTGCCGATTCTGGAGGTGCTGCGCGGGGCGGAGCTCTGCGACGCGGCGGTGGTGGTCACCCGATATTTCGGCGGGACGCTGCTCGGCACGGGAGGACTCGTCCGGGCGTATACCCGCGGCGCGCAGGAGGCGGTCGCGGCGGGCGGCATCGCCGAGATCGCGGAGTGCGCCCGGCTGCGGCTGCTCTTTGAGTACAGCTACTTCGAGCGGGTGAAACTGCTCCTCGAGCGGGAGGGCGGCGTGCTGCTCGACCAGCAGTTCTCCGACCGGGTGGCGCTCGAGGTGCGGCTCCGCTCCGAGCGGCGGGAGCGGTTTGAGGCGGCGCTTGTCGACCTCAGCTTCGGCTCGGCGGAGGTGCAGTTTCTGGGAACGGTGCTCGCGGCCGAGTGAAAAAGTTGTGAAAAAAAGAGGATTTCAGGGGGAAGAGGTCGTATATACTAATAAGAGCGAGTGGGAGGAGGTGCACTTTTGACCATACGGGAACAGATTGAGGCGGCCGAGCGGGCAACTCTCTCGCCGTTTGCGGCGTTTGCGGACAGCACCGCGGGCCGCGAGCGGGAGGAGGAGCCCTGTGAGCTGCGCACCGCCTTCCAGCGGGACCGCGACCGGATTATGCACTGCAAGGCGTTCCGCAGGCTCAAGCACAAGACGCAGGTCTTCCTCTCTCCCGAGGGGGACCACTACCGCACGAGACTGACCCACACGCTGGAGGTCTCGCAGATCGCGCGGACCATCGCGCGGGCACTGCGGCTGAATGAGGATCTGACCGAGGCGATCGCGCTCGGCCACGACCTCGGGCACACTCCGTTCGGTCACGCGGGGGAGCGGGTGCTCGACGAGATCTGTCCCTACGGCTTTTCGCACAGCGCGCAGAGTCTGCGGGTGGTGACCACCCTCGAGCGGGGACACAGAGGGCTCAACCTGACGGCGGAGGTGCGCGACGGCATCTATAAGCACAACCGGCATGAGCCCGCCCTCACCCGGGAGGGGGAGATCGTCAAACTTGCGGACCGGATCGCCTATATCAACCACGACATCGACGACGCCTGCCGGGCGGGCATCCTCTCGGAGGAGGACCTGCCGAAGCGGCTGACCGGGCAGCTCGGCCACAGCCCGAGCGAGCGGATCACCTCGATGATCCGCGGCGTGGTGTTCGCCTCCGGGGAGGGGGAGATCCGCATGGAGCCCGCCTGCAAGGAGGCGGCGGATGAGCTGCGGGCCTTTATGTTCGACCGGGTCTACAAGAATCCGGTCGCGAAGGACGAGGAGAAGAAGGTGGTGGACATCCTCACGATGCTCTACCGCCACTTTGAGAGAAACCCGGACAAGCTGCCGCTCGAGCACTTCGAGCGGGTGTTTGCCGACGGGATCGACCGGGTGGTCTGCGACTATATCGCGGGGATGAGCGACCGGTACTGTATCAGAGTGTTCCAGGAGATCTTCGTGCCGAAGACCTGGAACTATTAGAGGAGAAGCGATGTTACCCGAGCGGTTTTTGAATGATCTGAAATTAAAAGTGGATATTGAGAACATCATCTCGCCCTATGTGAATCTCAAGATGCGGGGAAGCTCGCTTGTGGGTCTCTGCCCGTTTCACAGCGAGAAGACGCCCTCCTTTACCGTCTTTCCCGACACCCAGAGCTACTACTGCTTCGGCTGCGGCGCGGGCGGAGACGCGATCACCTTCGTGCGGCAGATCGAGAATCTGGAGTACATTGAGGCGGTCAAATTTCTGGCTGAAAAGGTGGGACTCACCGTGCCGGACGAGGGCGGCAGGAGAGAGGAGCGGATCGACCGGGAGCGGATCTACGAGATGAACCGGACGGCGGCGCGGTTCTTCCACGAGCAGCTGAAGAGAAGCGGCGTGGCGCTCCAGTATCTCGAGAAGCGGCAGCTCGCGGTGAAGACGGTGAAACGATTCGGCCTCGGCTACGCGCCGGACAGCTGGGATTCGCTCTTAAAAGAGCTGCGCGCGAAGGGCTACCGGGATGAGGAGATCCGCAACGCCGGCCTCTGCGTCCGCAACAAGAACGGCCACTTCTACGACTACTTCCGGGGGCGGTTGATGGTGCCGATCCTCGACGTGCGGGGCAGGGTGGTCGCATTCGGCGGACGGGTGCTGGACGACAGCCAGCCGAAGTATCTCAATTCGCCGGACACGCCGGTCTTTAAGAAGAGCAATACCCTCTTCAACCTCAACAATGCAAAGAGTCAGAGCGTCGGGCGGCTGATCCTGGCCGAGGGCTATATGGATGTGATCTCAATGAGCCAGTGGGGCTTTACCGAGGCGGTCGCGACGCTCGGCACCGCGATCACCGACGCGCAGGCCCGGATGCTCACCCGCTACAGCGCGGGCGGCGAGGTGGTCATCGCCTACGACTCGGACGAGGCGGGCCAGAAGGCGACCAACAAGGCGATCACCCTTCTGGAGGCGGCGGGGGCGAAGGTGCGGGTGCTCCGCCTGCCGGACGGAAAGGACCCGGACGAATTTTTAAAGAAGCACGGGCCGGAGCGGTTCAAACTGGTGCTCGCGGGCTCGGGTAACCAGATCGAGTACAAGCTTGCAAACGCGAAGGCAAGACACGACGTCGAGTCGCCGGACGGCAAGGTCTCCTATCTCAAGGATGTGGTGGGAATTCTCGCGGCGACCTCGAATGCGATCGCGAGAGACGTCTATGCGGGCCGGGCGGCGCAGGAGCTCGGGGTGTCGAAGGAGTCGATTCTCCAGGAGGTGGCCCGCGCGCGGCGGGCCTATGAGAAGCGGCGCCGCGCAGAGGGGGTCAAGGCCCAGAGCCAGCGTATCTTCGCCGTGCGGGACCGGATCAATCCGCAGAAGGCGGAGGCGATCAAGGCCGCCCGCGCGGAGGAGGGAATTTTGTGCATCCTCTTCTTCTCGCCGGAATATCTTGACTATATTGAGCAGCACATCAGCGAGGCGGATTTTGTCACCGAGTTCAACCGCCGAATCTATCACACAATTGTTGAGATCATCCGGGAGGGCGGCGTGCCGGATATGGCTCTCTTTGGGGAGGAGTACAGTCCGGAAGAGATGGGCGCGGTCGCGGGAATTCTCGCAAAGAGAGAGCTCTTTGTGGGGGCGGAAGAACAGCGACACGCGGTGGACGACTTTATCGCGGCGATCCGGGACGAGAAATATGCGCTCCAGCCAAAAGAGGCGGGGACATACGCCTCGGAGGAGATCGACAGCTATCTTAAAAATCTCTCAGCGAAGAAAAAGCGAAATGGATAGGGAAAAGGGAAAGGAAAGAGCCATGGCAGGAAATGACAAGAAGCAAGTGATCAAAGAGTTTGTGGAGCACTACAAGCCGAAGGGGACGGTCACCAACAAAGAGGTGATGGACTTCATCGAGGAGCATGAGCTCGACATCGACACCATCGAGAAGCTCTACGATGCGCTCGACAGCGCGAGCGTCAAGATCGAGGGGGAGAGCGATGAGCCGGAGATCTCCAGCCTTGAGATTGACGAGGAGGCGGCGCTCGACGACAAGCCGGTGGAGATCGACACGGTGCTCGCCAGCGAGGGCATCAACATCGACGACCCCGTCCGGATGTATTTAAAAGAGATCGGCAAGGTGCCGCTGCTCGACTCGGAGGAGGAAATCGAGCTTGCCAAACGCATGGCAGAGGGGGACGAGAAGGCGAAAAAGAAGCTCGCCGAGGCGAACCTCCGCCTGGTCGTTAGCATCGCGAAGCGGTATGTCGGCCGTGGAATGCTCTTTCTCGATCTGATCCAGGAGGGTAACCTGGGCCTGATCAAGGCGGTGGAGAAGTTTGACTACACCAAGGGCTACAAGTTCTCGACCTACGCGACCTGGTGGATTCGGCAGGCGATTACCCGCGCGATTGCGGACCAGGCGCGGACCATCCGAATCCCGGTGCACATGGTCGAGACGATCAACAAGGTGATGCGTGTCTCCCGCCAGCTGCTGCAGGAGCTCGGGCATGATCCGCTGCCGGATGAGATCGCGGCCGAGATGAATATGCCGGTCGAAAAGGTGCGCGAGATCATGAAGATCGCGCAGGAACCGGTTTCGCTCGAGACGCCGATCGGCGAGGAGGAGGACAGCCACCTCGGCGACTTCATCCCGGACGACGACGCTCCCGCCCCCGCGGAGGCGGCGAGCTATACCCTCCTGAAGGAGCAGCTGGTCAACGTCCTCTCCACTCTCACGCCAAGAGAGGAGAAGGTGCTCAAGCTCCGCTTCGGACTGGAGGACGGCCGGGCGCGCACCCTCGAGGAGGTCGGAAAGGAGTTCAACGTCACCCGCGAGCGAATCCGTCAGATCGAGGCGAAAGCGCTGCGCAAGCTGCGGCACCCGAGCCGGAGCAAGCGGCTCAAGGACTTTTTGGAATAACGATAGACGCGATGGGGAACTGGAAAGAAATCCCCCATGTGCCCACGGCACACGGGGGACTTTTGATTTTGGAGACGGTGCAGAATCGTGATAAACCACTTCGGACTGAGGGAGAAAAATTTGCAGCTTTCCGGGAAATAGGAGATTCTGCAAAAAGACAAACCGGGCAAAGACCGGAAAATCAAGTTCTGATATTTTATCGCTTATTATGCCGGGATTTTGGTCTACGAGAAGAAAGAAAATAGATATGACAAAAGCCGGAACAGAGTCTTTTCTGTTCCGGCTTTTTGATTCAGGTCGTGAAGAATGTATTTTAATACAGATAATGTTTTCGGGGAAACAGACCAGTTTCTACAGAAACTGTTTCATCTGGCGGATGTTGTTCTCCTCTGTTTTGAGCAGCTGGTTTGCAAGAGCACGAACGTCATCTTCCTCTTTATAGTCGTGCAGATGCTGGATACTCTTGGTCATACCCATCGTATTGCCCTCGATCATCATCTCGGCGATGTGGGAGGGGGAGCGGTCGGTCAGCGTTTTGAGTCCGCTCATCATTCGGGAGGAGAGTTTGGCCATGGCGCCCACTCCTTCCGGGGCGATGCCGCGCCGGCGGAGCCTGCCGTCCGCCTCTTCACGGAGCCGCGCATATTCGGTCAGCTGTTCCTGAAGTGCGTCATGGAAAGGCCCTTCTCCGGCGGTATCCAGGATGCTCTGAATGCCGTAGCAGCCCATATCGCTCGTCTCATAGATATAGCGCAACATCTCGTTTGAATCGATCATCATATCACCTCGGAGCTAGTCTGTGCGATTTTTGCGGGAATATAACGGGTGAAGAGTAAATTTTAATGCGCTCTTTATCAAAAAACTGCTATACTACAGAAAACCTTAAGGTGCAAAGAAACGCCTGGAGGAAATTGGATAAAGGAGCCTTTGTAATGCAAAAGAAGGTTGTTTTTCGGGGAGTCGGTACGGCGATTCTCACTCCGATGAAGGAGGACGGCTCGATCAACTACCCGGTATTCGGCGAGCTTCTGGACAGTCAGGTGAAGGGAGGGGCGGACGCGGTGGTCGTCGCGGGGACGACCGGCGAGGGGTCTACCCTCACAAATGCGGAGCACATCGAACTTGTGGAGTATGCGGTGAAAAAGATTCACGGCAGAATCCCGGTAATCGCCGGTGCGGGCAGCAACAATACCGCACACGCCGTCTATCTCTCAAAGGGGTGCGAGCGGGTTGGCGCGGATGCACTGCTCCATGTGACGCCTTACTATAACAAGGCCTCCCAGCAGGGGCTCTATCTCCATTTTAAGGCCTGCGCGGAGGCGACGGGACTGCCGGTAATTCTCTATAATGTTCCCTCGCGGACGGGGGTGAATATCTTCCCCGCGACCTATAAGCGTCTCAGTGAGATTGAGAATATCGTGGGCTGTAAGGAGGCGAGCGGAAACTTCTCTCAGATGGCCAAAATTGCGGCGCTCTGCAAGGATGAGATGGCGATCTACTCCGGCAATGACGATCAGATCACCTCTGCGCTCGCACTTGGCGCACAGGGGGTGATCTCGGTGCTGTCCAATATTCTGCCCCGCGAGACGCATGAGATCTGCCAGGCGTATTTTGACGGCGACAGCGAGAGAAGCGACAGTCTCCAACTTCAGTATCTGGAGCTGATTGAGGCGCTTTTCCTGGATGTCAATCCAATTCCGGTAAAGCAGGCGATGCGCGCCATGGGCTATGAGGTGGGCAGCTGCAGACTTCCGCTCTGCGATATGGATGCGACCAACGCGGAGAAGCTGTATGAAATTTTAAAAAGATACGGCCTGCTCGGCAGCGAGGTGTGCGCCGGGTCAGTCACGGTGCACCGGGCGCAGAACGTCGCTCACGTCCGGCGCAGCAATATCTAATAAAACGTCCCGGGAATTCCCGGGACGTT
>CAJFTX010000032.1 GCA_904420075.1 uncultured Clostridia bacterium | reverse complement strand
CGTCCCGGGAAGTCCCGGGACGTTTTATTAGATATAGATGAATAGGATTTGAAAAAGAGGGGGTATTTGTAGTATACTGTCAAAAGAGAAGAAAAAGGAGAACAACGCGAGCGATTGAGGCGGCTCTCCTGATCGCTCAGATGGAATGGGGGCGACACTGTGGCAAAAATTGCGGAAGTATTGAAATATGAAGGGGACAACAGTACCTTTATCTGGAAACATCCGAGCGAGGATTTCAACTCGCTGACCCAACTGATTGTGCATGAATCTCAGGAGGCAATTTTCTTTCTGAACGGGCAGGCGCTCGATCTTTTCGGCGCCGGACGATACACGCTGACGACCCAGAATATTCCGCTCGTCGGCAAGCTGCTCAACAAGGTGACCGATGACGAGAGTCCGTTTCACTGTGAGGTCTATTTTATCAACAGGGCGGAGCAGATGGCCATCCGCTGGGGGACGGACACCAGAGTAGAATATATGGAGCCAACCTACCAGTTTCCGCTCAGCGTCGGCGCGAGCGGTGAGATGTCGCTCTCGGTTGCGGACTCGCGCAGGCTGCTCTTGAAGCTGGTCGGCACGGAGCGGTCGTTGGATCGGGCGAAGCTGGTCTCCTTCTTCCGGGGAATTCTGATGAGCCGGGTGAAGAGCTATATCGCTCAGATGATGCGCACAGGGAAGATCAGTATTTTTGAAATTGACGAGCGGATGGAGCAGTTTTCGGAGGAGCTGCGGGAGAAGCTGTGCGAAGATTTTTTGGAATACGGAATTACTTTGAACCGTTTTTTTGTCACGACAATTGCAAAACCGGACGGAGAACCGCAGTATGAGAAATTCAAGGAGCTGCATTTCCGACAGTATGCGGATATCGCAGAGGCGAAGCTCCAACAACAGGTCGGAATTATTGAGGAGCAGACCGAGGCTCAGCGCCGGGTGATCGAGGCGCAGAGCATCGCACAGAAGCGTTCGCTCGAGGGATATACCTATCAGCAGGAACGGGGCTTTGATGTGGCGGAAAAGGTGGCCCAGAACGAGGGTGCGGGCGAGTTTACAAGTGCGGGAGTCGGCCTTGGAATGATGGCCGGCATCGGCGGAGCTGTCGGGGGGACAGTCGGCGGCGTATTCCAAGGGGCGATGGCTGCGGTCGCCGGAGCGGAACCGGCCGGGCGCTTCTGTGAGGAGTGCGGCGCAGCGTTGGCGCCTGGTGCTGCATTCTGTGAGAACTGCGGCGCGAAGCTGCAGAGCGCCGGCAATTGTGTGCGGTGTGGCTATCAGTTTACCAAACCGGGCAACTTCTGTCCGAAGTGCGGCATGAAACGGGAGGATTGAAAATGAAGAGACGTCTGATAACGTCCTACCTCATTCTCGGCATTTTACTGATTCTGTTCCATGTGGTGGCGTTTGTCGTTCCGAGCGAAAAAACGCCGACCTTCTTTACAGCATATGGGTTTACGCTGGCGGCACTGCTGGCGCAGGTGGGGATAATTTATCTCTCACTGGGGCGCTCGCGCAAGGAAGAGCTCTTTCTGAAACTGCCTGCGCTCCGTGTTGGCGTGATCTACCTTGTGGTACAATTGATCGCGTTTGCGGTTTTCTTTGCGCTGCCGTGGCTGCCGGTGTGGAGCGCGGTGCTTGTGGGCGCGGTAATTTTAGGAATTGCGGCGATCTGCCTGATCGCTGTCGCGGCAGGGAGCAGCGCGGTGCGGAGGAGCGACCAGGAGGTGGGACAGAAGGTGTTCTATCTCCGTGAGTTACAGAGCGAGATAGAGCTGCTCGCGGAGAGAACAGCGGGGGAGAAAAAGCCGTCCTATCAAAAACTCGCTGAGCAGTTCCGCTTCAGTGATCCGATGAGTCATCCGCAGCTTCAGCCGCTC
Organism: uncultured Clostridia bacterium; assembly: GCA_904420075.1. Taxonomy (GTDB): domain Bacteria; phylum Bacillota; class Clostridia; order Oscillospirales; family Feifaniaceae; genus CAJFTX01. The sequence continues at coordinate 6,516 of CAJFTX010000032.1, read as the reverse complement.
GAAGAGGAGCTGCGTGAAAAGGTGACGGCGCTGTGTACGGCGGGAGCGGACGAGGCGGACGCGCTGCAAATGGAGGTGGAGCAGCTGCTTGCCCGGAGAAATAAAATGTGTAAACTTCTGAAGAACTAGAGAGGGCCGGACAATTTTGTCCGGCCCTCTCTCGTGTGGAAAATCGCCTGTTATGGGCGGCTGCGAGAAGCGGAAATCGAACCCTCACGGGCAGAGTCAGAGTCTTTTGATCTTATCAGAGCTATTGGTGATAGATTGTTCCGCGCAGCACATGTTTGATGGGGAAGGATATGATGGGATTGCTGCATCGATCGTTCGATCCGCAGCCCGAGCCCGGCTCAGTGTGCGGTGGACCCTTTGAGAGTCATCTCGCGTTTATGCGCTGTGATGCTGCGCCGCCCCCCTTTCTTTTGCAGCAGAAAGAGTTAAATTGGCGTTGGGGAATCCGTTTTCTATCGCTCATTTAGAGTCATTCGAATTTTTTGGATGTAAGAATGGGATTTTTCTACAAAAGTATGAAGATTTTTACAGCTGGTAGGCTCTGATTTTGGGGGCTTTCAGGTATTTCAAAACGTATGTTTGCGAATATGGACGCAATAGATTCCGTTATTTTTATGCCCCCTGATTTTTGTCCAATTGAAAACTGTGGGCCCATATTTCGAGCGCTGTATCAGGAGATATGGCGGCTATCGCGGCCCCGGTTTTTTTCGATGTTTTCATTCAGCTTTTAACTGCACGGGCGGATTTCACGCGTATTCAGGCCGGTTTCTGCGTATGTCCGGCAGTATGATCGCTTTGATTTTGCAATCTCGCCCGTACTGTCTCCTCCTGAAAATGGGCGCAAAAAAACCCTCTTGTTTTTGAGAGGGCTTTGAGATACAATATATTCATATTTTCTATATACTATAGTCCCCTTGGGTACGGTGATTGCTCCGGTGTGTTGGTGGCGCGCCGGAGTAAATTTTTCTGTAAATTTGTCAAAAGTTGTCAAAAAGGTATTATTTGGTAAATATTAGTTGTTTATAGAAACGTTTCTAAGTATTACAATAGTATGTGGAGGTGTGACTATTGTATTACGATTATAGAAGATCGAGAGACATGGCCTGGGATATTTTGCTGCGGGAACAGGTTCTGGAATTACCGGTTAAAATTTCATGCCTGTGCGAACATGAGGGAGCGTTGCTCATCAACTATGAAAGAGGAGCGGAAATTCTGCGGAGCCTTAGCCTGCTGGATCACAGCCAAAAGACGGACGGCTTTACGCTGTCGCTCGACGGACGGTACATCATTTTTTATCGGTCCACCTGTCCAGCTCCGAGAATCCGATTCACCCTGGCACACGAGCTGGGACACATCCGACTGGGACATATCCCGCACAGTAAGAACAGCGTGACGATCGGGAGCGGAAAAGCTGAAATGGACGACAGCCCGATGGAGCGGGCGGCGAATCTGTTCGCATCACGGCTGCTCGCCCCCTCCTGTGTTCTCTGGGGAATTGGGGTCAGCACCGCCGATGAAATTATGGATTTATGCGGGATATCCCGGCAGGCGGCGGAGTTTCGACTCTCCCGATTGCTGAAGCTATATGAGAGAGAAGAACAGTTTCAAACCAAACACGGGCACGGCTGCTTTTTACAGTCCCCGCTGGAGCGACAGGTATATGAGCAGTTCAGACCCTACATCAAGCGAAACCGTTAGAGATCGAGATCGTCGGAGTCAAGAGACTTCACAAGTTCGACGGCCCTGCTGTACTCCTGCTTTGTCACTTTGATCTCGCGCTGTCCGCCGCCGCGGGCGACGAGGGGGAGCGAGATCATTTCCGGCGAGTCGGCGGACCGGGTGGCATCGGCCGCCTTTACGAGCTGATCAAGCACCATATCGACCGTCTTTTTACCGTCGCTGTCTATGCGGCGGTATTTTTTTATGTGTTCGAGCTCGGCGATTGTAATATTGGGAGACTGGGGCTGCTTTGGATGGAATCCGGTTTCTAAAAGTTCGTCGCCGGAGACCTCGAATAATTTTGCAAGAGCTTTGATTTTAAAGACGTCGGGCTCCCGTTTGCCGGTTTCATATCCGGAATAAGTGGTTTTATCAATTCCGAGTACGTCTGCCACCTGCTGTTGCGTCATCCCCTTTTTTTCACGTGCGGCGCGCAGCTGTTGGCTGAATCCCATGAGATCACTTCCTTTGACTGTATTATAGGTTTTGGTTGGCGTTCTGTCAACATTTTTTTGAAAAACGCTTGACTTATAGGCGTAATGCCATTATACTACAAGTGTAGTAGGCGATTCGCCGACAAGGAGGAGATAGAGTGTACCCGAATTTAATGGGCCAAAAAGCGTATTATCGTCTAACAAGTGAACAAATGGCAGAAATAATCGGAGTGAGCAGAACTACATATGATCAAAAATTGAAAAGCGGAAGATTTACTCCCAGTGAATGTAAATTGCTGTGTAGGCGTTTTGACAAGTCGTTTGAGTATTTATTCGCCACGGCAGAAGAAATAGATTCCGCCGATCTGTCTTAAAAACGGCCTGAAGGACGAGTGGAGGGAGGAATTGAAGTGGCGACGGCGCAAGAGATGAAGACGGATCTCTGCAATACCTATCACACAGAGAGGCGGTCAATAAGCGACAGCTCATGGGATATCTGAGCCGCGGATGTATGAAAAATTTCATACAGTGTTCCGCGGAGGCCCACGCATCGAGTGGGAGAAACAAAAGGCGTATCTGATTGCTGGCGCGGCCCAACAAATTTTTAGAATGCGGGAGTGCACAAATGAGACGTAAAGGTGGACGAGCCGGAGAACTGATCTTCTGGACGCTCGTACTGCTGGGAACCGTCCTGCTGTTCAACTGGGTACGGGATGCGGCACGTTTGGAACGAGGATATGAGGCGTTCGGCGGGGAGTGGCTCTTATGGCTGCTGCCGGTACTTCTTTGGATCGGGATGGACACGGCAGGGGAGATCGGAAAAGGACTCAAAAAGACGGAGAAACGGGCGGAGGAGGAGACGGATTGAAAACGCGGCGCCGGAGACAGGGGCGTCCGGCGGGAGTGCACACATGACATCGTCGGTCTATTCAAGTTTGACTGCCGGTCAAAAGGGGGAAACGGCGGCGCCCGCTCCCAACGGGGCGGAGGATTGCAACTGGAGATTCCAGAGCGGAAATCTTTCTAGGGGAGGCTGCACTGGAATCGAAGCGCTCGGGCAAACGGCGCTATAAATTTACGCAATTCCGTCGGAGAGGGGACTGTGAGTGCGGATAGAGTAGCTTTTTGCTGGGGAGTTGCGTTCAGTCCGCGAGCGCGCTTTTCGAGAAAATGTTTATACCGCAGCGGAGAGAGCCCCTGACGGGACAGGGAACATATATGTGATAACACAGCCGGGGACGGTAACTTCCTCCGGCGCTTAGAAAGGGGGGAAAACGGGTGATTCAGAGTCCGTGCGAAGGATGTAAGAAAATCTGTACCAATTACAAACGCTGCAAAAAATTCAGGGGGTGGCTTCGCCGCCGGTGGCGGGAGATTCGGTGTCTGTTTGGAGAGGATGCGGAGGAATGAAAATACTGAGAATGGGATCCGCGGAATGAGGAATGGAAACGCAAATTTCCCGGCGGAGTGCGCCGCTTACGTCCGCCACACATGCGGCGTCAAGAGGAGGACTGGTTGCACAACTCGCCCGGGAGAGGACAAAGGGACTGTTCTGCGCGGGCGCAAAGAAGATTGGAACGTGAGGACTTTTGACAATGAAGAAAAAAACAGATGCTGAGTTCCGGTACAGCGAAAACGAGTTTGTCAAACTGAATCGAAAGATCTTGAACTGGGAGTGGTACTCCGACCCGTGTACGAGAGCTGTGTTTATCCACTGTCTGCTCAAGGCGAACTGGAAATCTGGGAGATGGAAGGGATACGCCTACCGGAGAGGACAGTTTATCACATCGCTGTCGAGCTTGGCCGGCGAGCTGGGACTCTCGGTGAGAAATGTGAGGACGGCGCTTTCTCACCTGAAATCGACAGGCGAACTGACAGACTGGAGCGATTCCAAAGTTCGCGTCGTTACTGTGACAAACTATGATCGGTACCAGTCGCGCGATCAGTTGCCGACAAACGACTGTCAGCTGGCGGACAGGCAGGCGGCAGGCGAACGACAGCAGTATAAGAATGCAAAAGAACAGAAAGAAGAGAAAAGAGACGGCGGAGCCGCGGTTCCTCTTTCGGGGGAGGAGGAGCGGCGGAGGCTGATCGAGGAGCTGAGGAGGTGAGAAAATGAGCTACGAATTAAATCGGGAGGATATCCTGGATTTTGCGGGCACTGTCACCTCCGACACAAAGATCAAAGGGGACGAGCTCTTTTTCCACTACTGTCCGTACTGTCACGGCGGAATCCACGGGGATCGGGATACCTTCTCGATCAACCTCGAAAACGGGCTGTTCAAATGCTTTCGGTCCGGCTGCGACAGGCACGGCCATTTTGTGGAGCTGGCGAGAGATTTTCACTACCGGCTGGACTTTAAAGGACAGACGGCGGCGAGGACGTACCGCAAGTTCCCGGCGCGGACGATCGTGGTGAGGGAACCTGCGATAGAATTTCTGGCCTCAAGGGGAATTGGCCGGGAGATAGCAGAGCGGTATCGGATTACCTGCCGGACGGATAACCCCGGCATACTGGTGTTTCCCTTTTACGACGAAAAGGGAGAGCTCCGCTATATCAAGTACCGCAACACAAAGCATAGGCGCGGACAGGGAAACAAGGAGTGGTGCGAGAGGGGCGGCCGTCCGATCCTCTTTGGGATGGATCAGTGCGGCGGAAGTGGACAGCTGGTGATCACCGAGGGACAGATCGATTCGCTCACACTCGCACAGTGCGGGATCGAAAATGCGGTCAGCGTTCCAAATGGACAGAACGGATTTACCTGGCTTGACGGCTGCTGGGATTTTGTGGAACGATTCTCCGAGGTGGTGGTTTTCGGGGATTGTGAAGGCGGCAAGATCACGCTGTTGGACACGCTGCAAAAGCGGCTCTCCGTACCGGTGAAAGCGGTACAGGTAGAGGATTACCTCGGGGAGAAGGACGCCAACGACCTCTACCGGAGATTTGGCCGCGAGGCGGTGTTGCGGGCGGTGAATGGGGCAAGGCCGGTGCCGCTGCCCTATGTGAAAGAGCTGGCGGATGTCGAGACGGTGGACATCTACAGTTTGCCGAGAATATTCACCAACATCCCGGAGATCGACCGGGTGATCGGCGGACTGTACTTCGGACAGGTGATTCTGCTCACCGGCAAGCGCGGAGAGGGCAAGAGTACCGTCGCCTCACAGCTGATTTTAGAGGCAATCGAACAGAACTGCCCGGTGTTTGCCTACTCGGGAGAACTCCCGGACTACCATTTCAAACGCTGGCTCGATCTCCAGTGCGCGGGGCCGGATAACGTAGAGACAAGACTGAACCGCTGGGGAGATGAGAGCTATTACATAGCGGATGGCGTGGTAGACAAGATCAACAGCTGGTATCGAGGGCGGGCGTACCTCTATGACAACAGCGCGCTCGATGGGGACGAGCTTGAGAGCCTGCTCACAACGGCGGAGAAGGCGGTCAAGCGGTACGGGGTCAAGCTGATCTGCATTGACAACCTGATGACCGCGATGGACGTCGGAAGGGGCGAGGACCTGTACCGCGCGCAGTCGGCGTTTGTGAGGGAGTTGAAACGGCTGGCAATCAGGTACAACGTCGTGGTGCTGCTGGTTGCGCATCCGCGCAAGACCAGAGACGGAAGCTTTGCAAACGACGACGTGTCCGGGTCGGGGGACATCACAAACAGAGTTGACGTGGTGATGTCCTACAGCCGCACAACGGAGGGGAGCGAGTTTGACGGAAAGCTGCTGATCACCAAGAACCGCCTGACCGGGAAACTCGCTCTGCGGGACAGGGCGATCGATCTGCTCTACAGTCGGTCCACTAAGCGTATCGGCAGCGTGGGGAGCGGAAAGCGGGTCTACGGCTGGGAGCGGACAGCGGCGGAGGAGCGCGTGACGGGCGAGTTGCCGTTTTGAGGTGATGAGATGACGTTTGAAGAGCTGGAACGCTGGGCGGCGGCCGGAACGCCGCCCGACGGCCCGGTGGAGCTCTGGGACAGACTGTGCTATTCAGAGCTTTTGAGGCTGCTGGGCAGGTTTCGGGCAGGGGAGCTCTCGCAGGCCGGTGCGGCGGAGGAGAAGACAAGGCTGCGCGTGGACTGGGAGAAGCAAAAACGGCTCGGGGAGCTGGAGCGCGAATCCGCGGATAAGCGGAGACGGGCGATCGCGAGATCGGAACAGCTCAGAGCAGGACTCGGCCGCGGGATCGCGGCCGGCAGGGATGAGAGAGAGCTGCTGGCTCTGGCTCTGCGCTGCATCGGTGAGATGACGGGAGATTTCTGGATGCTGGAGATGGCGGAGCGATATGGCGCCGGCGCGCTGGAGATGTGCGCCGTGACCTGGTGGGAGCCCTAGGACTCTGCGGAGGGCTGCG
>CAJFTX010000031.1 GCA_904420075.1 uncultured Clostridia bacterium | reverse complement strand
TGTCGTATCTTTTTAGAGTATCTCAAGCGGCACCTCCCGAAGGACGACCTGTAACGATTGCCACGCCATTTTTTGCGGCTGTTTTACATCGCGACAGGCTGCGCAGTACAGATAGAAATTAAGAATATTTATAGAAATAAATTGATTTCATTAATATTTTTTGCAGTTCTACTAAACGAATGGAGCGACTTCTATCGTTTGTGCCCGATGGATTTCTCCGACTGAAGTGCTATACTCTTTTTTGAGGAGTGGGCGCCTCTTGCTGCGGCGCCGAAAAAAGGGGGGCTTCGATGAGTTTAGGGGGAATTGTCGTTGGATTGGCACTTCTGATCTGGTTTGCCTTCCGGGGCAAATCACTGATCTGGGCTGCGCCGATCTGCGCGATGGTAGTGGCGCTGACAGGGGGACTGGATCTGCTATCGGCATACACTGTCAGCTATATGGAGGGGTTTGTCGGTTTTGTGAAGGACTGGTTTCCGGCGTTTCTGCTCAGCGCGATCTTCGGGCAGATTATGGAGGATTCAGGCGGTGCTCAGGCAATCACCAAAGCGATCGTCCGGCGGCTGGGACGGAACAAGGCCATTTTTGTCTCAGTGCTGTGCGGCGGCGTTCTCGCCTATGGCGGAATCTCCGGTTTTGTGATCATCTTTTCGATGTATCCCATCGTACTCGGCCTTTTCCGCGAAGCGGACATTTCACGCCGGCTGATTCCCGCGACAGTTATGGCGGGAGCTTTTACCTTTGCGATGTCCTCTCTGCCCGGCACGCCGACGATCCAGAACTTGATTCCCGGCGAATATTTCGGCACGCCGCCTACAGCGGCGCCAGTGATGGGAATCATCTGCTCGGTCGTAATGTTTGTCGGGCCGATCCTCTGGCTGAGTTACCGCGCAAAGAAACTGCGGAGCTGTGGGGAGGGCTATAGCGAGCCGGATGAACTGCCGGAGGAAATTCCCGACAGCGAGCTTCCGGGCGCGCCGCTCTGTCTGTTGCCGTTTGCGGTGATTTTAGTGCTGCTCAATCTGCTTCACCAGCATATCGTGGTGAGTCTGCTCGCCGGTATTGTGTCCATTTTAGCGCTCTTGTATCTTACCGGTCTGTTCCGTAAGAAAAAATACCTCCAAAATGTTGGAGAGAGTTTCAATAAAGGTTGCCGGAGCGCGGTTTCCGCCGTGATGAATACCGCGGCCGCCGTCGGATTCGGCTCAGTGGTCAAACTGTCGCCGGGCTTTGCGACGCTGGAGGCCATGGTGCTCGGTATCGAGGGCAGCCCGCTGATTGCAGAATCGGTTGCGATCAATCTTCTGGCAGGAGCGACGGGGTCCGCTTCCGGAGGACTGCGCATCGCGCTCGACGCGCTTGCGCCGAGCTTTGTCCGAATGTCCGAGGCGTCCGGAATACCGTTGGCGGCTTTTCACCGTGTCGGCGCTATCGCCTGCGGCGGATTAAACACCCTGCCGCACGACGGCGCGGTGGTCACCTATCTGTCCTACTGCAAAATTTCACATAAGAAGGGCTACTTCGATATGTTTATCGTCGCCGGGGCGATTCCGATCATCGCCAACGTTGTGGCAATTATTCTCGGCAGCTTCGGAATCGTATAATTGCACTTGCAAAAGCGGCGGTAAACGCATATAATACATTCAAAAGCTGTGACGAGAAAGAGTAGGTATCCTCGATGTGCAGAGAGAGGGCGGCCGGTGCGAGCCCTCCGTGAAGGGCTACTGAACCGGTCTCCGAGCTGCGGCCTGAACGGGGAGAACCGAGTAGGCGCCGACGGGTTCTCCCGTTATCGAGATCAGAGAGGAGTTTTTCCAAATTTAGGTGGTACCGTGGACGTATAAGCGTTCGCCCTAAGCAATTTTTTGCTTAGGGCTTTTTTATTCAAGTGGAGGTGTTTTTTGTGAAATTAGAGAAGCTGGTAGGGGAGCGGTTTCGGGAGCGTCCGGCCGACTGTGTGACTGACAGCCATGCGCTGATGATTCGCGGCGGCTATATGAAGGGGATGGCAAACGGTATCTTCTCCTCCTATCCGACGCTGCGGCGGATTACCCATAAGATCGAGCAGATTATCCGAGAAGAAATGGACGCAATCGACGGACAGGAGGTACAGTTTCCGGTGGTGATGCCCGCCTCGCTCTGGCAGGAGTCAGGCCGGTATGATAGCATCGGAAAGGAACTTGTGCGCTTTTCCGACCGGAGCGAGAGCCCGCTGGTGCTCGGAATGACCCACGAGGAGGCGGCGGTTCATCTGGTGCGGGAGTACGCCCAGAGCTACCTGAAATACCCTTTCATGATCTATCAGATTCAGACTAAATTTCGAGATGAGGCCCGCCCGCGCGCGGGACTGATCCGGGTGCGTGAGTTCACAATGAAAGACGCCTATTCCTTTCACACGAGCTGGGAGGATCTAGAGAGATACTACGCGCGCTGCCTCGAGGCCTATACGCGCATTTATGCACGGGTCGGAGTGCCGGAGGTGGTCTCTGTCGCGTCTGATTCAGGGATGATGGGCGGCAGCGTCTCCCATGAGTTTATGCTGCTCACTCCGATTGGGGAGGATCGGATTGTAACCTGTGGAGCGTGCGGCTACCGCGCAAATCTCGAGGCGGCGGAGAACATCACCGAGACGCCGCGGGACGCGGTGAGCGAGGAGCTTACGCTCGTCTCCACACCCGATGTCCACACCATAGAGGAAATCTGCGATTTTCTGGGCAGCGAGCAGAGCCGCTCCTGCAAAGCGGTGGTCTATCAGCGCGATACAGATGGGAAGTATGTCGTACTCTTTCTGCGCGGAGACCTGGAGGTCAACGAGACGAAGCTGACAAACTATCTCGGCTGCAGTGTTCATCCCGCAGTGATTACTCAGGAGTGCGGCCTGCACGCGGGCTATATCGGCCCCTGCGGTCTTGCGGAGGGGCACACAGTGCTCTTCGACCGCTCTCTCAAGGGAGCGAATAACCTCTCCTGCGGCGCGAACCGGGAGGGATACCACTACACCGGACTTGACATGGAGCGCGACGTAGCGGGAGCGGAATATCACGACTTTGCAAAAGCCATCGAGGGCGGCGTCTGTCCGCACTGCGGAAAACCTTCGATCCGGATCTCCCGAGGAATCGAGGTGGGGAACATCTTCCAGCTCGGGGACAAGTACACCCGGTCAATGGGGATGACCTATATTGATCCGGAGGGGGAGACACGGTACCCGCTCATGGGCTGTTACGGAATCGGCGTTGGTCGGCTGGCAGCCGCTGTGTGCGAGGTGCACCACGATGAGTTTGGACCGATTTGGCCGATGGCGATTGCCCCCTGGCAGGTACATCTCTGCGCCGTGCGCTCCGACAACAAGGAGGTAAAAACCCGCGCTGATGCGCTCTACTCCGCACTCCTGGAGCGCGGAGTGGAGGTGATCTATGACGATCGCCGGGTGAGCGCAGGGGTGATGTTCTCAGATGCCGACCTGCTTGGCGTACCGGTGCGGGCGGTGGTCAGCCCGCGCAATTTAAAGGAGGGGTGTCTGGAGATCGTCGCCAGGGACAAAAGCTTTTCGCACAGAGTGCCGATGGAGTCGGCGCTCGAAACGCTTCTGGAAACGGTCAATCATTTGAAATAACAGCAAGAGAGAAATCCTATCCAATCCCCTATGGACAAAAAAGGGCAGGTGGCAAAGTGGGCCGGCGGAGAATACGCCTTATGGATCGAGTTACGTTTCAGCGACAGCTCCGTTGTGAGCCAATACGGATGATTCTTTCAATACGCTTGCATTTGTCTGCTGTAATGGCCCACTTTCCAATGCTGTACGGATGGCGTGCGGACCGCTGTTCCTTTTAATCCGATTGATCCCCAACGGTCGGGGCGCAGTCAGGATGAAAAAAGCAAAATACACCGTAAGAAGTGCAGGCGTTCCACGTGTCTTAATAATGCTGCTCGCAATATTTATGTGATCCACTGACGACAGCGCTTTTTAAAACGTTCGGATTAGAAAAGAGGGATGCGTGTAGTTGCAAGGAGCGATCGAGCGAATGATTTCCCCGGAGACTTAATATTATTTATTTTTCGCCCCTTCCCTTAAAGGAAAAAGGCTGAGCATCTCGAGTGTTTTTCATACTCGATGTTCAGCCTTTTTTGATTGTGTAACAATTTCTTTCGCAGTTTGCATGCGAATCGCATGGCGAACCAACTGAGAGAACATGCAACAAACGCCTGTTGGGTTCCATGTTTTGAGATACAGCGGGCTCGCTCTACGACAGCTCAAACATCCCGTGGTAGAGCTCGAAGTATTCACCCTTCTGCGCGAGAAGCTCCTCGTGGTCACCGCGCTCCACAATACCGCCGTGCTCCAACACAATGATCGCGTTGGCGTTGCGCACAGTGGAGAGCCGGTGCGCAATGACAAATACAGTCCGCCCCTCCATCAGCCGGTCCATCCCTTTTTCGATCAGCGCCTCGGTACGCGTGTCAATCGAACTGGTCGCCTCATCGAGAATGAGTACCGGCGGATCGGCCACGGCGGCGCGCGCAATAGCGAGCAGCTGACGCTGTCCCTGTGAGAGATTTGCTCCGTCGCCAGTGACCAGCGTATCATATCCCTCCGGCAGACGCCGGATAAAAGAGTCGGCATTGGCAATTTTCGCCGCGCGTTCAATCTCCTCTCTTGTGGCGTCCAGCTTCCCAAAACGGATGTTGTCCGCCACCGTTCCGGTGAAGAGGTGGGTGTCCTGGAGCACGACGCCCAAACTGCGGCGCAGATCGTCCTTACGGATCTTACGCACGTCGATGCCGTCATAGGTGATGCACCCGCTGGTCACGTCGTAGAACCGGTTGATCAGATTGGTGATGGTTGTCTTTCCAGCTCCGGTCGAACCCACAAAGGCGATCTTCTGTCCCGGTTTTGCGTAGAGAGAGATGTCGTGCAGAATGGTCTTCTCCGGCGTATAGCCGAAGGTCACATGTTCAAAGCGGACGTCGCCTTTGAGCGGAATGGGCGGTGCGTCGGGCTGCGCCCGATCCACCCAGGCCCACTGCCCGGTTTTTTCCGCGCAGGGGAGAAGAACATTCCCCTCCCGGCGAACGTTAATCAGCTCGACAGTGCCCTCGTCCAGCTCCGGCTGCTGCTCCATTACGGCGAAGATACGCTCCGCACCGGCGAGGGCCGCGAGCAGAAAATTGCCCTGCTGGGTGAACTGATTGATCGGCATGGCCGACTGGCGAACCAGCACCAGATAGCTTGCGAGGCTGCCGAGATCCGAGTGCCCGGAGATGACCAGAAGCCCGCCCAGCACGGCGATAATCGCATAGTTGACATAGGAGATGCTGACAATCGCCGGGACCATTGTGGCCGCGAAACCCTGTGCGCTGGTGCCCGCCTTACGCAGTTTCTCATTGCGCTCTGCAAAGCCCGCCAGATTCTCCTGCTCGTGATTGAAGACCTTTACCACCTTCTGGCCCGCCACCATCTCCTCGATGTAGGCGTCGAGCTCTCCAAGGTGCTCCTGCTGACGCTGGAAGTAGTACTTGCTGCGTTTCCCGCTGTAGCGGATATAGAGAAACATCGCGGCGTAGCCCACGACGACGGCGAGCGTAAGCTGCCAGTTGAGCAAAAACAGCAGCAGAAGGGTGCCGACCATCTGGACGAAGCTCTGGATGAGCATTGCAAAGCTGTTGTTGAGCGCATCGGAGACGGTATCCACATCATTTGTAAAGAGGCTCATCAGATCGCCCTTACGCCGCGAGTCAAAAAAGTGCAGAGAGAGCTTCTGAAGATGAGTGTAGAGATCCCGACGGATATCGTAGAGCACCTTCTGCGCGGCGCGCACCATAATCTGTGTGTAGCCGAGTGCGGAGAGCGCGCCCGCCCCGTAGATAACAGCGGCAGTGGTAACCCCGAGCGCGAGCGTCCCGAGATCGCCGCCCGCGGTCAGCCCATTTACAATCGGTTTGATCATATAGGAGCCGAGCAAGCTCGCAAGCGCTGAGATCGCCGCCAGAACGCCGACGAGCACAAGAAGCGCGCGGTGCCGCCCTAAGTAGGCGAGAAAGGTGCGCAGCGTGCGACGCAGATTTTTAGGACGTTTTCCACTAAAGACTTTGGCCATCCGGCTCGCCACCTTTCATCTGAGAATAGTAGATCTCCTGGTAGATCGGGTCCTCTGCCAGAAGTTCCTGATGGGTTCCAACGGCATGAATCTTTCCGTCGTCCAGAATGACAATTTTGTCCGCCTCCATCACCGAGGTGACTCTCTGGGCGATGATGAGCTTCGTCACCGAACGGAGCGCGGCAAGTGAGGCGCGAATCCTGGTTTCAGTCGCAGTATCCACTGCGCTTGTGGAGTCGTCAAAGATCAGCACCTTCGGCTGTTTGAGCAGCGTGCGTGCGATACAGAGACGCTGTTTCTGCCCGCCGGAGAGATTGACGCCGCCCTGACCGAGCTGCGCGTCGAGCCCATCCGGATTTTGGGAGAGAAATTCGTCGGCGCAAGCCTTGCGGCAGGCGTCCCAGAGAGCTGCATCATCCGCAGCTGCATTGCCCCAGAGCAGATTTTCGCGTACTGTACCGGAGAAGAGCACATTTTTTTGGAGTACAATCCCCACCGCGTCGCGCAGCGCGGCGAGGTCATATCGCCGCACATCGTTTCCGCCCACCCGAACGGTACCCGCGCTCGCATCGTAGAGACGGGGAATCAGCTGCACAAGGGTGCTCTTGGCGGAACCGGTGCCGCCGATAATGCCGACCGTCTCACCGGCTTTGATATGTAGTTCCACATCCAACAGCGCCGCCTTTTCAGCCCCCGCGGAGTAGCGGAAAGAGACGCCGTCAAAGTCGATACTGCCATCCGGTACCTTTTTGAGCGGGTGAGCAGGTGAACTCTGAGTCGGAACTTCCTCCAGCACCTCGCGAATCCGCCGGGCGCTTGCGAGCGAACGGGTGAGCATCAGAAAGACGCCGGAGATCATCATCAGCGAGTTCATCACCTGGAGTACATAGCTCAGAAATCCGGTGAGCTCGCCTACGAGCATTCCGCCCGAGAGAATAAATTCGCCGCCGTACCACATGATGAGTACCACTGCGGTATACATCACCGTCTGGAAAGCGGGCAGATTTAAAACGGCGAAACGGAAGGTGTTCCGGCTGGCGTCCATAAGCTCGGCGTTTACTTTTTCAAATTGTTCCGCCTCAAATTCTCCCCGGACAAACGCCTTGATCGCCCGAATGGCGGTGAGACTCTCCTGAATTTGACCGTTCACCTGGTCTACGGCGCGCTGCTGCCGGTGATAGAGCGGGCCGACCTTATGTACGATAAGCGCCAGAACCACTCCGAGTATCGGCGCGGTAAAGACAAAAACGAGGGCGAGCTCCCGATTGAGCACAAAGGCGAGCACCACGCCCATCACCAGCATCAGCGGGCCGCGTACCATCGGGCGCAGACCGGAGTTCAGCGCGTTTTGCAGCACAGTGACGTCGGTCGTCATACGGGTAACGAGCGAGGCGCTCTGAAAGCGGTCCAGGTTGGTGAAAGAGTACTGCTGCGTTTTGCGGTACTCCGCGAGCCGCAGCTCCGCGCCAAAGCCGCAGGTGGCGCGTGCGGCAAAGCGGGCGTAGAGCAGACCGGAGACGAGCGCCAGCAGCGCACAGGCGGCCATCAGCCCGCCCTGCCGCAGCAGAAACGGGATGTCGTGCGCAGGGACGCCTACATCCACAATGTCGGTCATCAGCAGCGGGATGACCATCTCACAGACGCACTCGAGAAAGATCAGCAGCACCGCCAGAGAGAGGTCTCTCCGATAGGGCTTTAAGTATGAAACAATCGCCTTTAGGTCGCGCATCTCAACACCCCCTTACAGCAGCCGCCCGCCCACATTGCGATAGGCCCGGGTGAGATATTCCACAAACTGCGTCCGCTCCTCAGGGGAGAAATTCTGCAGCATCCGCTCCTCGATTGTCATGCACCGCGCCTCCCAGGCGTCAAAGACCGTACGGCCCTTTTCGGTCAGCGAGACCTCGCCCGTACGCCGGTCGGTTTTGGAGGGGGAGCGGAGCAAAAGTCCCTCGCGCTCCAAACTGTCCAGCATCCGGCAGATCGCGGACGGATCGACCTCACAGTGGTCGGCAAGCGTCCGCTGGGAACAGGGGCCGAGCAGCGCCAGACAGCGCAGCACTTTCGGCTGACCGGGGGAGAGCCCGAGCTCGCTTAAGTAGGGCCGGAGATAGTTTTGCGCCGAATGCGCTGTGCGGTTTAAAAGGGTGTGAAATTTGTACTGCATCGGTAGACCTCCCTATATGATAAATCAATAATTGATATATCAATTATTGTAACGCTGTGTGGCGGCGCTGTCAAGAGAACAGACGCCGCCCTCAAAATCAGAAGATGGTAATCAGGCTGAACTTTTCGCTCTCACGCATCGCAGTGAGCGCGCTGTGCAGTTCTTCGAGCGCCGCGGCACCGTCGGCCAACTGCCCCGCTCTCAGATAGGTAACAAGTTTTCGGTAGGCGACCTCCAATTTGGTTTGATCCATGGTGTTCGCCGTGTAGTCGAGTACGCCGGAGATCCGCTCGTACTCCTGTTCGAACTGCTCCGATTTCTCAAGTGCGCGGTCGAGCTGCTGTGCCTGTGCGAGGTCGAACATCTCGGAGGCGAGCGTATCGAGCGTCTTAAAATTCACTTCAATATAAAAGGAGATCGAAAAAGCCGCCGCTAAAATAGCCGTGATGATGAAAAGCGCGATGATAAACTGTTTCACTTGTTTTCCTCCTTTTTGACAAGATTTACCGTCCCGTCGTCTGTGCGCCAGAGGGCGAACACTTCCCGTACAGAGCTGAGTCCCTCGCTTTGCAACAGTTTCTGCAACCATTCCTCGTTGAGGCCTGCGGCACGGAACTCGGTGCGTATCAGAACGCCGTCAGCAATCAGCAGGCGCGGCATCTGAATGGGCTTCACCGGGACTTTCATATCCTGTGCGGAAGGGGGAGCGGAGGTTGCGCGCTCGATGATACTGAGCTGGCCGTTGGTCTCGATATAGGCATATTGCACATCTTCAATCGATGTGATACCATTGATGCGCAGTTCCTCCATGATATCGTCGATACTGATGCGCAGTTTTCGTACAGCGCGCTGATCAATGACGCCGTTTTCGATTACCAGACAGGGGTTGCCTGAGATGAGCTTACGAAACCGGCGGTTTTTCAAGGAGAAAAAGGCTATGATCATCTCTAGGCTCACGAGAGTGAGCACCGGAATGACTCCGAAGATAAGCGGAATATCAGTGTCCTGAAGGGAGATCGAGGCGACTTCTGAGATCATGATTGCGACCACCAGCTCCGAAGGCTGAAGTTCGCCGACCTGCCGCTTTCCCATCAGCCGGACACAGGTGACCACTACAATATAAATGATAACAGTACGAATAAAGATACTCCCCATGAAAATACCCCTTTTTTCTATCATTTCAATATTTAGTATGGTTCGGAGAAACTGTAAATATTTCAGAAAAAATTGCTTGCATCTCGGGGAGAGATATGGTATTATACTTGAGCATACGCAATAGGACAGTCCTCTGCAACTGCTCTGCACGAATGTCTGTAAAAAGAGGAGGATCCCAAGATGGATTATATCAACATGCTTACAAGCGAGCAGCTCAAGACCGACCGGCCGGCGCTGAACATCGGCGACACCGTTAAGGTCTATGTCAAGGTCAAAGAGGGAAACCGCGTTCGCGCCCAGATGTTTGAGGGAACGATCATCGGGAAGAACGGCGGCGGCATTTCCGAGACCTTTACCGTGAGAAGAATCTCTTACGGCGTCGGCGTTGAGAGAACCTTCCCGGTGCACTCTCCGAACATCGAGAAGATCGAGGTTTCGAGAAGAGGTAAAGTGCGCAGAGCGAAGCTCTACTATCTGCGCGGCAAGACCGGCAAGGCTGCTAAGGTAAAAGAGAAGATCTAACACAAAAAGGGGACTTTAAGTCCCTTTTTTTGTAGAATAAGCGCGAAATACGGAAGGAATATTGGTGAAACATGGAACAGACACAGAACAGTGGCGCAAGCTCGCTTGCCACCGGAATTTTTGATTGGATTGAGGCGTTTGTCAAAGCGCTGGTACTTGTGGTTCTTTTACTCACCTTTGTGTTCCGGATTGTCGGAGTGGACGGTTCTTCGATGTTCCCCACGCTGCAGGATGGGGAGCGGGTGGTCATCTCGAACCTTCTCTATACGCCGCAGCGCGGCGACATCGTCGTGATCGCCCAGCCGAACTTTACCAACAAACCGATTATCAAGCGGATTATCGCTGTCGGTGGGGACACAATTGACATCGACTATGACACAAACCAGGTGCTGGTAAACGGCAGCGCGATCGACGAACCCTATCTGCGGGAAAAGATGGAGCGTACAGGAGATATTCCGCTTCCGGTCACACTCAAAGAAGGGGAACTCTTTGTCATGGGGGACAACCGAAACGGCTCCACCGACAGCCGCTCCAGTCTGATCGGCATCATTGATGAGCGCTATGTGGTGGGCAGATTTCTCTTCCGAATTTTCCCATTTTCTAAGATAGGGACAGTGGATTAATATGGACGATATGCTTCGCAGCGGCGCCGCTTTTGAGGAGGAGGCGCTGCTGCATTTACAGTGGTTTCCCGGCCATATGGCCAAGACACGGCGGCTGATCGCCGAACATTTGAAACTTGTGGATGCGGCAGTCGAGCTGATCGATGCGCGTATTCCGCACAGCTCCCGTAATCCCGTGATTGACGAGCTGCTCGCCGCAAAACCGCGGCTCATCCTGATCAATAAGAGCGATCTCGCGGACCCGGCGGCCAACCGCGCCTGGTGTGAGCACTTTGCGGCACAGGGAATTCCGAGCGTTCTGCTCGACAGTATGACCGGAAAAGGTTACGATACCTTTAAAAATAAAATCCGTACCATTCTCCGGGATAAGCTCTCGCGGGATGCGGACAAGGGGATGCAGAAAAAGATCAAGCTGATGGTGGTTGGCATTCCAAACGTCGGAAAATCGAGCTTTATTAACCGGCTTTCCGGCAGCAGGCGCGCCAAGGTGGAGGACCGTCCCGGAGTTACCCGGGGCAAGCAGTGGATCGATATCAAGGACGGATTTCAACTGCTCGACACTCCCGGCATTCTCTGGCCCAAATTTGAGGACAGGGAGGTGGCACTCGGTCTCGCCTTCACCGGGGCGATCAAAGATGACATCACCGATGTGGAGACAGTCGCCTCGCTGCTCCTGCTACGGCTCTATGAGATCGTGCCGGAGCTTGTGGGCGCACGCTATAAGGTGGCCTATGAAGGCGAAGGGGGATACGAGCTGCTGGAAAAGGTCGGGCGAAAGCGCGGATTCCTGATCTCGGGCGGAGAGGTCGATCTGGAGCGTACCGCCCGCATTGTACTGGATGAATTCCGCTCAGCAAAGATCGGTAGGATCAGTCTTGAGCGGCCGGAGGACTGCCGATGACAAAAAGTGAAACAGATCTCTATGAGATGGAGCGTTTGCTGCGCCGGCAGGGGTACCGGACTATCTGCGGGGTAGACGAGGTGGGACGCGGGCCGCTTGCAGGCCCGGTATACGCCTGTGCGGCCATTCTGCCGGAGGGGTATACGCTTCCGGGCGTCAACGACAGCAAGAAACTCTCGCCGAAGCGGAGAGAGGCGCTCTGCGCCCAACTGAAAGAGGAAATCACTTATTCGATTGGCGAAGCTTCGCCGCAGGAGATTGACCAGCTCAATATTTTAAATGCGACCTTTCTCGCAATGGAGCGTGCGATTGCCGGCCTGCCTGTAAAGCCTGATGCCATCCTAGTGGACGGCAACAAACTGCCGCCCCATCTGCCCGAGGTATATCGGACGAGCGTGGTCGGCGGGGACGCCAAGGTCGCGGTGATCGCGGCGGCTTCCATTCTCGCGAAAGTTGCGAGAGACCGGATGATGTCCGAGCTCGGAGAGCAGTATGCGGTCTATGAATTTTCCAAGCACAAAGGTTACGGCACAAAGCTGCACTACGAAAAGCTCTTTCAGTTCGGTCCCTCCGATATCCACCGTAGAAGCTTTTTGAAAAATTTGGAGGAGAAGCGCGCGGCCTATGAAAAAGAGCGGGAACAGTCATGAGCGCGGTAAGTACGGGGAGCGGATCGCTGCCCGCCATCTCGAGCGGCAGGGATACCGGATTTTAAAACAGAACTACCGCTCCCGCTTCGGGGAGATCGATCTGATCGCCCAAAAGGGGGAGCTCCTCATATTTTGTGAGGTAAAGACGCGGAAGGACGACAGCTTTTCGGCTGCCAGGGAGGCGGTGGATCGGCATAAGCAACACCGGATGATCCTCACGGCGAGTAAATTTCTGGCAGAGCAGGGGGAGGAACCGGTATCACGGTTTGATGTCATCGAGGTCTATCTCGGGGAGGGGCTCCTTGCCAAACCGCGTATAAACCATATCGAAAACGCATTTACTCTGTAAAAGGAGTTGATGTGAAAATGATTTCTTATTTTGATCTGCACTGCGACACGCTGAGCGCCGCCGGAGGGGAGTGCGCGCTCTGGGGCGGAAAATTCGCGGTTGATCTCGAGCGGGCGCCCTCGCTCTCCGCACAGAGTTATGCGCTCTATACAGAAAATGCCTGTATTCCCGCGGAGGGAGCGCGGCAGGTCCGTGAGATGCTTGCCCGCTTTGAACGGGAGAGCGAGCGCCTCTCCGGCCGTGCGGTGCGCTGCCGGACCTTTAAGGATCTCGCACGCGCCCGTGAGCAGAAACTTCCCGCGCTGATTCTTGCCCTTGAAAATGCCCGGCCGCTCGAAGCGGATCCGCTGCTCTTTGACCGGCTGTGCGACGCGGGACTCTGGATGATGACCCTGACCCACAACGGCGGCAACGCCTTTGCGGAGGGAACCTATGGGGACCGGTCCCGAGGGCTGTCCACTGCGGGGCGGATGCTCGTCAAACTCGCGGGAGAGCGAGGCGTCGCGCTTGATCTCTCCCATTTGAACGAGCGGGGCGCGCTGGAATTGCTCTCGCTTACAGAGGGACCGGTACTCGCTTCGCACGCGAATTGCCGGGTCCTCTGTCCGGATGAGCGCAATCTCTCAGATGAGGTCATCGGTGAGATCGCCGCGCGTGGAGGGATTATCGGCGTCACGCTGCACCGGCCGTTTGTGGGACTCCGCGGCGGCATCGACGATCTGCTCCGGCATGTGGAGCATCTGCTTGAGCGGGTGGGGGAGGAGGCTGTCGCCGTTGGAACCGACTTTGACGGCACGGATACCCTGATCGATGGAATAGAAAATAACGCAGATTTAGAAAAAATAGCTGACAGAATGAGTCTTTTCGGATATAATGAAAGACTGATAGCAAATATTTTTTATAAAAACGCCTATAGTTTTTTCAGAAGGTGGAGAGAGAAAAGTGAGATTTAAAAGTACAAGAGACAAAGCAGTTCATCTGACCTCGGCCGAAGCCATTAAGATCGGTATCTCGCGGGACGGCGGCCTTTTTGTGCCGGAGAATTTTCCGAGCGTGAGCGTGACCGATCTCGCCACGATGTGCAAAATGAGCTACCAGGAGCGCGCACAGTATGTGCTCTCTCTGTTCCTGACCGACTACACGGAGGATGAGCTCGCAGGCTACTGCGCGAAAGCGTATGCCGACGAGAAGTGGGGTGGCTCTGAGACAACTCCGGTGGTCCGGATCGACGATACGATGTCGATCTGCGAGCTCTGGCACGGACCGACCTGTGCCTTTAAGGATGTGGCGCTGCAGATGCTTCCGCACCTTCTGACCGGTGCGATGCGCAAAACCGGAGAGGATAAGACGGTTGTTATCCTGGTCGCCACTTCGGGCGACACCGGAAAAGCCGCGCTCGACGGTTTCTGCGACGTGGACGGGACGAAAATTATCGTCTTCTATCCGGAGAACGGCGTCTCCTCGATGCAGAAGCTGCAGATGACCACCCAGAGCGGGAAGAACGTCTATGTCGCCGCAATCAACGGCAACTTTGATAACGCTCAGACCGGCGTCAAGGAGATTTTCTCCGACCGGGAATTTGAGCAGCTGATGGCCAAATCCGGTCACGTCTTCTCCAGCGCGAATTCCATCAACTTCGGCCGGCTTGTGCCGCAGGTGGTCTACTACTTCTCGAGCTATTGCGATCTCGTGGAGCGCGGTGAGCTGAAGCTGGGAGACAAGGTCAATTTCACCGTGCCGACCGGGAATTTCGGCAATATTCTTGCCGGATATTATGCAAAGCGGATGGGACTTCCGGTCAATAAGCTGATCTGTGCTTCCAATAAAAATAATATTCTCACCGACTTTATCAAAACCGGCGTGTATGACCGCAACCGCGATTTCTATATGACCGCGTCGCCCTCGATGGACATCCTGATCTCCAGCAATCTGGAGCGCCTGCTCTATACGCTCTCTGACGAGGATGACAAACTGGTCGCCTCCTACATGAACGAACTGAAGGAGAAGGGGGTCTACACAGTCACCGGCGCGATCCGGGAGAAGATCGCCGAGTCCTTCGCCTGCGGTTTCTGCGACGACGACGAGACCAAGGCGATTATCGGCAAAACCTATGGGGAACACAAGTATGTCTGCGACACGCACACCGCCGTGGCGGTCGGCGTCTATGAGAAGTACCGCAGAGAGACGGGGGATACAACAAAGACGGTCATCATGTCGACCGCGAGTCCTTTCAAGTTCTGCAAGGATGTGCTGGAAGGACTCAATGTCACAGAGGAGATGGGCGACTTTGAGCGGCTCGAGAAGCTGGAGAGTTTCGGTGTCAAGGCTCCTGCGAGTCTCGCGACACTGCGTGAGAAAGAGGTTCGATTCAGCGAGGTCTTTGACAAAAGTGATATGCGCTCCGCGGTAAAAGAGTTCTTAAAGATCTAATCATCCGATAAAAAAAGAGCAGCCCGTAACTTACGGACTGCTCTTTCGATCAGACTTTACTTCTGCTTGTAAGTGCCGCAGCAGGTCTCCTTGCAGCAGCTCGCGTCCATAGGTCCAACGTCGATCGTGGCGGCGTTGCATCCACAGTCGCTGGTGTTGTACATGCAGCTTTCGACCTCGCAGTGCACACCCTTGTTCTTGTTCATGTCATTCATCATCATTGCAAAAACCTCCTTTCTACGCTTTTAGTATCGTCAGAGAGGCGGTATTTATTCCGGGAGAGGAGAGAAAAAATGTCCATTTTTGTTATTTCTGATCTTCACCTCTCCCTCGGGGCGGACAAGCCGATGGATGTCTTTGGTCCGGGATGGGAGGACTATGTGGCCCGGATCGAGGCCGGATGGAGACGGAACGTCACCGCTTCAGACACGGTAGTGATCGGCGGGGATATCTCCTGGGCGATCAACGACCGGCAACTACTGCCTGACCTTCAGTTTTTGGACGGGCTTCCCGGGCGAAAAGTTCTTCTGCAGGGAAACCATGACTACTGGTGGCAGACCGTTTCACGGATGCGGCGCTTTTTGGAGCGGGAAGGGCTCTCCTTCGAGTTCTTGTATAATAACGCTCTGGAGTGCGAAGGAGTCGCGCTCTGCGGCGCAAAGGGATATCTCTCTGACAAGGAGGAGGACGCCGCGCAGAACGAGAAGCTGCATAAGCGGGCTCTGCTTCGTCTTGAGTATTCGCTTGCGCAGGCCGAACAGCGATATCCCGGGCTTGAAAAGCTTGTGTTTTTGCACTATCCTCCGGTTCTCACGACGTTTGAGAACGAAGGGATGCTCGCGTGTATGCGGCGCTACGGGGTGAAGCGCTGCTATTACGGGCATCTGCACGCCGCCGGACATGCCGCGCGGGTCGAGGGGACATACCATGGAATCGATTTTACGCTCACAGCGGCGGATTTTGTAGATTTTACGCCTGTTTTTATAAAATAGTGTTTATTTTATCGATGCGATATGTTACACTATCGCTTAGGCACAAAAACAAATCAATTTTTACATAAAAGTAATTATAGTTCAGGAGGGTATCACTTTGAAATTGGTAAAGGTTGAAACGAAAGAGAAAAATCAGGTCGCGCTGGAGATCGCGGTGGAGAAAGAGGCGTTCCAGAAGAGCGTTTCCGACTCGATCAAGAGACAGGCAAAGAAGATGACTGTGCCCGGTTTCCGTAAGGGTAAGGCCCCGGCAAACCTGGTTGTGAAATATTGCGGCGGCGAGCAGGCTTTTTACGAGGATGCCGTCAATGCGCTCTATCCGTCGGCCTATGACGAGGCGGTCAAGGAGAGCGGAATTGATCCGGTGGATCGCGCCGGGATCGAGGTAACCACGCTTGACGAGAACGGCTTTACCTTCATCGCAACCGTGACCGTGCGTCCTGAGGTAAAGCTGGGTGAGTATAAGGGCCTGAAGGTTGAGAAGACCATCTACCCGGTCAAAGAGGAGACGGTGGAGCGTGAGATCACCCGTCTGCGTGAGCAGGCCGGCCGCACCGTCGAGGTGACCGACCGCAAAGCGCAGCAGGACGACATCGTCAATATCGACTATGAGGGCTTTGTAGACGGTGTGCCGTTTGACGGCGGCAAGGCCGAGGGACAGGAGCTCAAGCTCGGCTCAAACACCTTTATTCCGGGGTTTGAGACCCAGATTGTCGGCAAGGAGATCGGCTCTGAGTTTGACGTCGAAGTGAAGTTCCCGGACGGCTACCACGCGGCTGAGCTCGCAGGGAAGCCCGCCGTCTTCAAGTGCAAGCTCAACGGTATCAGTGTCGTGGAGCTGCCGGAGCTTGACGATGAGTTTGCAAAGGACGTCAGCGAGTTTGACACGCTCGATGCGCTGCGCTCGGATATCCGTGAAAAGATTGCCGCGTCCAACGAGCGCAACTCTCAGAATGAGCTTGAGGACAAGTTAATTGATCAGATCCTCGAGGGGATGGAGTGTGACGTTCCGGACTGCATGGTGGAGAGAGGACTCGACGCCATCGTCAACGAGTTTGATTACAAGCTCCAGATGCAGGGACTCAATCTTGACCAGTATCTGCAGATGACTGGCATGGATATGGACGGCTTCCGCAAGACTTTTAGAGAGCAGGCTGAGAAGCGCACCAGAATCCGTCTCGCACTGGAGAAAATTGTAGAGCTGGAGAAGATCGTCCCGTCGGAGGAGGACCTCGAGAACGAGTATAAGAAGATTGCCGAGAGCTACCAGATGGAGCTGGAGGATGTCAAGAAGTATATTCCGGCGACTGAGATCACCAAGGATATCGCAACCGAGAAAGCAATTGAGCTTGTCAAGTCCTCCGCGAAGGTGACCGAGAAGGAGTTTTCTGAGGAAGCTCCGAAGAAGGCGCCGGCGAAGAAGAGCGCCAAGAAAGCAGCCGATAAAGCTGAGGACGGCGAGGAGAAGCCCGCAAAGAAAACGACGACCAAGAAGGCCCCGGCGAAGAAAGCGGCGGCCGCGAAGGAGGGCGCCGAGAAAAAGACGGCTGCCAAGAGTACGACAAAGAAGACCACAACGAAGAAGGCCGCGCCCAAGGCCGAGGAAAAGTCCGCCGAGTAATTGGCCAGAAGAAGAATAAATCCTCTGAATTTTGACTATAAACAGATGGGAACAAATAATACGGAGGTTACCATATGAGTTTAGTACCAATGGTTGTAGAGCAGACAAGCCGAGGTGAGCGGTCCTATGACATCTATTCGAGACTGCTGAATGATCGGATCATATTTCTCTCGGAGGAGGTCAACGACGTTACGGCGAGCCTCGTAGTCGCGCAGCTGCTCTTCCTGGAGTCGCAGGACCCGGATAAAGACATCAGTTTTTATATCAACAGCCCGGGCGGCTCGGTATCCGCCGGACTCGCAATTTTTGACACGATGAATTATATCAAGTGCGATGTATCGACCATCTGTATCGGTATGGCCGCCAGCATGGGGGCGTTTTTGCTCGCCGCCGGTGCAAAGGGGAAGCGGCTTGCGCTCCCCAATGCGGAGATCATGATCCATCAGCCGCTCGGCGGAATGCAGGGGCAGGCCTCCGATATCAAGATCCACGCGGACCACATCCTCAAAACCCGCAGTACGCTCAACAGAATTCTGGCAGAGCGGACCGGAAAACCGCTTGCCGACATCGAGCGGGACACCGAGCGAGATAATTTTATGTCCGCCGCAGAGGCTGCAGCCTATGGGCTGATCGATAAGGTCATCGAGTCAAGATAAGAAATAAGCGCCGGCTGAACTCGTTGGGAGCCGGCGCTTTCTCAGAATTTCGGAGGTACGAATGGCAAAAAACGAAAATAATATCCGCTGCTCCTTCTGTGGGCGTTCCGCTGCGGAGGTCGGCAGAATGTTCTCGGGCAACGAAGCCTACATCTGCGACACCTGTGTCGGATTCTGTATCGACGCGCTGGAGCTCGACCCGGTCACGCCGCAGAGCTTTGACCCTGAGATTCCGGAGCTTCCCACCCCGGCTGAGATGAAAGAAAATCTCGATAAATATGTGATCGGGCAGGATGAGGCGAAGCGTGCGCTCTCGGTGGCCGTTTATAATCACTACAAGAGGATTTACTTCGGCGGGGATGAGGAGGTGGAGCTCCAGAAGAGCAATGTTCTGCTTCTTGGCCCAACCGGCGTCGGCAAGACGCTGCTTGCACAGACGCTTTCGCGATTTCTAAACGTCCCGTTTGCGATTGCGGATGCGACCACGCTCACGGAGGCCGGCTACGTGGGCGAGGACGTAGAAAATATCCTGTTGCGGCTGATTCAGTCCGCCGATTTCGATATTGAGGCGGCGGAGCGGGGCATCATCTATATCGACGAGATCGACAAGATCGCCCGTAAATCTGAGAATCCGAGCATCACGCGCGACGTTTCGGGGGAGGGGGTTCAGCAGGCCCTTCTTAAAATTCTGGAGGGCACCAAGTCCAACGTCCCTCCGCAGGGCGGACGGAAGCATCCCCAGGCGGAGTTTATTCAGATCGACACCTCGAATATCCTCTTCATCTGCGGCGGTGCGTTTGATGGCATTGAAAAGGTGATTGAGAGCCGCTCTGAGGGGTCCGCCATCGGCTTTAACGCGCCGGTCAAGTCCAAAAAAGAGCGCGAGAAAAGCGAGATTTTGAAAGAGGTGCTGCCTCAGGATATTATCAAATACGGTCTCATTCCGGAGCTGGTCGGCCGTCTGCCGGTCATTACGGCGCTTGAGCCGCTGACTAAGGAGGCTTATAAGCAGATCCTACGCGAACCGAAAAATGCGATTCTTAAGCAGTATGCGGCGCTCTTTGGGATGGACGATGTGAAGCTCACTTTTGAGGAGGGGGCGATCGATGCAATCGCGGACAAGGCGCTCGAGCGGAATATGGGCGCGCGCGGTCTGCGC
The DNA here is from genome assembly GCA_904420075.1 of uncultured Clostridia bacterium. Classification (GTDB taxonomy): domain Bacteria; phylum Bacillota; class Clostridia; order Oscillospirales; family Feifaniaceae; genus CAJFTX01. The sequence continues at coordinate 219 of CAJFTX010000031.1, read as the reverse complement.
TCGATTGTAGAGAAAGTGATGACCGATGTGATGTTTGACATCCCGTCGAACAGTCATGCGTCCGAAGTGACAATCACCAGGGAGTGTATCACCGCCGGGGCAAAACCCAGAGTGCTGGAAGATAGCAGCAAAGAACGGCGGAGGATCAACACGCTGGTTCAGAAGAAAAACGCAAAAAAGAATAAGCGCTTCAGCGCATAATCGGGCGGCGGGGAGAAT
>CAJFTX010000030.1 GCA_904420075.1 uncultured Clostridia bacterium | reverse complement strand
TCTCCCCCCGATCACCGCGGTCTCCAACGCGCAGGAAAAGAGCCGCCCTTCGGGCGGCTCCTCTTATTTTCTCGTCTTCTGCGCCTGTAAAATCAAATAATACAGCCCTGCCAAAACCGCACACCCCGCCGAGACGAATACCGCATAGTAGGCGGCCAGTCTCCCGAAAATCCCCACCGCGAGGAAGGAGAGTGCGCCCACCGCCGCGTACAGATAGCAGGGGAGATATCTCCCATTCGGCTCCGCAAATTTCACCTTCCGTCCTCCGAGTTTCAGCGTACCACCCGCCTTTGACACCCGGAACATCAGCACGCCGTAGAGCAGCATCAGCACCGCAAGCAGGATGCAGAGCGGGAGCCCAAGCGTCGCAAGCGCCGTATAGTTAATCACCTTATAGAGCAGATAGAGCAACACGCCGCCCGTCGCAATTGCAACCGCAAGGGTAAAGCACTCTCGCTGGAATGAATAGTAAACAATATAGAGCGCGCCCAGCACCGGCACCAGAATAAACGCCGCGTCGATCGCGAGCGCTCTTGTGAACTCCAGCCGGATTCCGAGTCCGAGGATGAAAAGGAGCACCGCGAGGCTCAGCACAAAATTTGCCGAAAACACCCGGTCCTTCTTCTCCTTCTTTCTGCGCTGGTTGAAGAAATAGAGCAGCGCGCCCGCAAGCAACACCGACGGCACCGAAATCACCAGCGAATTTACCAGAAACACCGTAGCCTGTCTGGTATCCACAATCAAATTATAACCGCGCGATATAAAAATGAGCGCGAGCAGCACCGCAAAGCAGAGAATGACAACCGTCATAATCCGGTTTGAGATGATATACTCCCTCTTGTTCTCTTTCGTCGCCACGTACTGTTTCTCCTTCCAAATGGTAACTTATTCTAAATTATATCAGAAATTTCCCGAAAGGTACATAAGAATTGACAAAAAAGTGATCGGCGCCGTCTCGCAGCGGAGAATTCTCTCCCCGAGGCCGACCACATGCACGCCCTTTGCCCCAAGCAGTTCCGCCTCTTCCGGGGCAACGCCTCCCTCCGGCCCCACCAGAAAGGAGAGCGACCGCACCCCGCACAGCTCCGGCAGCTCCGCATTTCTTCCCGCCCGTTCATAGAGCAGAATGCTGAGCTCGTCTCTCTCCATCCGGTCTGCCGCCTCCGGAAGGGAGATGCTCTCCGTCACCTCCGGAACAATGCCTCTCCCCGACTGCTTGGCCGCCGCGAGCGCGAGCTGCCGCCTGCGCTGCAGCTTTCTTTCGCCGCCCTTCTCCCGGGCGACACAGCGGGCCATCTCCACCGGCGTGACACGGGAGACGCCAAGTTCCACCGCCTTCTGGATGACAAACTCCAGCTTGTCCGACTTTGGCAGCCCCATATAGAGCGTGACAAAAAGGGACGGCTCGCTTCCGCAGCGCGCGCAGCTCTGAATCTCGCAGAGCACCCGCTCCGGCGAGAGCTCTGCGATCACGCAGCGGTAGTCGTTGCACGCCCCGTCGCAGACGGTGATCTCATCGCCCCTCCGGAGGCGCAGCACACGGCTGATGTGCGCCGCCTCCTCAGGCGGAAGCACAACCCGGCCATCCCTTATGGCGTCCGGACTCACAAAGAATTTAGGCAACCCACTCACCGGCCTTAGATCAAATTCGCTTTTCTATTATATAGTTTTTTCTTCCCTCTGTCAAAATATTCTTTTGTTTTCCTCCGCGCTCTTGCGCATTCGCTTCCAAAAGAGCTATAATAGTAGGTACTATAATAAGGAGGGCGCAGCTTTGAAACAGACTGTCAAGTGTCTCCCCTGCTATCTGAATGCCGCGATCAACTGTATGGAGCGGGCCGGATTTGACCGGACCCGGCAGTACGAGCTCTGCTACCAGCTTCTGCCCGAGCTCAAAGCGCAGCCGCTCTCCGGCACCCCCTGCGAGAACGCGTCGCGCTTTCTGCGCGCCGCCTATGAGAAGATGGGGGTCTCCGACCCCTTCGAGCGGGAGAAGCGACTCTCAAATGAGCTCGCGCTCGGGCTTCTGCCCCGCCTCCGGGAGATTTTGGACAGCTCCTCCGACCGGCTGCATATGGCGCTGCGGCTCGCAGCCGCCGGGAACATCATCGATCTCGCCATCTTCGACAGCGTGGACGTCCTGCCCGCAATCGATCACTGCGTCAATCATGATTTTTCTCTCTCCGACTACCCGCTCTTCCGCGAGCAGCTCGTCCCCGCCAAAGAGGTACTCATCTGCGGGGACAACGCGGGGGAGATCGTATTCGACACGCTGCTCGTCCGCGAGCTCCAGGCGCTCGGCAAATCGGTCACCTATATGGTGAAGTCCGGACCGATTATGAACGACGCGACGCTCGCCGACGCGGAGCAGGCGGGGATGACCGAGCTCTGTCCGGTTGTCACAACCGGCATGGCTGAGATGGGGTTCAATCGCAACAACGCGGCGCCTGAGACGCTCGCCCATTTTGAGCGCGCAGATCTCATCATCGCCAAAGGTCAGGCCAACTTCGAAGGGCTGGACGACGCCCCCTTCGCCGGCGGAAAAATCTTTTTCCTTCTGAAGCTCAAGTGCAGCGCGATCTGTCAGTATGTCGGCGCCGAGCTCTCGGACGTCATCTTTTTACATAAAAAATAGCGCTTTTGACGCATTTCATTCACGCCCGCACTGTCCGGGCAGCCATGAGGAGGTTTTCACAATGGATATGAGTGTACTCTGGGACATGTCCTACGGCGTCTATGCCGTAGGCGCGCTGGACGGAGAGCGTCTCTGCGGCTGCATCGCAAACTCCGCCATGCAGATCTCGGTCGAGCCGCCCACCATCGCGGTCTCAATCAATAAGGAGAATTTCACCCACGAGGTGCTCACCCGCACCGGCCGCTTCACCCTCTCGCTCTTCTCGGAACAGAACGCTCCGCTCGACATCACCTATCTCGGCTTTCAGTCGGGCCGGGAGCGGGACAAGTTCGCCAAGGTGGAACACGGCATCACCCCGGAGGGGCTTCCCTTCGTGACCGACAACGCCTGCGGCTATCTCTCCTGCAAAGTGATCGGCAGCGCCGACTGTCACACCCACACCGTATTCTTGGCGGAGGTGACCGACGCGGTCCGTCTGAGCGACAACAAGCCGATGACCTATGACTACTACCACAAAGTGATCAAGGGCAAAACTCCGAAAAATGCTCCGACCTATCAGGGCAAGTAGTCCCAACCTGAATTCGATACAGAGACTCTCTCAAAAGGGAGTCTCTTTTTTTCTAAAATTCACCGCAGCGGCCCATATTAAATTTATCCGCCTGTTAAGAGATCCGCAGCGGTCAATTGTTCAATCATTGAACAGGGAAAATCCCAAATCCACGCTGGAAAGGAGCAGACGAATGGATAACGGTGCCTGCAGCTACCGCCGTTTCCTCGAAGGGGATGACAACGGAATCGTGGAGATCATCCGGGATTACAAAGACGGTCTGACACTTTTTCTTCTGCGCTATGCGGGCGATCTGCACACCGCCGAGGAGTTGACCGAGGATACCTTTTTCAGACTTGTCACCCGAAAGCCGCACTTCACAGCAAAATACTCCTTTAAAACCTGGCTCTATACCATTGGACGAAATCTGGCGCTCAACCATTTGAAACGCGCAAAGAAGCTTCAGCCCGTCACCTGTGAAGAGCTGGCCGCCATCCGCAGCGATAAGGCCTCCCTGGAGGAGTCCTATCTGCAAAAGGAGCAAAAAATTCTCCTCCACCGCGCGCTCTCTAAAATAACCCCCGCTTACAGCAATGTGTTACATCTGAAATTTCTCGAAGAGATGACAAATGAACAGATTGCCGCGGTGATGAAAAAAAGCAAGCGGCAGATCGAGAATCTCATCTATCAGGCAAAACGATCGCTTAAATCCGAACTTGAACGGGAGGGATTTCACTATGAAGGATTATCATGAGATGGCCCAAAGCGTCTTTCGCCGCAGGGAGCAATATTACGCAGAGAAAAAGCGTCTCCGGCGCGCAGTCCAGAAGGGGCTCGCCTGTTGTTGTATCGCAGCGCTCGGCGTCGCCGTCTGGAATCGCGATCTGCTCTTTCCTTTCTCTCTCCCGGGCGAAAGACAGCCCTCCGCCGAGCCCCCACAAGCACAAAAAGAGGAGGCAGAAAACACCTCGTCAAACCAGATCCCGAGCGGCCACAGCGCAACTGCCAGCCCCTACGGCCACGACGCGGCTGCCAACCCCTACAGCGCCGTCAGCAGCGCCGCTCTGACGCCGGACTCCGCCGCCTTCTTCGGCGGCTCCTATCTGGATGCAGATGGAACCTTCGTCATCGTTCTGACAGCCGACACCCCGGAAAATCGATCGGCCATCTGCGAAGAGCTGGGCGTCAGCGAGCGCGAGGCGCGTTTTGAATCCGGCGCCTACACCTTGGACTATCTCACCGAGCTGCAGCACACCATCAGCGCCGCGATGGCGGGCGGAAAGCTGCCGTTTGTCACCTCCTCGGGAGTCTATGAAACGTGCAACAGGGTCAAGGTCAGCGTGACAGCCGCGCAGGAGACGGAGATTGCCCAGCTGCTCGCCCTCGATTCGCTCGGCGGGGCAATCGAGATCGAACACGCCTCGTCCGCCGCCGAAGACGCGCTCGCCACAGAATAGGTTTCGGCACTTCTCCACTTCCCGCTCACTCCGCCGTGAGCTCCGCAAACTCAAACGGCACGACCTTTCGCAGCGCCTCCGGCGCGAGCTCCACCTGGTAGCCGATCTTACCCGCGCTGAAAAGTATCGTCTCCATCCGCTCCGCCGTGCGGTCCACCCGGGTGACAAAGAGCTTCTTCATTCCGATCGGCGAGCAGCCCCCGTGGATATAACCGGTGAGTCCCAGAAGCTCCTTCGACTTCACCATTGCGACCGACTTCTCCCCCACCGAGGCCGCCGCCCGCTTGAGCTCGAGCTCCCGCAGCACAGGAACCAGAAACACATAGTGCGCCCCGCTCTTCCCCACCGTCACCAGCGTCTTAAACACACGGTTCGGATCCTGTCCGAGCGCCCGCGCGACTTCGCCCCCGCTGAGCGCCCCCGTCCCCGCGTAGCAGTAGTGCCGGTAGTCGAGCTTTGCCCGTTCCAGCACCCGCATCACATTGGTCTTCTCCTCTTTCATCCTCCACCTCCTGGATAAAATAACAGCCGAAAGTCCCGTCCTCTCGCTCCGAAGCCTCCCCATTGCCCCGGCAGGTCCTCTCTGCGGACATCCGGCGCGTCCGTCCGCAGCCCGCAGTTATACAAAGGCCGGACAGACGTTCCGACGGGCGGCATCTATTTTCACAATCGATTCTCTCCAAAATAGCCGCCCCTTTGGGCGGCCATTTTTATCTCTGCACCCGGCACCGGTTAGCACCGGGCCCCAACCGCCGCACGGCCGCCCTGTTCCCGCGTCAGATCAGCGTCGTCTGCGCCGGCAGGCCGAGAAGCGCCTTGTCCTCCTCGGTGAGCACCGTTCCCGACGCGGGCAGATTCTTCGAGCGGTATCTCGAGTCCTTCACCACCCGGGTCGGGTCAAACGGCTGCACCGACTCGACGGTGTTCTTCCCCCGCAGGGTCATCACGTTCACTCCGATGGTCGTGCGCGTGCTCTTCTTCGGCACCAGTCCCGCCGGGACGATCAGCATCTTCTGCGCGGTCGAGCGCAGCATAAATTCCGCCTCGTCGTCCGCCCAGAAGAGCGCCACAAGCTTTGAGCGGTCGGCGTAGGCCCCGGTGAGCTTTCTCCGGTTCTGCTTGGTGCGGTAGGCCGCGAGTTCCACCTTTGCGCACTTGCCGTCCTCAAAGAAGAAGAGCAGGTTCCCGCCGTAGTCGTCGGTGACCACGATTCCCACCACGCTCTCCCCCTCGTCCATGCCGAGCTTGGTCGGCAGATAGTCCCCGAGCACGCTCGCCTTGGTGTCGTCAAAGTCGTAGAGCCGCGCCTTGTAGCACTGCTGCCGGTCGGTAAATACCAGAAGTTCGCTCTTGTTCTGGCAGGGAATCGTCTCTTTGATCTCGTCCCCCTCCTTGAGCTTGTGCTCGCCCGACATCCGCAGAGAGAGCGGAGTGATCTTCTTGAAGTAGCCGTCCCGGGTCAAGAAGACGGTGACCGGATAGTCCTCGATCTGCTCCTCCTCCGAGAAGGTCACAATCTCGTCCTCGTAGATGATCTTGGTGCGGCGCTTCTCACCGTACTTCTTCGCGATCTCCTTTAACTGGCCCTCGATCAGTTTTCCGATCCTCTTTCTCGACTCAAGCGTCGCTTTGAGCTCCTCGATCTCCTGCGCAAGCCCGTCCACCTCGGAGATCCGCTTCAATACGTGCTCCCGGTTCAGGTTGCGCAGCTTGATCTCCGCGATGAACTCCGCCTGTAATTCGTCCACCCCGAAGCCGATCATCAGGTTCGGAATGACCTCCTCGTCCTCCTCGGTCTCCCGCACGATCTTGACCGCCTTGTCGATATCGAGCAGAATCTTCTTGAGTCCCTGTAAGAGGTGCAGCCGCTCGCTCTTCTTCTGGATGTCGAAGTAGAGCTGCCGCTTGATGCACTCGATGCGGAAGGAGATCCACTCGTTTAAAATCTCCCGCACGCCGCAGACCCGCGGCATCCCGCCGATCAGCAGATTGAAGTTGCAGGCAAAGCTGTCCTCCAGCGGCGTCGACTTGTAGAGCTTCGCCATCAGCAGATCCGGATCGGTGCCCCGCTTGAGGTCGATCGCGATCTTGAGGCCCGAGAGGTCGGTCTCGTCCCGCACGTCCGAGATCTCCTTCGCCTTCCCCTGTTTACACAGCTCAATGATCTTGTCGATGATCGCCTCCACCGTCGTGGTGTAGGGAATCTCGGTGATCTCGATGCAGTGCTCGCTCTTGTCATAGCTGTAGCAGGCGCGCAGCTTAAAGCTGCCGCGCCCGGTGCGGTAGATCTCCTCGAGCTGCGCCCGGTTGTAGATCAGCTTGCCGCCGGTTGTAAAGTCCGGCGCCTTTAATGTCTCGAAGAGGTCGGCCTCCTCGTCCCGCAGCAGCGCGACGGTCGTGTCGCAGAGCTCCTTTAAATTAAAGGAGCAGATGTTGCTCGCCATACCGACCGCGATGCCCTGGTTGGCGTTTGCCAGAATCAGCGGGAAGGAGACCGGCAGCAGTGCGGGCTCCTTCATCGTCGCGTCATAGTTATCCACAAAATCCACCGTGTCCCGGTCGATATCCCGGAACACCTCCGCACAGACCGGCATCAGCTTACACTCGGTGTACCGGCTCGCGGCGTAAGCCATATCTCTCGAGTAGACCTTGCCGAAGTTGCCCTTGCTGTCGATCAGCGGCACCAGCAGCGACTCGTTGTTCTTAGTCATCCGTACCAGCGTCTCGTAGATCGCCGCGTCCCCGTGGGGGTTGAGCTTCATCGTCTGCCCCACCACGTTCGCAGATTTGGTTCTCGCTCCGTTTATTAACCCCATCTTATACATAGTGTATAGGAGTTTCCGGTGGGAGGGCTTCAGCCCGTCGATCTCCGGAATCGCGCGCGAGATGATGACGCTCATCGCATACGGCATGTAGTTCTGTTCGAGCGTCTCTGTAATATTCTGGTCAATAAATTTATGTTCCGCCATCTTCTCTCCTCCGGCCTCTCAGCGTCTCAGCTGATGTCGGCAAATTCGATAAACTTGTAGCCGTTCTCCGCGATGTGCTCCTTTCTGCCCGCGAGATTGTCCCCGAGCAGCAGGTCGAACATCGCCTCGGTCCGCTCCCTGTCCTCCGGGCAGACGCGGATGAGCCGCCTCGTCTCCGGTCTCATGGTGGTGAGGCTCATCATCTCCGGGTCGTTCTCGCCGAGTCCCTTGCTGCGCTGGATGTTGATTTTGCCCTTCTTCCCCTCAAGCTTTTTCAAAATCCCGGCCTTCTCCCGCTCGTCGTAGGCAAAATAGGTATCCTTGCCGCAGGTGATCTCAAAGAGCGGGGTCTCCGCGATGTAGACCATCCCCTTCTCAATCAGCGTCGGCGTCAGGCGGAACAGCATGGTCAGAATCAGCGTGCGGATCTGGAAGCCGTCCACATCCGCATCGGTACAGATCACGATCTTGGAGAAGCGCAGCGCCTCCAAGTCAAAAAAGGCGAGCTCCTTGCTCTTGTTTTTGACCTCCACACCGCAGCCCATCACCCGGATCAGGTCGGTGATGATCTCATTTTTAAAGATTTTGTCGTACTCCGCCTTGAGACAGTTCAAAATTTTGCCGCGCACCGGGATCACCGCCTGGAACTCCGCGTCTCTCGCCTGCTTCACCGCACCGAGCGCCGAGTCACCCTCCACGATGTAGAGTTCCCGGCGCGCCCTGTCCTTCGAGCGGCAGTCCACATATTTCTGCACGCGGTTTGCCATATCGACGCCGCCCGAGAGCTTCTTCTTGATGTTGATGCGCGCCTTCTCCGCCGACTCGCGGGAGCGCTTGTTCACCAGAATCTGCTCCGCGATCCTGTCCGCATCCGCTTTGTTCTCAATAAAATATACTTCGAGCTGATGCTTTAAGAACTCGGTCATCGCCTCCTGGATAAACCGGTTGTTGATCGCCTTTTTGGTCTGGTTCTCATAGCTCGTCTGGGTGGAGAAGGAGCTCGAGACCAGCAGCAGCGAGTCCGCGACGTCCGCAAAGCTGATCTTACTCTCGTTTTTATTGTATTTACCGATCGACTTCAAATAGGCATCGATCGCGGAGACAAAGGCGCTCCGCACCGCCTTGTCCGGCGAACCGCCGTGCTCCAGAAAGCTGGAGTTGTGGTAGTACTCGCAGAGGGCCACAGTGTTCGAAAAACAGAAGGCGATTTCGAACTTTACTTTGTAGTCCGGCTTGTCCGCCCGGTCGCGCCCTCTCCGCTCAGCCGAGAGAATCTGCGGTGGGGTGAGCGCGCTCTCGCCCGCGAGCTCCGCGATATAGTCCGCAAGGCCGTGCTCATAGCAGAACTCGCTCTCCTCAAAACCGCTCTCCCGCTCGATACGGAGCACAAAGCGGAGCCGCGCGTTCACCACGGCCTGTTTCTTTAAAACGTCTTTTAAAAATTCGTCGCCGATCTCAATATCGGTAAAGACGTCCCGGTCGGGCATCCAGCGCGTCCGTGTGCCGGTTCTTTTGCCCTTGTACTCCTTCTCCGCAAGGCCGCCGATGTTCTCGCCCCGCTCAAAGTGCAGGCTGTACTCCCTCCCGTCCCGCCAGACGGTGACGTCCATCTCCCGGCTTGCGTACTGGGTCGCACAGGCACCGAGACCGTTGAGCCCCAGAGAGTACTCGTAGTTCTCCCCCTCATTGTTGTGATATTTTCCACCGGCGTATAACTCGCAGTATACAAGCTCCCAATTATACCTGTTTTCGTTCTGATTATAGGCCACCGGCACACCCCGTCCAAAGTCCTCCACCTCGAGGCTACCGTCCCGGTACTTGGTGATGATAATCCGGTCGCCGAAGCCCTCTCGCGCCTCGTCGATCGAATTTGACAGTATCTCAAAAAATGAGTGCTCACATCCCTCGATGCCGTCGCTGCCAAAGATGACCGCGGGCCGCAGGCGGACCCGGTCCGCCCCCTTGAGCGAGGAGATGCTCTCATTTCCGTAATGTTTTTTTGGCATAGTTATTCCTTTCCGTTTCCTCCCGGCGGTGTCTGAACCACAGCATCTTGTAGAAAGCCGTCCCGTCCACCCCTTCCCGCCGGGGGCGCTCATACAAATTTATTGTATTTCTTTTTTTGGCTGTTTGTCAAGGGGAGTAGGTGTCCCCGTTATCTCTCAGTCCTGTCGTCCCGCCGAACTCGTTCAAAGTTTTGGGGCGGGCCTTTGCACTGTGTCCGCGTCCAGTCCGGACTGCGAAGCGGCTTTCCGGCACAGGCACGCTCCTCCGCGTTTTCCTGCCGTTTTTGACGCCCAGCGCAAGCTCTCCCGCCGCACGATGCCGCATCTCATTTCCGTCCTCCCCGGCAGTGGTCTCTTCAAAACCGGAAGGGCGGACCGCCCTCCATCCGGACACTTCACGCCGGAACGGGACGGGGCCCGGTCATATTTTGTCCCACTTTTGAATAGAATGGCTGCAAGTAATGAAAAAAGGGGCCCTTCTATGAACCTGTTTTTCAAAAAAATATCCGTCCCCGCTCCACAGGAAGAACTGCGGAGGGTCTGCGAGGAGCTGCGGCGCTGCGACTCCCTTTTCGCCGAGGTGAGCGCGCCGCAGCTGACCGAATACTGCGTCTATCGCCGTCTCTCTCTTCTCGCCCAGTACAGCTATCTGCTCGGGCAGCTCAAATCACCAGAGAAAGAAGGATTCCCATGTCGCCACTTTCCACCGCTCTGATCGTTCTCGCCGCTGTGGCGGTGCTCATCTTCCTCTTAATCGTCCTGCCGAAAAAGCTCTCATTTCTCGTTCTCAACGGCTTTGCAGGGTTGCTCGTCCTGTTCCTACTCAACCGGTTCGCCGGCGGGACCCCGCTCTTCCTACCTGTTAACGTCGTAACGGCAGCCGGGTCCTTCCTGCTCGGGATTCCGGGGGCCGCGCTGATGGTGCTGCTCCAACTTTTCTTTTAAGCGGAACAAAACCCCTTCCGCCGTCGTCAAAGAGGCAAAGGGGGCGTTCTCATGAAACGAACCGCCGTGCTTTTTCTCCTGCTCGCCGCCCTGCTGCTCACCGCGTGCGGCGCGGCGCCGGAGGCAGGTGAGCCTGTTTCCTCTCCCGCCGCCGACCACGTCCTGCTCCCCGACGGGGCCCAGAATGTCGTCCCACACGACAGCCCCGGCTACTGCGGCAACACGGTTACGACTGTCGTCTATCACCCTCCGGAGGGGGCGGGCTTCACAAAGACTTTCAGCGGCGACGACTCGGTGGCGCTCACCGACCTTCTGCGCTTTCTCGACTACAGCGCCGACCGGGTCTGTAACTGTGCGCCGGAATATACGGTGAATACCGAGTTCGGCGCCGGTTACGGTCTCAGCCTCTCGCAGGGATACGCCCGCTATCAGGGCGGTCAGATCCAGCTCACTGCCGGGCAAGTCGAGGAGTTCCGGCAGATTCTCGCACGCGTCTCCGAGACGGACTAAAAAGGGGACCGTTCAAAGTCGCTGCACAAAAAGAGAGAATTCCCCGGGGCGGTCGCCCCGGGGAATTCTCTCTTATGAAATATCAAAAGCCGCGGACTCCGGTTTGACGCACCGGCCGGGCCTCAGGCCGTAAACCTCACCACAGCTTCGGCCTCTTTCAGTCCTATGCCGCCCTTTTAGAAATCAGCTTACGCCTTGCCGACCGAGCCGAACAGCTCCATCTTCTCCTTGACCGTCTCCTGAATCGCCGCGGCGCCCGGCGCCAGCAGCTTCCGCGGATCGAAGCCCTTGCCCTCGAGGTCCTTGCCCGCCTCGATATACGCTCTGGTCGCCGCCGCAAACGAGAGCTGGCACTCGGTGTTCACATTGATCTTCGCCACGCCGAGGTCGATCGCCTTTTTAATCATCTCCTCCGGAATGCCGGTGCCGCCGTGGAGCACGAGCGGCATGCCGCCCACCTTCTCCTTCACCGCCGCGAGCGTCTCAAAGCTGAGACCCGCCCAGTTTGCCGGATACTTGCCGTGGATGTTGCCAATGCCCGCCGCGAGCATATCGACGCCCAGATCCGCAATCGCCTTGCACTCATCCGGGTCCGCGCACTCGCCCGCGCCGACGACGCCGTCCTCCTCGCCGCCGATCGAACCGACCTCGGCCTCGAGGGAGAGCCCCTTCTCCTTACAGATCGCAACGAGCTCGCGTGTCTTCTCCACATTCTCCGCGATCGGATAGTGCGAACCGTCAAACATGATCGAGGAGAAGCCCGCCTCGATGCATTTGAGGCATCCCTCATAGCTGCCGTGATCGAGATGCAGCGCAACCGGCACGGTGATACCGAGCTCCTCGACCATCGCGCGCACCATCGCCGCGACCGTCTTAAAGCCGGTCATATACTTGCCCGCTCCCTCCGACACACCCAGAATCACCGGAGACTTGAGCTCCTCCGAGGTGAGCAGGATGGACTTGGTCCATTCGAGATTGTTGATGTTGAACTGACCGACCGCATAGTGCCCGTCTCTGGCCTTCTCCAGCATCTCTTTGGCTGAAACTAACATAGTAAAGATTCCTCCTGTTTTTTAAAAAGGGCCGCCCGACGGGCGCTCCATTTTTTCTTTTATTATTGTACCACAAACCTCCGCGCTCCACAATATCACGCGAGATGCAGACCGGAAATTCGCGCGTAGTGGTAGAGATATTGCTGCGCGATCCCCGCAAAGCCGCCGAACCGGCTCCTGTCCAGTCCCTCCGGATAGAAGTGCCCAACCGCTTTTTTCATCCAGACGTCCACCGGAAAGGCGTCGAGCTGCCGCGCGCCGAAGAGCAGCACGCAGGCCGCCACCTTCTCCCCGACGCCGGAGATTTTCCGCAGCTCCGCCTCGGCCTCGTCATAGGGCAGCGCCGGGAGTGCCGAGAGATTCACCTCGCCCGCCGTCACCTTTCTCGCCGCATCCAGGATATATTTCGCGCGGAACCCCGCCCGGAGGCACGCAAGGCCCGGGATGTCGAGGGCCGCGAGCCGCTCAGGGGACGGAAAGCCGCCCTCTCCGTATGCCTCGCAAAGCCGTGCGACAATTCCTTTGATTCGCGGGATATTGTTGTTCTGCGAGATGATAAAGGTGACGAGCGTCTCGAACGGCTCCTGCCGCAGGATGTGAAGCCCGCCGCAGCGTTTCATCGCCTCCGCGAGCACCGGATCCCGCCCGAGCACCTTCCGCACTGCCGCGTAGTCAAAGTCAAGATCAAAGTAATTCCGCCAGAACGCCTCAAAGTCGGTCGCAAGTACCGAGCGGCAGATGAGCGTCTCCCCCCGAAGGCAGAACTCCCCTCTGCGGCTGCCCGCGCGCACCTCGAAAAATCCGTCCGGCAGCTCTCGATATCGGAAGCACTGTCCGCTCTCGAGCGTCGCCCGGAGAGAGAACTCCCGCACCCCCTCCGCAAAGAGCAGTCCGCCCGCAGCGGAGACCCGCTCCATCACACTTTCTCCGGAAAACAGCTCTCCTCAAACCGGCTGAGGCTGCCGTGCTTTCCGATCACTACAATAATATCCCCCTCGCCGAGCACCGTATCCGGCCGCAGTTCCACATTTGTATGGTCGGATTTGATCAGCGCGATGATATTGAGCCCGAACTTCTTGCGAATATTGGTCTGCTCGATCGTGCGTCCCCAATAGCAGCGCGGCACCCGCACCTCCTCGATGGCGTACTCGTGTGCGATATCGATCCGCTCGAGCACATCGGAGTACATCAGGCTGGTCGCGAGCCGCTCCGCCATGTCCTTCTCCGGATAGACCACCTCCGCACCGATCTTCTTCAAAACGTTGCCGTGCTCCGGACTCACCGCCTTTGCAAGCACCCGGTCCACCCCGAGCTCGATCACGTTGAGCGTGGTGAGAATCGAGACGTCGATCTTCTCCGCCACACAGATGACAACCACCTTGCAGTTGTTGATCCCCGCCTCGACCAGCGTCGCCTTGTCAAGCCGTTCGGCGACAAACGCCTGCTCCACCTCCTGGGTGATCGACTTCACCTTGTCCGGGTCCCGGTCGAGCACCACGACTTCCTTCCCCGCGCGGGCGAGTGTCGTCGCCAGCGCATAGCCGAACCGGCCCAGTCCGATCACACCGAAGTCAATTGTGTTCTTAAACTTGTTATTCACAAAAAATCCCTCTTTTATCCTACAGTGATCTGTTCCTCCACGTAGTTGAGCGTGGAATCATTATTAAAGCTCCAGGCGCAGGCCACGGTGAGCGGTCCGAGCCTCCCAAGAAACATTGTCAGAATGAGTACAATTTTGCTCGAGTCGTGCAGCATCGGCGTGATTCCTGTGGAGAGCCCCACCGTCGCAAACGCCGAGACCGACTCGTAAAGCGCATCGGAGAGCGCGATCGTCGGCTCCCCCAGCAATAGCACAAGCGTACAAAAGCAGACAATCGCCGCGCCGAACAGGGTGATAATAAACGCTTTGAGCACACTCGCCGCCGGAATCTTCCGATGAAACGCAGTGCGCTCCCTCCCCTTGGCGAGGCTTCTCGCCGCGAGCAGCATCGCAAAAAGGCTGGTCGTCTTGATACCGCCGCCGGTTGACCCCGGCGATGCGCCGATAAACATCAGAAGCATCGACACAAACTTCCCCCCCGCGGAGAGCTGACCGTTGTCCACCGAGTTAAAACCCGCTGTGCGGGTGGTCATGCTCTGGAAAAAAGCGGAGAGCCAGTCCAGCCCGTCGGTCAACTTGAGCAGCAGAGTGCCCACTGTGAGCAGCAGCACGGTCATCACAATGACAATCTTCGAGTGCATCGTGAGCGTCCGAAACCGCCGCTTCTTTGCGATGTCGCAGATCACCGCAAAACCGAGTCCGCCCAGGATGACGAGCGCTGACGTGGTCAGCAGCATCGGCGCGTTGCTCTGATAGACCATCATCCCTCCGTCGAACACGTCCAAACCGCAGTTGTTAAAGGAACTCACCGCGTGGAACAGACTCGCCTTCACCGCCTCCAGCGGCGCAAAATCCTGAATAAAGATCACAAAGCAGAGCACCGCTCCCACAAGCTCGATTCCGAGCGTCATCGCTACAATCTTCTTGAGCAGCCGCACAATTCCGGAGATTGAATTCTGGCCGAGCGACTCCTTGAGCACCACCCGCTCGCGCAGCCCTACCTTTTTCCCGAGCAGCACAAACAGAACCACCGCAACCGACATAAAGCCGAGTCCGCCAATCTGAATCAGAAATGCGATGACAATCTGGCCAAATCCGCTGAAGTGGGTCGCGATGTTCACGCTTGCAAGTCCCGTCACAAAGAGCGCGCTCGCCGCGGTAAAGACGGCGTCAATCGGCTTTACGGTAATTCCCGGCGTATGGGAGATCGGCAGCATCAGCAGAACCGAGCCGAGCGCCAGTACCCCCAGAAAACCGAGGATCAATATCATCGAATTGCTAAGTCTTCTTTTCCTCGCCACGTCTCTCTCTCCGTCACCCAATCATTGTTACCGTCCCGCGCAGCGCATCCACACGGACCGTCCGCCCGGTGCGCAGCTTTTCCGTCACACCTGCAGCCCCGAGAATTACCGGTTTCCCAGTCTCATAGCCGTAGATCGCCGTATGGGTATTCGCCCCCGGCTGTTCCACAATGATCGCCGCCGCTTTCTTCATCAGCGGCAGCAGTGCATCGTTCGTCTTTGAGACGACAAGGATCTCCCCCTTCTCAAAATCCGCCGGGAGCATCTGACCCTCACGCACCACCCGCACTCGGCCGGTCACGCTCTGAGTCGCGCCTCCGGTACCGTAGAGCAGCACGTCGCCGACCACATGCACCTTGATCATGTTGGTGCTTCCGGTGACGCCGAGCGGCAGCCCCGCGGTCAGCACCACCAGATCTCCGCTTTGAATATGGCCGGTCTTCTCCGCTGCGGACACCGCCCGCGCGAACAGCTCCTCCTGTACGTCTGTCTTTTCAATCAGCACTGGTGTGACACCAAAGCAGAGCATCAGCTGCCGCACCGTTCTGCGGTACGGCGTACAGGCTACAATTCGGCAGGTGGGGCGGTATTTCGCGATCATCCGCGCCGATTTTCCGGATTTGGTTATCGGGATAATCGCGGCCGCGCCGATGTCGTGCGCCGTGGTACAGGTCGCGTGCGAGATCGCGTTTGTGATATTCATCCGGTCCTCTACCAGCGCCAGTTTGAACCGCTTCATATAGTCGATATCCGCCTCGGTGCGCAGCGTAATGCGCACCATTGTCCTGAGCGCCTGCACCGGGTAGGCCCCCGCCGCAGTCTCTCCCGAGAGCATGATCGCCCCCGTTCCGTCATAGATGGCATTTGCCACATCGGTCGTCTCCGCCCGGGTCGGACGGGGATTTTTCATCATCGAGTCGAGCATCTGTGTCGCTGTGATGACAATTTTTCCACTTCTTGACACCTTTTTGATAATCTTCTTCTGGAGCGCCGGGACCTCCTCAATCGGGATTTCCACTCCCATATCGCCCCGGGCGATCATCACGCCGTCCGACACACGGATAATCTCATCGATATTCGAAACTCCTTCGGCGTTCTCGATCTTTGCAATGATCGAGATATCCCCCTTTCCGTGTTCCGAGAGCAGACGGCGGATCTCCAAAATGTCCTCCGCGCTGCGTGTAAAGCTCGCCGCGATAAAGTCAAATCCGTTGTCCACTCCGAAGAGGATATCCGCCCGGTCCCTCTCACTGATAAACGGGAGCGTGAGCTTGGTCCCCGGTAGATTGATCCCCTTCTGATTGCCGAGCACCCCGTCGTTCTGTACTTCGCAGACGATCTCCTCGTCTGAGAGCTCGCGCACCCGCATCTCGATCAGACCGTCGTCCAGCAGCACGGTCGCCCCGACCTTCAAATCCCGGGGCAAATTGCGATAGTTGACCGGGATCACAGTCCCCTCCCCCACGCATTCTCTGGTGGTAAGGGTCACCGACATCCCCGCTGAGAGGGCGAGCTTTCCCTCCTTCAGCATCCCGGTGCGCACCTCCGGCCCCTTTGTGTCGAGCAGCGCCGCCACCGGGCGGCCGAGCTCCTCCCGCAGCGCGACAAGCCGGTCAAACCGCTCCTTCTGCGCCTCTCTTGTTCCGTGCGAAAAATTAAAGCGCGCGACATCCATCCCTGCGAGGATGAGTTCGCGCAGCACTTCCCCCTTGTCGGTCGCCGGACCGAGGGTACAGATAATCTTTGTCTTTCTCATCGTCTCTGTCTCCATTCACCCCTTCCACCGGGGTCTTCTTCTCATTTTCAACTATTGATATTTTATCTTTCTTTTGGATATAATACAAGTGAAAATGCGAAAAAAAGCCCTTTTATCCGCGATGAAATGGAGGAATTTTTCTTGAACGCTTCTGCAGCCACAAGCGCCGCCGGCAGCGGTCTGCTCGATTTCACCCTCGCCTCTCTCTATGACGATCTTCCGAGCGCGCGGGCACGCTATGCGGAGCTCTCGTCCTCTCTCTCCCAACTCCCCGAGATTGGAGATAAAGAGGTCTTTTTTTTCCGTGTTCCCGGCCGGATCGAGCTCTGCGGCAACCATCTTGATCACCAGCAGGGTCATGTGATTGCGGCGGCGATCGATCGGGATATCGCAGCTTGCGCCGCCGCGACGGAGGGCGACACCGTCACGGTGCGCAGTGCCGGCTATCCGACGGAGTGCGTTTCGCTCTCCACGCTCTCCCCGGACTCCGCCGGGGGGAGCTGCACAGGTGCGCTCCTCCGTGGTGTGCTCTTCTATCTCCGTGAGCACGGCTACCGTCTCGGCCCCTTTTCCTGCTGTACCCGCTCTCAGATTCCGGGCGGGGCAGGGCTCTCCTCCTCCGCTGCGTTCGAAGTGCTGATCGGACTTGTCATCTCCCATCTCTACAACGGTGGAACAATTCCGCTCCAGACGCTCGCCGAAGCGGGGCGCTTTGCCGAAAATGAATTTCTCGGCAAGCCCTCCGGGCTGATGGATCAGCTCGCCTGCGCCACCGGCGGGGTGGTGCTCATCGACTTGGCGGAGAAGCCTACGGTCCGGCAGCTCCCCGCCCTCACAACAGACACGGGGCACTCTCTTGTCATCGTCGAAGCGGGCGACTCCCACGCCGCACTCGGCAGCGCCTACGCCTCGATCGTCGAAGAGATGGCGTCCGTCGCCCGCTTCTTTGGCAAACGCACCCTGCGCGAAGTGGGCCGCGCCGCCTTCTTCGACGCGCTGCCCGATCTGCTTACCCTCTCCGACCGGGCGGTTCTGCGCGCCTTTCACTATTTTGAGGAGTTCGACCGGGTTACTGCACTCGCCGGTGCACTGCGCAGCGGACACTTCGAGGCCTCCCGTCAGATTCTGCGCAAGTCCGGGCTTTCCTCCCTCTGTTTTCTGCAGAACGGCGCGCTCCCCGGTGCGGCAGAGCACCAGCCGGTGCCGCTTGTGCTCGCCGTCTGTGAGCACCTGCTCGGCGATCGCGGCGCCTATCGGCTGCACGGCGGCGGCTTCGGCGGTACAGTGCTCGCCCTCGTTCCGGACGACCAGCTCCCGTATTTTCTAAAAGCTTTCTCCCGTCTATTCGGAGAGGGCCGCGCCTATCCGGTCCATGAGCGGGCCGCAGGCGCCATCCTTTTACCCTCTCCAAACAGGTGATGCCTCTTTGCGGAAAGTGAGGTGTTCTTTTGGCTGAACTGCGCTATAACCCTTTTCTGGACGACTATGTGATCGTCGCCTCTCACCGGCAAAATCGCCCCCAGATGCCACAGGACTACTGTCCCTTCTGTCCCGGCTCTGGCAGAGTACCGGAAACATACACCGTTCTCGCCTATGACAATGACTTCCCCGCACTCTCCCTGACACCGCCCCCTGAGCCTCCGGTAGGGAATGCATTCTTTCAAACTCGCCCGGCCTATGGAAAGTGCGAGGTCATTCTCTACACAAGCGAGCACCAGGGCTCTCTTTCCTCCCTCTCCGGCATACAGGCAGGGGAGCTGGTCGAGCTGTGGGTGGAGCGGTTTCTCGCTCTCTCCGCCGATCCGAAGCTCAAATACATCCTGATCTTTGAGAACCGCGGCGAGGCGGTGGGCGTCACCATCCCCCATCCGCATGGCCAGATCTACGGCTACAGCTATCTCCCCAAAAAGATAGCGCTTGAATGTGCCTCCATAGAGCGATATAATAGGGAAAAAGGGCGCTGTCTCTACTGTGAGCTGCTGGAAAACGAACTTGTTGACGGTCGGCGAGTTCTTTTTCGTAACCGCTTTTTTACTGTATTTGTCCCATTTTTTGCAGCTTATCCCTATGAGGTCTTCGTTCTCCCCACCGCGCACCGGCGTACCATCGCCGAGCTCACTCCGGAGGAGCGCTCCGCTCTGGCGGAGACGCTGTGCCAGGTATGTGGGATGTACGATCATCTCTTCGGCTTCTCTTTCCCCTATATGATGTGTGTCGAGTCCGCCCCGGTGAACACCGGCGCGGAGTACGACTATCACTTTCACGTCGAATTTTTCCCGCCGATGCGCAGCGCGGACAAATTCAAAATGAACGCCTCCAGTGAGACCGGCGTTCTCGCTCACTGTAATCCCACCGCTCCGGAGGAGAAAGCGGAGGAACTCCGAGCCGCCTATCAGCGCTATATCGAATCAATCTAAAATGGAGGAACACTATGGCAATTCTGGTCACCGGCGGTGCCGGCTATATCGGCAGTCACACCTGTATTGAGCTTTTAAACCGCGGGTATGACGTGCTCGCAGTCGACAATTTTGTAAATTCCAAGCCCGAGGCGGTCCGGCGGGTAGGTGAGATCTGTCAAAAGCCCCTCCCCTTCGTCGAACTCGATATCCGAAACCGGGAGGGACTCCAGAGGCTCTTCTGCGAACACAAGATTGAGGCGGTGATCCATTTTGCCGGACTCAAAGCGGTCGGCGAGTCCGTCTCCATGCCGCTCGAGTACTACGAGAACAATCTCATCGGAACGCTCACCCTCTGCGAGGTCATGCGAGCGGCAGGCTGTAAAAAGATGGTCTTCTCCTCCTCGGCCACGGTGTATGGGCTCCATAATCCTGTTCCGTTCACCGAGGAGATGCCCACCTCCGCCACCAACCCCTATGGATATACCAAGGTAATGATCGAGCAGATTCTGCGCGACCTCTGCGTGGCCGATCCGGAGTGGAGCGCGGTACTCCTGCGCTATTTCAACCCCATCGGCGCACACGAGAGCGGCAAGCTCGGCGAAACCCCGGCGGGTATTCCCAACAACATCTTCCCCTACCTCTCGCAGGTGGCGGTCGGAAAGTTGCCGAAGCTCTATGTCTACGGCGACGACTACGACACGCCCGACGGCACCGGCGTGCGCGACTATATTCACGTCTGTGATCTCGCGGAGGGACATGTCGCCGCGCTCGACTACTGCGAGAACCACACAGGGGCACAGGCGATTAATCTCGGTACCGGCCACGGAACCAGTGTGCTCGAGCTGCGGGCCGCCTTTGAGAAAGCCGCAGGTGTCCCGATTCCGATGGAGGTGACCGGCCGCCGGCCCGGCGACATCGCAACCGCCTACGCTGATACGGAGCTCGCCCGTAAATTGCTCGGTTTCACCGCTAAGCGGAATATCGAGCAGATGTGTACCGACGGTTGGAACTTCATCCGTCAGAACCCAAATGGGATCTGATCTCTATTTCTCTCTATCGTCTATCTCGCAAAAAGCTTCCCGAAACAAAGTCCGGGGAGCTTTTTTCTGTTATTCTCTTAGGTAACAAGGCCACCAAGTCACACAAATCATCGCTTTTCTCAGTCGAACAGTTCTTGTCTCTTAGCGCAACGCGGATTTCTCCTCCAAACCGGTCGGAGCTGTCCCGGAAAAATTCTGGATACCGCATATATCCTCAGCGGTCTTTTGAAAGCTTGGATCATACGAAAAGCGCCCCGCGGAAATCCGCGGGGCGCTTTCGGTTATCTCTTGACGTCTCCGACCATTGCCGAAAATCGTCAATCAGTAGGAGATATTACTTAAGCCTCAACAGTAACGGTGATTGTCTGCTCACCCATCAGAGTCTGTGCGTTATTCCCCAAGAGGTTAACATACAGATTCACAGTGATATCAAACGTATCGCCAGCCGCAATGTCAGCCGTCCCACACTTTACGTTGATGCCCGCAGAACTTCTAACCAGAGCAACCGACTTGCCCTGCGTGCTAGTCACAGGACTCGTGGTTTTAAGCGTCGTGGTAAAAGTGTTCTTGTAAGCATCATCCTTAGCAGTGAGCTGCTCCCAGATCGCGGTGTGCGCAAAGAGCGCACCGTTGCTGCCATTGATATCAGCTTTCTTCACGGTAATATTGAGATTAGAACCGTTCGGCTTTACCTGATTCGCGCGGTAGACCTTAAAGGTATAGTCCTTGGTCTTGCCGCTCTGCGAGGTAACCTTCACAGTGACATTGTTCTCCTGACCAGCGGTCAGAGCAGTGTCTGCGATAGTCGCCTTAGAGGTGCTTACCAGGGTGGTCGGATTTCCGAGCGCCTGGGTGAAAGTGTCCACATTGTAGTCCACAGTGAACGTAGCATCCTCCGGCAGCGAACCGTCCACATTCATCTGAACGCCCATGAAAGAGGTGAGCACAGTGTTGTCCTTGCCCTCGCTCTTCTGGTCAACAGAGTTACCAATCGCATACTTGAAGAAGGTCAGCTGGGTAACCTCCAGCGGCTCAGCAGTGTTGTTGTTCTTGTGTGCAACCACGAAGTCAGCAACATAGCTGTAACCACCGTCGCTGGACTCGAGCAGATCGCTCAGAGTGCCCGCAGACACAGTGCTGTTCTGATAGGCACTGAAGGTGCCGTTGATGACCTGGATCATCACATCGTCCGCCACCGGCAGAGTCACAAACTTCTCGTAGCTGTAGATATAATGATCGGTAATCACACCATTCTCCGAGGTGGGCGGCAGCTGCTCTACCTTAGAAGCACGGCCCTGCGCGTTCACCTTACCGAAGGTGATGGTGTTGTTGTCGGTGTTCACATCAGTGATCGCCGCACGGTAGACGTTGGTCGCCTTCCAGCCGATCGTCTCATTCGCGCTCATCGGCTTATCGATATCCAGCTTAACGCCATCATACTCATAGCCGCCGCCGGATTTCGCGATTCTGGTGGTGTAAATGTGGATAATCTCGTTGTTCTCGTTGAGCTCGATGTAGCTCGGCATGCCGTTCACAACAGGCGGGTTGGTGATCTCAACACCGGTAACCTCTTTGCTGATGATCTTGCACTCCTCAGCCACAGTCTTGGCAGAGGACACATCGAAGTACGGGGTCCGGTAGGTACCAGCCTGGCCGTCCACAAACAGCTTGAACTCAAACGCCTTCTCGTTCGCGTTCTCCGGGTTCACCACGATGCCTCTGTCATAGGTGCCGTACGCAAGCTTCATGTTGTAGCCGTTGACCGCACCGATGTCACCGGTGATCAGCACCGCCTCAGCAGTGTTGGCATCGTTCTCCTGCGTATTGAGCAGCGCAAGAGTGGTGTTATCGAAGGATCTCATGTCAGCGCCGGTGTAGACAACGAACTTGTCGTCCGTGTAGGTGTCTTTCTGTCCCTCATCATAGATAAAGAACACGGTGTTGTCCGCAACCTTCTTGTCAATAACCGGAGTCGGATTGTCATCAGTCTTCTTGTAGAGCAGCTTGCTCGCAGCGTCGTAGTTGTAGGTCGCGTCGGTAGTATCGATCGTTCTCTTCGGATCGGTCATCGAGTCGATCTTGCCCTCGCTGTTGGTTGTAAACTGAACAAGCTTGCCGATCGCACCGATCGAAGCCTTACCCGCAGCAGCATCGCCATCAACGTTGGTCCAGCCGGTATCCGCATCCACGCTGGTGTCGAAGATGACCTTGCCGCCGATGGTGATCTTGGTGATATCCTCATCCAGCTTGAAGCTCGCGTCAGTGCCGTCAGAGAGCTTACCGTAAACGGTGTACTCCGCACCCATGATGCTCTGCTTATCAGCCGCCACGTTGGTGATCAGCATGTAGTTCGGCAGGACATCCGGGGTCTCGTAGAAGTAGATATAGCCGCCCTTGTCGAGCACGATGTCATACTTCTCGCCGACCTTGACATTGGTGTGCGCATCCGAAGCATTCTCAAAGCCGTTGAAGAAGGAGAAGAGGTAGAGCGAACCGTTAATTCTCACACCACGGTTGGTTCTGGCCTCAATGACAGCGTCCTTGAGAACCTCAGCCTTCTCGATGGTGTAGATATCCTTAACCTCATCGTCAACGATACCGGTGGTAACAGAGACGTTCACATAGTCGCCCTTGACCAGCGAGCTGATATCGCCCTTGATCTGCTTGAGCGGGATCGCCGTGTTACGGTTGATGCCGTTGATGGTGATGTTCGCGCTGGTCACGTTGGTGACCTCGCCAGTTCTCCAGTAGTTGACATAGACATGATCCCAAGCGTCAGTGGTTCTGTCGTTGGTGCTCAGATCGTAGTCAACGAAGGTGTACGCACCTGCGATGCTCGAGGTGAATACAACAGTGTTCTGATTGTAAGAACGCGGGTAGACCTGGAACGCCGGGTCAGAAGCGCCGCCGTTCAGAACCCAGTTCTTGTTGTTGTTGACGCCGTCATTCCAGAAGTAACGCTTAACGTCACCATTGGAATCAGTGGTCTTGCTTCCATTCAGGTCTCTCACCGCAGCGAAGAGCATGGTGTCAACACCGTCAATGGTCGCATACGCGTCGCCGTCCTTGATGTCGCCCGAGCCCGCCGAAGAGGTGGTCAGAGCGGAAGCCGCAACAACGAGGGACTGATCCGTCACATCGGTCATCGCAACGATTCTGTCGTCCTTCTTGTCGCCCATGGCAGTGCCATTGTCGCCCTTCGCGTTGATGAACCAGACCTCAACGAGGTGGCCAACCAGAGCGTCAGCGCCAGTGAAGTCGTACGCACCTGCGACGATCGAAGTGCCGTTCTCAGCATCGGTGTTCGCCTTAACTGCAACCTTGCCCTCGTCGGTCAGATCCGCCAGACCCGGCATATTGGTGCTGGTCGCAACGACCTCGGTCTCAACCTTCTGAGCACCAAAGACCTTCTCGATCGGAGTCACATAGACCCATCCAGTGTTCGGGATATAGGTACCATATCTCGGAGCGCTGGTAACGAAGAGCATGTTGTAGTTCATGATCGCGATGTTGCCGCGGAGCGCGGAATCATCAGCGCCGATACCCGAGACGTTCTCGAAAATGCCCAGCTGGATGCCCTTGTCAATGAAGCCATAGGGGAAGCTGTAATCCAGAGCGTCGAAACCGAGCGCGGTCACGATCATCTTGGCCGCCTCAGCGACGGTCACATTGTTGTCCGGCTTGAACGTACCATCCGGATAACCACCGATGATACCGAGCTGGACACCCCAGTTGACATACGGAGCGAACCACTTGTCGCTCGTCACATCCGGGAACTTGTCAGAGTTGCCGCCAAAGAGGCCGTCATCATCCTTACCATTCAGGGTGATGAAGAGCATCTTCAGGAACTCCGCACGGGTGATCTCTTTCTCGGGGCCAAAAGTACCGTCGGGATAACCGCCGACAATATTCAGGCCGGTCAGCAGGTCCACAGCCTGGCCGGTCGCCGAGGTCGGCTCGACATCCGGGAAGCTAGCGGCAGAAGCTACCAGCGAGAACGCCATAGCCAGTGCCAGGACCAGCGCGAGAATCTTCTTCAGATTTCTCATTTGGAATACCTCCTACTAAATTTACGGCAGAGCCGCATTCATTTGAGAAATGGCTATACAAAAACTGTACACCATTTCATCACATTGACATCTTACTTGAAATCAAATTCTTTTGCAAGAGGTTTTCCTTCTCTGTAACAGAACTGTAACAATCACTCCAGATACTACTGCTCGAGGGAGAATGTATATGTTGTTTCCAGAAGCTGCTGCTCCATATATTGCTGAAATTTGAGTTCCTCCAGCTCAATTCGAACCTGTTCTGCTCCCCACTCCTGCACTGTCTCATCAATCGGAAGCCAATGAATCGCATAAAATGCGGAGTCCGTTTCCCCATAGACAATCTGTCCGGGTTCCTGTGACTCTGCGCTCTGTAAAACCGCTTTATACTCATCATAGCCTGAGATACGACTTCCGATTAAAATGCCGCGCTCACAATCCTGTTCACTGAGCTCCAATTCCCCGTATTCTTTTAGTACCGTCGTAAACTCCTCGCCTGCGGACAGAGCAGCTTTGGCTTGTTCATACTTTTTTTCCTTTTCCTGAAGTTGCGGCCCAGTTAACATGGTATTATTCTCAAATTTACTGATCATCAACGGCTGAATCAGATAGTAATTATAGCGAAACTCATTTGCAATCTCCTGCTCTGTAACCGGATTTTCTCCTTCCGGCCCATAGATTGCACTTTTAACTGCCGTATTGAGAATACTCGCTTTCAGATACCTCTTTTCCTTCTCCTCATCCAGGCCTACTTCTTTCAATTTCTTCAAATAGGTCTCTTCTCCGCCGTTTGCCTCCGCTTGCTGCTGGAAGAGTCTCTCCGTCTGATTCTCCAATTCTGCTGTATAAGAAAGTCCGAGCTCCTCAAACATAAATTCACATATTTTATTAAAGACCAGTGCGCTTTGCGCGTTTGCTGCCGCTATGCTCTCATACGTATTTCCGTCCTCATCCAATCTGATATCCTTAACCTCTTCATAAGGACGTCCTACTGCATCAGAAATCTTTAACTTTTCATTATTGAAATAAATCTCATATTCGCTGTAAGGGATTTCATGCCCCTCTATTTCCAAGACAGTTCTATCCTTCTCCGAGCATCCCACCAAAATAGTGCTTCCGAGCAGCACAGCAAGCAGCAGGGCAATCCAACGTCTCATCTCCGTCTCCTCCATTTTTCATCCTACCGGGCAGTTCTGCCCAACACGGGTCATTATACTATAAAAACATTCTCCCGTCTATTTCTAAACTTTAAATAAAAAAAGAGGCGAGCGTCTGCTCACCTCTTTTTATTCAGAATACGCTTATTCAATAATTACCGTAACAGTGACTACAATATTGCCAATACCGTCATTCAGGCAGATCTTAAAGCTGTCAGTGCCTGTCGTATCCGGC
This sequence comes from uncultured Clostridia bacterium, assembly GCA_904420075.1. Taxonomy (GTDB): domain Bacteria; phylum Bacillota; class Clostridia; order Oscillospirales; family Feifaniaceae; genus CAJFTX01. The sequence continues at coordinate 1,053 of CAJFTX010000030.1, read as the reverse complement.
GCGATGTACTCAATGATATCTCCATCTTTTCTGGTGACCTCGCCGCCCATCTCAGTGGTAACTGTGGTGCCAGACGGATAGTAGGTCTTGTTCTCCTCATCCCAGAGCAGGAACGCGGGGTTGCCAAGCGGAGCACCCGGCGCGTACTCGACGCCCTCGTAGAGAGCCTCCGAGGAGAGAACGCCCTTACCGCCAGCCGCAACGGTCAGCGTCTTATCCGGGCACTTGGTCGCCTCGGTCAGCGTCAGCGTCACAACACCGCTGGAGGTCTTTTTGCCGTCGGTGGTCTGCGCAGTCCAGGTGAAGGTGATCTTCTCGCCGTTCTCGAGCTCCTCACCAGCCGGAAGGGTGTAATCCACACGGAACGGTCTGCCCGAACGTGCCATAGTCACAGTGCCTTTCTCAGGCTGCGAGAAGGAGACCAGCGCACCGCTCGTTCCGGACTGGGCTTCAACAAAGGTACCGAGCGCCAGCTCAGCAGTCGAGCCCTTCGCATTATAGAGCGGAAGCTCCGCCGGAAGCGCAAGATAGCCGTTTCCATACTGCTCGATCTTAGTGCCGACAGATTTCTTGAATACCTTCATCGAGGTGATTACATTCTCCTCAACCTGGTACTCTACAACGTAGAATTCACTATCGCTCGAAACCTGAACGTCGGCAAGAGTTCCCTCAGCCGGAGCGCTCATATCGCCGTTGAAATCGCCCTCGAACGTCTCAATCTTACAATCGCTCGCCACCTCAAGCGTTTTCTCCGCACCGGCCGCCAGCGTGTAGGTAGTAACAGTCTTGCCCTGCATCGCATCCGTTCTGGTCGGAAGCGCAGTGACATTCATCGTCGCAAGAGTCAGTTTATTACCATCGACTCCCTTCACGATGCTCTTATCGCTGTAGGTTGTAACCTCAGGCGAAGGATCGGGATCGGGGTCGGGATCAGGATCGGGATTCGGATCCGGGTCCGGCGTCTCTGTGAGGGTATTGGCGCCAACAAGAGCAATCGTCCCGCGCGGCGCATTGTCGTTCCCCGTGAAGTCCGCTACGTTCTCTAAATAGCCC
>CAJFTX010000029.1 GCA_904420075.1 uncultured Clostridia bacterium | reverse complement strand
GTGGTATGCGTCCAGCTCCTCTTCTGGATATCTACTTTGAGAAATTGATTGGGAAGGAAGCAAGGTGTATGTCAAATAACTCACACAAGAGCAAAATCGTCGTTATCGGCGCAGGAAATGTAGGCGCTACTATCGCCTATACGTTGATGGTCCGCAAGCAGGCAAACGATATCGTCCTCGTAGATCTGAATGAGGCGCTCGCCCGTGGTACTGCGCTTGATATTGCACACGGCACCGGATTCTACAAGCAGATCCGCGTCCGCCAGGGCGGCTATGAGGAGTGCGCCGATGCGAACGTCATCATCATCACTGCGGGGCTCGCGAGAAAGCCGGGTCAGACCCGTCTCGATCTCGCCAAGGCCAACGTCTCCATCGCGCAGGATATCACTCGCAATATTATGAAATATGCGGAGAATCCGCTCATTGTGGTCGTCTCCAATCCCGCGGATATCTTGACAGCAGCAGTCACCCGTGAGTCCGGCCTCCCCGCCGATCGTGTTATCGGCAGCGGTACTTCGCTCGACACCGCTCGATTCCGCTATGCTCTGAGCCGGATGTTCGAGTCGGACATCTCGGATATCGACGCCTATGTGCTGGGTGAACACGGTGATTCGCAGGTTGCGATCTGGAGCGATGTCTCAGTAGGCGGCTTGGATCTCGACGATTTCTCCCAGCAGAACAATCTCTCGCTCGACAAGAATCTGCTCGCCGAGTGGACCAAAGACGCGGGCGCAGAGGTCATCGGCCTCAAAGGTGCAACTTTCTATGGAATTGCCATGTCCGTCTCCTGCATCGTAGAGAGCATCATGAAGGACAAGCACACAGTGCTCCCCGTCGCTCACGTCCTCGATGAGAGCTTCGGCGAGTGGGCTGGAGTCGCGATTAGCCTCCCCTGCCGTGTCGGCCGGGATGGCATCGAGAAGGCCTATCGTCTGCCCATGACTGAGGAGGAGCGCGAGGCGATGAACCGTTCGGTCAACACCCTGAGAGAATTCCAGAAGAACGCGCTTCATGACTAGAAAAGAGGTTTTGAACCATGGATATCAAAGAAAAGGCATTACAGCAGCATAAGGAGTGGCAGGGCAAAATTGAGGTCACCAGCCGGGCAAAACTTGAGACCCCGGAGGATCTCTCCATCGCCTATACTCCCGGCGTCGCTGAACCCTGCTTAAAAATCTCGGAGAATGTCGATCTCTCCTACACCTACACCCGCCGGGCCAACATGGTCGCCGTTGTCACCGACGGCACCGCGGTGCTCGGCCTTGGCGATATCGGTCCGGAAGCCGGTATGCCGGTTATGGAGGGCAAGTGCGTCCTCTTTAAGACTTTTGGCGATGTGGACGCTTTCCCGCTCTGTATCCGGAGCAAAGAGGTGGACGATATTGTCAACACCGTTGCGCTGCTCGCAGGCAGTTTCGGCGGGGTCAATCTCGAGGACATCTCCGCCCCCCGCTGTTTTGAAATCGAGCGCAAACTCAAGGAGCGCTGCGATATTCCGATCTTTCACGACGATCAGCACGGCACCGCAGTGGTCACCGCAGCCGCCATGCTCAACGCGCTGAAGCTGACCGGCAGAAAGCTCTCCGACATCCGTGTGGTCACCTCGGGCGCCGGCGCCGCGGGGATCGCAATTATCAAGCTGCTCTGCAACCTCGGCCTCAAGGAGGTCATCATGTGCGACCGCAGCGGAGCCATCTACGAGGGCCGCGAGAATCTCAATCCCGAGAAGGAGGAGATGGCCAAGATCTCCAACCGCGAGAAGCGCCGCGGGACGCTCGCAGAGATGCTGGTCGGCGCCGATGTGTTCATCGGTGTCTCCGCCCCGGGCACTGTCACTGAAGAGATGGTAAAGTCAATGGCCAAAGATCCGATCCTCTTCCCGATGGCAAATCCCGTTCCCGAGATCATGCCTGAGCTCGCGAAGCAGGCGGGTGCAGCGGTCGTCGGCACCGGGCGAAGCGACTTCCCCAATCAGATCAACAACGTTCTCGCTTTCCCCGGCATCTTCCGCGGGGCGCTCGATGTGCGCGCAAGCGACATCAACAACGAGATGAAGGTCGCGGCCGCTCACGCGATTGCGGACCTCATCGATCCGTCCGAGCTCACCCCGGATTATATCATCCCGAATCCGTTTGACAAACGGGTTGCTCCCGCTGTAGCCAAAGCGGTGGCTGAGGCCGCAAAGAAGAGCGGCGTCGCCCGGATCTAAATACCGACTGACACAAAAGTGCAATATGAAGCTAAGGGAGGAACCTGTTGGTTCCTCCCTTAGCTTGTTTTGAGGAGATTTTGTTTTGCCATCTCCAGTCTTCCAAAATAATTCTCAAAAATAGAGATAGCCGCTCTAGCGATCAAGAAAAATCTCGATTGAAATCAGCTTAGAACTGGAGAAAATTACACGCAGCGACCGGACATAAACTTTAAAAGGATATAGGAGCGTGATACCGATCTTCTGATCATGGAAGAATTCATCTCCGAGCGAAATTTTGCACGACTCTTTCTGGATCAGAGTCAATTTTCAGGCGACTATACAATTTACAAAATTTCTCATTCTCTGTCAGATTCAGATAGAGAATCCGATATTACTCCAATTCTCCAATGCCCTGATAAAAAGGTTGCTCTATTGGCTGAAGATAAAATAGATGCGCAAATGCCCGCACAAAGTAAATGTTATCACAAGCACGCAAAGAGCCGTCTTGCGCAGAGAATCGGCTCGCTATTTTAGTTCTCTTGCCGCGCCCGCTTTTGCATCACAGAGAGCACATAAAAAGCGATCAGAACGCCCTTTTATATATGGGATTTGCTACGAGAAACCGCCCTAGCGCCTAGGCTGGCAAAATCACATGCGAGCGGTGTTCCGAGCGGCAATGCTCAACTGTATACTAAAGGAGAAGAAGCAGGATATCCAGTTCAAGAAGCTTCCTCCGTAACAGAACTTCTTTCAAAACTGCGATAATTCTGCAAGGAAAGCGCTCCTGAGCTGACTACAGTCGGAGCAAATGTGTCAAAAGGCTCTGCAGCAAATCGGCTAAAATTTCGAACCTCTCTCGGCATAATATAAGTCTCAAAAAGGCTGTATAGACCCTGAGTTTCCGAAATACGATATAAAAGCATCTCCTCTCCTTCCATTGTCAAAGGCCGCATGACAAATTCTATGTCCATTTGGAAAACGGGGAAATCTGCCGGTGTCCGTCTTTCCAACGATAGATGGATTTTAGATTTTTCCCAGGATTTTGACCAATACAAAGATATCATTGCCGAGGTTCTACAGGCTGTTTCAACGCTATGCGAATTTTCATCAACAATCAATTATTCTGAATTATACTAAAGCCCCTGTGTTTCAGTTCATGAGACACAGGGGCTTTTATAAGCTTAATCCAGCAGATTTCCGCTTCGTTTCATCCCATCCAATTTATATGATTTCTTTTTATTCTCCCTCTCTCCCTTTAATCCGTACGCCATAGGAGACCGGTTCCGCCGTACTCACAAAAGCGTCACGGAACTCGGCCCGTATCTTTCTCTGACAGGCGGTGCGCGCCCGCTCGTCCTCAAATACGCCGAACACCGCCGTACCGCTTCCACTCATCATCGCCCGGGCGCCGCATCTCTCAATCAGCCGCAAGAGTACCGGCACCTCCCGACAGAGCGTTCCTGTCACCGGTTCCAGCACATTTGCAAAATAGGGCGCGGGGTTCCCTGCTTTTAACTCCCGGTAAAACGTGGAGAGCTCCGGCTGCTCCGCCGGAAATCTCTCCCCGGCCAATTCGGCCTTACGGCAGAGCTCATCATATTTCTGGTAGACGAGCGGCGTGGAGATGCTTCGCCGCGGCTTGACAATCAAAAGCTTTAAATTGGGCGGCGGCGGGAGCTGAGAGAGCTGTTCTCCGATGCCGGAGGCGAGCTGTGTCCCCCCCGTGATACAAAACGGTACGTCCGCGCCGAGCTTCGCCCCCATTTCACAGAGCTCCTGCTCTGAGAGACCTGTACGGTAGAGCTCATTAAGACCGATCAGCACTGCGGCTGCGTTTCCGCTTCCGCCTGCAAGCCCGGCTCCGACCGGGACTTTTTTTCGGATTGCAATGAATACGCCGCCCCGTTTCCCCGTCTGTTCAAAGAAGAGATTTGCCGCCTTATAGGCGATATTCCGCTCGTCCCGCGGGACATAGGGCAGATCGCAGTAAATCCCAATTCCTCCGCGGTTCTTTTCCAGCTTTACCCGGTCGGCAAGCGAGATGCTCTGCATTACCGTCTCGATCTCGTGGTAACCATCCTCCCGCACTCCTTTGATATTCAAAAACAGATTGATTTTCGCCTGTGAACACAGTCTGATCACTTCCATATCTATCCCTCATATCCGAAAAATCCGGCTCTTCTTGATCTCAATCGCCGCAATCCGACACATCTCCTGACAGCAGAAGCAGCGGATGCATTTCCTCTCATCAATTACCGCCTTTTTCTCTACAATTCGAATCGTCTCCACCGGACAGCTCTCCGCGCAGAGTCCGCAGCCCACACACCGCTTTTTTCGCACCACCGGACGCGGCGCAAAGTGTTTCTCAGCCTTTTCACGCATCCCTTTTGGCAGCATCTTGAGCAGCGACATGCTCGCCGTCTTCGGCTTCTGATAGCCC
>CAJFTX010000028.1 GCA_904420075.1 uncultured Clostridia bacterium | reverse complement strand
TATGAGCTTCCCAAACGCGTTGTACTCATACGTCCGCGTTCCCGCCTTCGTCACGTTCCCGTCCGCGTCGTATTCGTACGCCTCTCGATCCGCTCCTTTGATTACCGCCGTCAGCCGGTTACCCAGACCGTATTCGTACTCCGTCACTTCGCTCCCGCTTGTCTGCCGCACACGGTTGCCCATGCCGTCATACTCATACGTCTTGTTCAGCCCGTTTTGCTCATCTACCTCGCCTGTCAGCTCCCCCGATGCGCTGTAGCTATAGTTCCGCTTCTTGCCGTCTGACTCGACGATTTCTGTCATCCGACCGCGCAGATCGTATGAAAATTCCGTCTCTCCCTCGCTTGTCATCTGGCCGTACACTCCGTACCCGTAACTCAGCCGGTCTCTTTTGTACAGTCTTCCGTTTTTCGTCTCGTAGCTCGCTACCAGCGTGTTTCCCACACGCACCTCGCTCAGGTCCCCTGCATTCTGGTAGTTCATCGTCTGGTAGTACACCCGCTTCTCGTTTTGATAGAGCTCGTACCCCGTCAGATCACCTGTCGACCGGTAAGAGAGCTTCAGTGTATAGTTCCCGTCGCTCTCCTCTATCCGGTCTCCTGCCTCGCTGTAGCTGTAACTCCAGCTGCCGGCGCTGTTCTGCTCGCTGATCAGCTGGCCTCGTTTGTCATAGCTGTAAGTCTCCGTCTCTGCCGCTTTTCCCGGCGCCGTCCCTGTCCGCGAGAGCACGAGTCCCAGTGCGTTGTACTCGCTTTCAATCACTGTCCCGCTCCGCTTTGTGGTTTTTATCAGATTTCCATTTGCGTCGTACTCGTAACGCTCTGTTGCCCCCTGCTCGTCGGTCATGCTCACGGGCCGGGAAAATGCGTCATAGGTGTAGCTCCGTCCGCCGGCTGTGAGCATATTTCCCGCCGTGTCGTAGCTGTAGTTTACCTCGTCGCGCCTCCCCTCGCCTTTTGCGGAGAGAAGATTGTGCTCCGCGTCGTACCGGTAATACGTGCCGCCGTCCCAGGAGAAAAGGCCGAAATCGTCCAGATCGTACCACCCGTAGTTCTCATTGGTCAGATCACCCGCCGCGTTGTAGATATACTCCGTTCCGCGCGCCAGTGTCCCCTCAAAGGGATACCGCACCGATCTCAGCCGGCCCGAGCTGTCATAGGTCATATCGGTGCGCTCCTCACTGCCGATGCGTGTGACCACATTTCCCTGCGAGTCGTACCGGGTCACATTGGTCCAGCCGCTGGCCGACTCGCTTACCAGCTTGTCCTGATAGTTATAGACGTAGGTGCGGTACTTTCCTCCCTGCACACTTTTGCAGTTGCCCCGCACGTCGTACTGATAGGTCAGGGTCCCGTTCTCCCGGCTCTCCTCCAACAGATCTCCGAGCAGATTGTAGGTCTCTTTCACCGTCACGTCCGGCGAGTTTCCGCCGTCCTCGGTCGTAGTCACGCGATACGCCCCCGCGCCGCCGTACTCAAACGCGTCGGTATAGCTCCTGGTGCGCAGAAAGAGCTCCTTTCCCACGCCGTCGAGCACGCGGTACCGGGTCTCGCGGTCCCAGTGATCATAGGCGTACTCCGCACGGCCCTTGGATGCGCCATCCGCATTTTCGCACCAGGCGAGCCTCCCCACTCCGTCGTAGCCGTAGCTGGTGAGCGTCGTCCCGCTGGCGAGGTCCTCCACCGATAAGATCCGGCCGGCCTGGTCGTATGTATAGAGCACCTCCGCCCCGCTGCGCAACTTCACCCGCTTGGTGTTCGCCACATAGTCGATCAAAACCGAGTCCACTCCCCCGAGCGGATAGGTGATCTTCACGATTTCTCCGAGCGGATCATACTCATAGGCGGTGCTCCCCGCCGCGTCCCCTTCACTCGTCACTCGGCCGAACGCATCATAGGAATAGGTTTTTTTCATGCCGGTATCCGGATCCTCCTCCTCGGTGAGCAGTCCTCCGGTATAGCTATATTCGGTCACGGCGGTGCGCGCAAACTCAGTCTGCGGGATGTAATTTACCGTCCACTCAACATTCTCAATCAGGTCGTCCGCGTCCTGCCAGACCTGTTCGGTCCTGCGGGTCATCTGGCCCTGGGTATTGTACTGATAGCTCGTGCTGCCACGATCCAGAAGCAGCGAACGGCTGCTCTCAATCCCATTCCTGTCGTAGACAAAGACCATGGCGGTCTCATACACCCTGCTCCCCGTAATGGTTCGTCCATCCGCCGAGAGCGTATTCTGCGTCACCAGCATCCCGCCCGGCACCGGCTCCACAATCCGCGTCACAAGACCGTATCTCGAGTCATAGGTATAGCTCTTATCGGGGATCGTTCCCTCCAGCTGAAGATGACCGTTGTGATCCAGTCCCACATAGCCGGGCACATTCCGCTCATACGATTCGAGCAGATTTCCGTTCCGGTCGTAGGCATAGTACTTGCTGTAGCTGACACTCTGATTCCCGTCATAGGTGGTGACCCGCTCCTGTACTTTCTGCGGGAGACTGCCCCCCATATATCTGATATTTCGGATAAACTTCTCCTCGATCTTCTCCCCGTTCAAAAAGCTGTATTCATACTGCAGAAGCCCGCTGCTCCCCGACATCTGATAGAGGGTGAACAGTCCGCGCACCGGGTCATAGGCCGAGGAGTAGAGCAGATTCTCCGACTCGGGAATGCCATCTCCGCCGACGCCGTCGCGCTTTTGTCCGATCTGCGCTGTCGGGTCCACCTCGCCCGGCTGCCGCTCATATTCGCCGTAGTTGTAGAGCATCTCATTTTGAATCTCGCCGCCTATCTTCTCGTACCGGCGGCGCACCGCCACCCCGATCTGTGAGCCGTAAGCTGTGAAGTCCCCGAGCACCCGGGTGAAATACTCATAGTGTACCGACGCTCCCGTCGGATAGTCAATTCCGGTCAGCGCGGCGACATAGTTCTCCCCACAGCTCTCCGCCTCCAGCTCGCCCGAGAGGGAGAAAGGCGCCTCCACGTCGGTGTAGCTGTAAACCGTTTCATGCCCGAGCATATTGGTCACTGCACTCAGGTTGTACTCCGGCGCACCGATCTCCCGCGCGGAGTTTCTGCTCAACCGGTAGGAGAAACTCTCCCCGTTTACCGAGACGGTCAGCGTCTTTTCTGTGTCGCTCACGGCCTCTGTGAACAGAATCTCCCTCCCGCAACTGTCCACAATTTTCATCAGTGAGTCCTCGGGATAGGTAAATGTGATCCGGTTGGAGAAGCGGTCCCGGATCTCGGTGAGCCGCCCCCCCTGGTCAAACAGCTCCACCTTTCCGTCCTGATAGGTGAGCTGGTACCCCTCCTCCAGAAATTCCAGATGCAGATCCCCGTTCATATACCAGTAGAGCCCGTTAAAATCGTTCTCCTCAATCGGGAGCTCCCGTCCGTCCGCAAGGTGCAGCGTCCGCGTTCTCCCGTCGGTCGTGATGTGGGAAAAGCCGAGACTCCAACCCGCTCCCAGCGAATAGATCCCCTCCTCCGGCGTCCCCGGCAGCGCCTCGTTTTCCGAGCTCCCCGTCTCCACCGACTCGCTGCAGACAGGACAACTCCGCACCTCCGTGCGGTACTCGTCAATCCAGAATCCCCCGTCAGTCGCCGTAATCCGCTGGCGGCCCGGACTGCTGAGTGCCTCAAACGTCGCCGGTTCATAGATCGGAGACAGCTCGGTCACATATCCGCCGTTTTGATCGAGCAGTCCGTTTGAGAGCTGGCGGTAGAGATACCGCGTCGCACTGTGCTGCAGTTCCAGTGTCTCGCCGCAGTCGTGCAGCAGGCGGCCTGTCTGGCCGTAATACCTCGCCTTGGACGAGTCATATCTCCGCGAGATCACAAGGTCCAGTCCGTTCACCCCAGGCAGCGTCAGATCAGTCACATTGATTGACAGTGATCCGTCAGTATACGCCACCTGCTCGGAGCCGTTCTCCTCCAGCTGAAGCGGCGCGCCGTAGTACTTCTGCTCGCTCTGCAGCGGAGCAAATGCGGGCTCGCTCCCCTCCGAGAGCAGTGCGATCCCCTGCCGCTCAAAAAATTGCTCATCCTTTGCGAGCTCTACCAGCTGCAAAATCGGAACCTCGCGTTCACTCAGATACCAGTAGCAGGCGACCAGATGCTCCACCGTCAACGAAGCGAGCTGCTCGGAGAAGAGCAGTTCCGGCAGCGCAAGCTCCCCGCAGAGCAGTTCGCGCTCCGCCGAAGTGAGCTCCCCCGCCCGTCTCCGCTGAAAGGGCACCAGCTCCGGCGCGCCCAGCTCGAAGCAGTACTCGATAAAGCGGTACCCCTCGTACTGCTCGAGCGGAGTCCCCTCCGCCCGCTGCAACACCGAGTAAGCCCGCTCCTCCTTAAGCCGGTCCTCCGCCGTCTGCTCCCGCTCGGAGAGCGCAAGCGGCATCAACTCAAAGCTCATCACCAGAGAAAGTGTAACCCCCAAAACACGTTTCCAGATCTTCAAGCCAAGCCCTCCCTATTCAGTTTTTCTAATTATACCATATATTCCCTCCACAGTTATCGTATGTTTTGCACAAAAATCGGCCTGGAGATTGTACTCCAGGCCGATTTCATCCATTCATCTGTTCCAGGTAGCGCATCAGAATGGTCGCGACCTCAGCGCGGGTCGCGGTCCCCTGCGGGTCGAGTGAGCCGTCCGGCCGCCCCCGAATCAGCGCATATTCGGTCGCCCAGCTGAGCGCCTCCACCGCCCAGGGAGAAACTTCTCCGCGGTCGGGAAAACCGTCCAGCGTTCCCTCCGGGCTGCCGTCCGCATAGCGGTATAGAATGGTCGCGAGCTGCTCCCGGGTGACCGCCCCCTCCGGGTCAAAGCCCGCACCCGTACCGGTGACAATTCCCTCCGCTGCCGCCCAGCCGACCGCGTCGGCATACCAGGCGTCCTCCGGAACATCCGCAAAACTGGGCGGATGTTCCGGCGCTTTGGCGCCCGACAGGCGGTACAACACCGTCACAACCATCGCCCGGTTCATCTGGGCATCCGGTGAAAACGCCTCCTCCGAAGTTCCGCGGAAGAGATCTCTCTCCCACACATAGCAGATCGCCTCCCGCGCCCAGTGCTCCTCCGCATCGCCAAACGGACAGCCGCCCGCGGCCGTATCCCGCGCCGCGCGCGCCTCCAACGTGACATCCTTCGCCGGCATGGTGAGTTCAGCACCACTCTGCCCATCAAGCAGTGCGCCGTCCCGGTACCAGCCCGCAAAGCGATATCCCTTTTTCAGCTCCGCTGTGAGCGGCACCCGCTCCCCGTAGTAGTAGTCCCCGCCGCCGGAAATCCCCGAGATTCCTTCGCCACTCTCAAGTTTCAATGAGTAGCGATTGCGCACATAGTAGTAGGAGATCACCGTCTCTCCGCCCGCAGCCACTGTGGCCGTCTGTACCTCGGGCGAGGTGAAGCCGATATAATTTCTCACCGGCGGCGAGACGCCCTCCCCCACATAGGCTGAGAGATGCTCCTCCTCAATGAGCCGATACTCTGTCTCCCCGGGAAGTCCCTGCTGGTAGTGGCGCACCGTATACCCCGCCTGCGCTCTGCGCCACACTGCATAGAGGGTGATATCCCGTCCCGCGGTATACGTCCCTCCCGGCTGATAGCGCGGGGTATCCGCAGTCGCACGCTCCGCCCAGCCCACAAACTCATAGCCCGGCCGCGCCGGAATCTGTGCGCTCAGCATGAGCGGCTGTCCCCGGTTCTGCGTCTGGCTGCGCGGAGCGCCCGTTCCACCGTTTGAATCGTAGCGCACAGTGTAGGTTCCTCCCTGAACGGTGATCTGTGCCGTCCGCGAGGCGAGCTGTGCGCCGCTCTCCGCATCGATCATCCGCACAGTGAGCGTACCGCTCCCCTCTGTCCGGCCGAAAAGCGCGACCGCGAGGCCGTCCCCCTCTCTGCGCGGGAATACGTCCGCAAGCTCCGGCCGGTCGAGCGAGACCTCATAGCCGAGCTGTTCCGGCAACTTCCCGCTCGGCGTCGCGTAGAGTACCGCTCCCCCCTCGTCACCGAGTCCCAGCGTCACCTCACCCGGCGTCAGAGTGAAGCCCGGCCGGTCATCCACGGGCGGCGTCTTCACCCGGTAGTTCGGCCGGATAAATCCGACCACCTCTCCGTCATAGCTCCGCCGCATCTCGGCCACCTGATACACCCCGTTTATCCGGGTGTTGCCCTCCACAGTATGGATATACCCTGAGCCGTCATAGTCCTCAGTCACGATTCCGATGTGACTCCAGTCGGATGAGGAGCCCTCCCACCGGTAACAGACGAGGTCCCCCTTTCTCGGCGTGAAGGCATCATGGGTCGTTCGGATTGGAGCGTCCTTGTCCTGCAGGCCAAGGGCGATGAGGCTCTCGTAGTTCTCCTCCCTCAGGCAGTAGAAGTCCCCCTTTTGCTCATTTAAAAACCAGAGCGCCATCCCGCGCACCGTCCCGATGTTCGGGAAATCCGCGCCGACTCGCGCTCCGGCCCAGCAGACAAAATAGGCGCACCAGTCCACCGTCCAGCCGAAATCGTCAATCCGCTTCCCCTTCTGGGCGGACGCCACTGTGACGATATCCTCCGCCTCATTCCCTGTCAAGCTGTAATCCTCATTCGGCAGCGCGAGCGCGCCCCACGAGAGACCAAAGAGCAGCACTGCCGCTAATATGATGGAAATCGCCCTCCGGGCTGCCATCCTGATCGCCCCCTTTTCTTCTATCTCTATTTATACCAGGAAACCCCGCCGCTTGTAAATCCCCAAGTGGGGGCAGGTACCTTTTCCAGGCAGCTTCGCAGAAAAACGCCCTTCCGGCCTCCTGAGCTTCACAGAGAAACTGATAACAAAAAAGGTGCGGCTACAGCCGCACCTTTTTCTTCTCTCTAGCCTTTGACTGCGCCCGCAACAACGCCTTTGACAAAGGACTTCTGCATAAAGATAAAGATAATAATAATCGGAATACTCACAAGAAACGCCGATGCAAACACAATATCCCAGTTGTTCTGTTTGTTCGAAACAAAGGAATAAAGCCGGTAAACCATCGTCTGAAGCTTGGAGTTGTGCAATGTAATCATGCACACCAGCAGGTCGTTCCAGACAGAGGTACCGCGGATGATGATGATCGTACCCGTAACGGTCTTGAGTAGCGGCATATAGATGGAGACATAGGTGCGGAAAATTCCGCAGCCGTCCACCACCGCCGCCTCGCAGAGTTCCTTTGGCAGCGATCGCATAAACCCCGTATATAAAAATACCACAATTGACATTGATGTCGCCGCAAAGACAAGTGAGGCGCCGAGATATGTGCTGAGCAACCCAATCTTGGTCAAAACCATGACGATCGGAATCATAATCGCCTGGAAAGGAATGGTAATAATCAGTACCACTGCAATATAGGCGAAATTCAAAAACCTTGAGTTCACCGCCGAGACCGCGAACCCCATCAGCGAACCGAGCACAATCATAATCACCAGGCTGATGACCAGAATAATAATATTGTTCATCAGCGCCTGGGGATATTTCATCATCTTAAACGCGCTCGTAATTCCCTCGGTCGTAAGTCCGGAGAGCAGATTTAACGGCTCGCGGACAATGGCCTCTCTCGTCCGAAATGCGTTGAAGAATGAGAGCACCAGCGGAATTGCCGCAATCACCGCAGCAAAGATCAGGATGATTCGGCTGGGCCAGTGTTTGTTCTGTCTACTCAGCGTTTTAGCCATTTGTCTTCGCCTCCCTCTTCAGAAGGATCTTCAACTCGATCACCGCGACAATCATCGCAATCACCGCCAGAATGACCGCGAGTGCAAGCGCCTTGCCGTACTGCATATTATTGAAGTACAGCCGGTAGATCCAGATCGGTATCACTGTGCCATATTGGCCCGGGCCGCCGCCGTTTGTCAGGGTGTACGGCAGATCGAACGAGCCGATAATCGCCATCGTCGTCAGCACCACGTTGATGGTGATGGACGGCGCAAGCATCGGCAGCGTCACCTTGCGGAACTCCTGCCACTTGGTCGCGCCCTCAATACTGGACACCTCATAGAGATCCGGCGAGATCGACATCAGTCCCGCATAGTAGATCACGATATAGTAGCCGAGCGCATACCAGATGATCGCAATGCTCGTCGAGACCATGATGAGATTCGGATCGCCCAGCCACTCCGGCACCGCGTCTTTCGACATACCGAGCATTATAAGCAGCCGGTTGATGATACCGTTGTTATAGTTGAAGATGATCCTCCAGACAAAGCCCACAACCGCCATCGCCAGCAGGCAGGGGAAGTACAGGATGGATTTAATCGTATTGCCCAATACTTTTCCGACGTTTGCAATCAGAATCGCAAGGGCGATTGCGAGTGTGTTCAATCCCACGACATACAGCAGCGCGAGTTTGATCGTATTGCTGCAAATTAGGCCGAAGTCCGGGTCCTGGAAGATCGAGACAAAGTTTGCAAATCCGATGAATTTCGGCACATCGCTGTTGACTGTATAGTCGGTCAGCGAGTAGCCGATATTCATAATCAGCGGAATAAAGACCAGCAGAATTACCAATAGCATCGCAGGAAGAGCCATGAGAATACCCAGCTTACGCCATTTTCGCTGGTACACAGTCCCCCGCATCAGACGAGATTCTTTCAAAGGTTCCTCCCCCTTCGTTGTCAGGATAGGTTCTGTCTTTTAAAAAAAGAAGGGGCAGGTGGGTTGCCCACCCGCCCCTAGATACGCTTCATTAACCCTTCGAGCTCATGTATTCCTGCTGAATGGGATTAAAGACACTTCCGATATCGCTCGGCTGCTTTGTACCGGTCAAAACATCCTGGATAAAGGTCATCGACGCGGTGCTGACCGCGGTCGGAAGCACCTGGAATGCCAGAGGCGCATTGCCCTCCAGAGCTACGATCTCGTCGACTGTCTTCTGCAGTCTCTCATCCACCTTGCACCCTTCCATATTCTCAAAGGTCGGGATGGTTCCTGTGGTGTTCTGGAAGTTCACATAGTTATCGTATGCGAGGAACTCAAAGAACGCTTTAGCCGCTTCGTTGTCCTCAGAGCCCTTGCCCATACCAAAGCCGGTCTCCGAGCTGAAGATCCCGTAGAGCGGATTCCCCTCATCGTTCATCGGCGGGATAAAGCAATCCACATGGTCGCCCAGCGTCAGGAAGTCTCCCGCAGACCAGGTACCGTTCCATGTCATCGCAACCTCGCCCTCACTGAAGAGACGAATTGACTCGGCGTTGTCGGTAGACATATAGCCCTCGTTGAAGAAGCCCTTGTCTCTCATCTCGACCATCTTCTCAAAGATGTCAATCCAGCCCTCTACATTGTAGTCGTAGTTGGTTGTGAGCATCTCAGTCGAAATTCCCTTGTCCACCCGATACAGGTTGTTCGCGATGCCGGAGGAGACGATTCCGTGCTGAATCAGATTCGGGAAACCACCGGTCCAAGCAATCGGCGTAATGCCTGCATCCTTGAGCTTCTGGCAAACTGCGATAAATTCGGTATAATTCTTCGGGGTCTCTGTGATGCCGGCTTTCTCAAAGAGATCTTTATTATAGTAGATCACCATCGAAGCGACACCGTACGCGACACCATACTTCACGCCGCCAGGAGAGGTCAGCTGCTCCTGCAGCTCTTTCCGTTGCTTTTGGAACGCCTGGGTACTTCCAATATCGGCAAGATAGCCCTTGTCAGCATTTGTCATGCTCCACTCGTCGTAGTTAACACTGATCACTTCAGGCATCTGCCCGGAGGCAATTCTCGGCTCATAATTCTGCGCCAGCGTATCGCCCGCGCACATATTCAGGTCAACTGAGATATCGGGGTACTTCTTCTCGAATTCCGCCATCATCTCATCCGCATACTGCGGATAGGATGAGAGCCAGAGCAACGCATCTACGTTTCCGCTGATGCCGCCGTCGCCGTCGCCCGAGGGGGCCGGCGCGTTGTCACAAGCGGTAAGACCCACTGCCATAAGTCCTACCAAACCCACTGCGATCAGTCTCTTCCAAGTTTTCCTCATCTTGCCATACCTCCTTAAAGTATGTCTCTGCTATAAAAGATTACAAAATTGTGAATCTTTTATTACGAGTTCATTATGGCACTTTTGCACAAATAAGTCAACTCTTTTTATGAAGAAAACAGTTATTTTTCCGAAAATCATGATAAAGTACTGCAAAATTTCCATATAATTACATCTCAAACTCTTCTCTTTCAAGCAAAAAGCCGGATTCTCTCGGGCTTTTTGCACAAAATCTATATACACAAGAACAGCCTCTCCGAAACTTCCGGAGAGGCCGTTCTCTATCCCCAACAGAGCCAGATAGCGGGCCGACCCCCCATCGTCTGAATAACGAGCTCTTCTTCTACACCGTTCGCATCATTGATACACTTGGCATAGTTTTTCGCCATCCCGTCGCTGCGGAGCCACCACCAGTAGTGATAGCCGGCTTCCAGCCTGTCCTCGATATACGGGCTCGGCTCGGTGCGCATATATCCGAGCTGTTCGTCAAATTTCTGGATTTCCTCCTCCGAGAGGAGAAATACCCGGTCGTTTGTGAGCACCGTCTCTCCCCTGTTTTCACTCTTGATCTCCGTCTCGGTGAGATAGAGCCGCTCCTCCTCGGAGAAAGCGGTCTCCACAAAGCTGCCGTTTAAAAAGGTGCGCGGGATACTGTCCGCCCAGCCGGCATCCGTCTCCATCTCGTAGTAGGGCAGTGCCTCCAGGCTGTCGTCTGAAACCAGCAGCATCCGCTTCTCCTCCGGCTCCACACTCAGCACCTTCCACTCGATCGGCTTGACGGCGCCATTCTTTCCCTGAGGATAGCGGCCAAACTCCAGCCAGGCACCCCCTGTCCAGCACTCGCGCAGCGGAATCTGTGCGAGATAACTCGCACTGTCCAGATAATCCCCCAGCTGCTCAAAATTTCGCATCGCTATGTAGTAGTTTCCCTGTTCGTAGCAGGCCACTGCCTCCGAATAGAGCGCGCTTTTCTCCTGCGCCTTCTGGTTGGAGATGGAGACGCCCCAGAACACTCCGATCAGAATCAGAATGAGAGCCGGAACAGCCCACTTGAGATGGCACAACACCATCTCCTGTCTTCTGCATCGCTCGTCGTTTCGCCGCTTTGCGGCCTGTCGGATCTCCTGCAGACTCCGCTGCTCCTCCAGCTTCCGCTCACAGGCCGAGAGCAGCTCTGCGCTATCCCGGTAGTCCCCGAGCTCGCGCAGCTGGCTTATCGCCCGCTCCAGACTGCTCACCGCCTCTCCCCTGCTCCAGAGTACGGCATTCTGGTAATTTTCCTCCAGCAGCAGCTTCTGCTCCCGCTCCCGATTCCGCTCCGCCCGCTTCTGCGAATCCTGATATGGAGCAATTCCCTCAAAGAGCTGCGCCGCGTTTCGGCAGTCACGGCTGGTGGTGCCGTTCTCCAGTTTACACGCTCTGCGGTAGATCTCCTCTTTACGCCTCGTCTCATTGCGCTCCACAATTGAGCGGTTGGCATCCCGCAGCTGCTCGGTCAGCTCCTCATCTCCGAAGCGCAGCGCCCTCCTATAATCCGGTTCCCCGTCAAACGGCTCCGCGAGCTCTTTCAGTCCCTCCTGTCGGCGCACCCGCAGCTTCGCCATCAGCTTTCCAAGATAGGCCCGCGCATTCTCGGGATCAAGATTGAGCACCCGCTCGCAGAACTCCTCCGCCTGCGCAAAATCTCCTTCCTCCAGAAAGATCTCCGCTCTGCGAAGAAGCGGCGGAATTCGCTCGGCAAGACTCAGGTTGTCCTCGTCTTGTCCCTGGGCAACCTCCTCCCGTCCGCCCAAAATCTTGCGGATTCCGTGTACCAGATCCTGCATAAATCCCAGCTTCGACATGTCCTGCGCCTGCAGATGCGAAAACTCCTCCGGCAGATGGTAGGGGTCCATATCCCGGTAGGCCGGAATCAGTACCTTTTTCTCCCCATTTTGGATGAGTCCCAAAAATCTGCTCCACTCATTTCTCACCCACGGCGCCTGGAAATACTCCGCCCGCGTTCCCAGAACCACCATCACCTTCGCGCTGTGCAGCGCCGCAAAGATATACGGTTCATAGGCTGTTCCCAGCTTTCCCTCCAGGGTAATCCGCGCAAAAAAGACGCGAAATCCCGCCTCCGTCAGTTCATAGTAGAGCTCCGTTGCAAGCACCGAGTCGGGCGTCCGCTCCCCCTTCTCATCTCTCTCTTTGTAGCAGAGAAAAACGTCAAAAGGGCTCTCGTTCTGTGCAACAGCCAAATAGCCCCGCTGAATCTCATCAATCCGCTCCGCCTCCCGCTCATAGACCGCCCGCTGCGCCGCATCCGCATATTCCAGCGCCGCGCGGTAATCTCTGTCCGAAAAGATGGAGAGAAACTGCATCCGGTTTACCGTGGGGACTCTGCCGCCAGAACCCGGGTCCTCCACATATTCCACCCCATATTTACAGAGAATAATCGACCAGTAGGCCTCCGCGTCTGTTCTATCCTCATTCAGAATTTCCTCATAGAGCTCCCTTGCACGGTCAAATTCATTGTTCCTCCGCAGATGATTTGCCCGCTCGTAGAGATTCTTTCGCCTCTCGTCCGACAGTCTTGGCAGCGTCTGCTGCGTCCCACAGTATGGGCACTCCGCGACGCTGGCTCCCTCCTCGACCGAGAGGGCCCCTCCGCACATCTTGCACCTGAAAGTCGCCATCTTTTTGTCCCCCTACTTCCGTCCAATCACTTCCTATTTATCTCTATTTTAATCAAATCCATACTCTTTTGCAACAACACCAAAAAACAAAAGCCGGGCGAACAGAATCTGTTCGCCCGGCTTTACTGCCGTGGAAAATTAGAGGAGCTGGCCGCTCATCTGGAAGATAAAGTAGGCGCAGTCCGCTCTGGCGGCAACAGCCTTCGGGCTGATATAGCCGTTCCAGTCGGTGATCACGCCGCGATCCAGCAGGAAGGAGATAGACGCTCTCGCGTAATCGGAGATCTGATCCCCATCCTTCAGATAGTCAAGATTGCCCTCGACCTCTTTCACGCTCACGCCGTTGTTCGCGGCAAGCGCGCGCGCTGCGATCACATACATATCCTCCATGGTGATCTCAGCCGTCGGATGGAACGAACCGTCCTCATAGCCGGTGACATATTGACGCAGCTTTGCCTGGCCTACCGCATCATAGTAGTACGCATCCTCGGGGACATCGGTAAAGTTCTTCGTCGCCTCACCGGTGATACCGAGCGATCTCATCATCATCAGAACGAAGTCCGCTCTCGATACAGAGGCGAGCGGGGAGAAGTTGCCGTCTCCAGTTCCGTTGACAATGCCCTTGTCGGCGAGCATATTGATGGCCTCCGCAGCCCACTCAACACCCGCGAGATCGTTAAAGGTGGTCTTGCCGCCCGCGACGACATACGGGTCCGCCGCAGTGCCGCTGCCGGAAGCGAGGTTCGCCGTCTTCTTGAGATAGAGCGCCGGAGCGACGCCGTTCATGCCGCTGTAAGCCTGATCGTCCAGCACATAGTTGCCGAAGTAGACCGTACGCGCGGAGGTGTTGTCCTCCGCACGGGAGGTGGAGAGCCAGTACTTCCAGTACTTGCTCGGGCTCAGCAGATCGCTCTTGTAATCGGACTGAACGACAGCCGCCTCAGTCGGATACTTGCCGACCTCGAAGCCGCGCGCATAGACATAGTCGTGGAACTGCTGGAGATTCAGCAGGAAGACCTTGTCCTTCTCAGACTTATAGAAAACCTTATCATAGTTCTGCAGGCAATCCGCAAGATTCGGATTGTAAACCAGCAGCTCACTGCCGCCCTCGGCAACCGACTTCGAGATCATGTCGAGCGCGTGCTTCTGAGAAACCTCGTTGATGCTGTTGCGCTCCGCTTCAGTGAAGTTGTAAAGGAAGCCCGCCTCGTCGTCATAGGCATTTTTACCGCCCTCGACAAACGCATAGCCCGGCTCATTCATCGTCCACTCGACCTTCTCAGCGCTCGAGTTGAGCCAGTCTCTGATGTTGGAGGAGGCCCAGTAGTTGTTGCCGTAGTTCGGATAGTCCTGCGGCAGCGACTCCACCGGCTCGCCGGCGTCAAAGCATTTGAGAGTCAGAATTTTCTCGGAGAAGAGCAGCGGTCCGTTCTTGCTGTCTACGTCGATGACGCGCCAGAGAATCGGGCTGCCGTTGTAAGAGCCAAACTGGACATAGTCGCCCACCTTCAGTGCAGAACCTGAAGCGGCCGACGCCTGGAAGATCCCCGCCGACAGCGCAAACACCATCACGCATGCGAGCAGCAGAGAGAGCGCGCGTTTCATGTTTCTTTTCATCTTACTACCTCCACCTTATATTGTCAGATTGCCGGAGCTGTACTTGACTCTGTTGCCCTCCGACGGCATGCTACCTCTGCTGTAGCCCTGCTCGATGCAGTTGGTCACATAGATAAAGCCGTCGCTCGTGAGTACATCGGAGCCGATCTCGCTCTTTCCGCCGATCAGCGTCGCGCCGATCATCTTCATCCGGCGCAGCTTCGAGCCCTCACGGAAGCGGATAAAGGTGCTGCTCGCGTCCGCCGGCTGGAAGGTCATATTACCGATGTCAAGGTCCACATAGTCGCCGATGTTGCCGATATCGACAAAGGTCCACTCGGCGTTTGTCTTGCCCTCAAATACAGTGCCGCCGTCGATCTTGAGCTCCTGGGGATTCGCGCCGTTGAGCCCGATACCCATGTTGTGGAACCGGCAGTTGGTCATACGCACCCGGTCAGAGCTGATGACCAGGGGGATTGCGCCCTCTGCCGCGCCCTCAAACAGACAGTTCTCGAAGTCGACAGGGCCGGTGCCCGCGTAGTAGTTGTTATCCAGATTCTTAAACTCGCAGTTGCGGAATGTTACCTGCTGAGTGATGATGTTGCTCTCACCTCTGCCGAAGAAGTAGCCTTTCACCGCGAAGAAGGAACATCCGTCGATGATATTCGGGCGGGTGGTCCAGTTGCTCTTCTGCGACATGGAGAGATGCTTCTCCGCATGGCAGTTTCTCATCACAAGGCCGTCCACATTGGCCCAGATCGAACCGGCGTTGCTGATACCGTCCTGATAGAAGGTGTGGATATCCTCAAGGGTGAGGTTGGTGATCCGGTTCTCCGCGATGACACGGGTACCGATGTGCTTCTTCACGGTGATGTTCTTCGCCGCGCTGCCCCAGGTGATACCGGAGTTTGCAAACGAGAGCAGACCCGAGTTGCCGATATAGGTCAGGTCGTGCTCAAACTGGCCGTGGGTGACATACGGACCCATGTTGTCGCCGATCGCGTGGCAGTTCTCTACCTCGCAGTAGGCGGAGTTCGTAAAGTCGTTGAGGTGACGGGTCTTATTCGCCAGACAGTCTCTCACCGAGCCATAGGTGCAGTGGATCTGCTGGGTCATGTAACCGGTGCCGCCGACCTGAACCTCAACCGGGTTGTAGAGCGAGCACTTGTTGGTCTGATAGTAGGAGTTGTACCGGCGCATGATCATCGGCCAGAACACCTGGACTGCGTGGACATTGAACACGTCGCAGCGCACCGCGTACTCAAATGCGATCGGGTTGGAGCCCGAACCGCCGTCGGTGGTGGTCGGACGGCCGTTGCCCTCGAACTTCATGTTCTCGATGCGGACGTCGGTGACCGGCTTAACCGGAGTGTAGGTGATAATGCGGCCCGCCTTCAGCGGCCAGCCGAGCTTATAGTCGAAGCGGACATGGGTCGGATCTACGACTTCGATGACCTGCATCATCTTCTGGAGCTCCTTCTGCTCACGTCCCTCCGGCAGGTTGTCCACAATCGCCACATACCAGTCGCCGATGGTGAACTTGGAGGAGTCCGCAACCTCAAAGGTGTCCCAGTACTCCGGCATGTCGTTCTTCAGGGTGTATACCGTATTCTTGCCATAGGTCTCTCCGGTGAAGAAGAACACCGCGCCGAACGGATCGTCCTTCGCACCGGACTCCATACCGTAGGTATAGATGGTAAATCCATTAAAATTCAAAGTGATATTGCTTCTGGTGAGACGGTTTCTCTTCGTGAAGAGCAGGTTGCTGTGCGCGTCGATCTTTAAAATCGACGGGTCGTTCACCATTGCCTTCATCGCCTCGTCAGCCGCCTTGGTCTCGTCAAAAATACCGAACCAGCGGTAGTCGCCGACACCGTTGTGCACGACCTCGAACCGGCCGTTCTGCATATTGGTACCGAACGGATTGTGCACGGTACCGCCGTTGTCCGCTTTATCGGAATCGGCCACCCAGCGCACAATCTTCGCGCCGCCGTCGCCGTCCGCATAGTAACCGCCTACGATAAATTTGTCGCCATTTTTCAGCTCCGAGGTCTTTACAGAGAGCAGCGACGCCACATTCGGCACCTGTCTTACATTGCTGCTCGCCTCCACAGTCCCCTCAATCGCAAACGCCGAGAGCGGCATCATGCCGCCCAGTGCGAGCGTGAGTCCCCCGACACCGAGCATCTTGAGCAGGTCACGTCTGTTGTTGCCCTTCTGCTCTGCGGAGTTGCTGTTTTTACTCAACTTTTTTTCCATGCGATCACTCCTATTGTCGTATGTTATGTGGCCGCTCGGCCACAGCGGTGAATGTATCTCATCCCCTGGGCCGAATCTACTCCTCCTCGCCGGTGTGCAGCTTACGATACACCACCTTTGAGAGAAGGATGCTAAATTCAAACAGCCCAATCAGGGGAAAAAGAACCAAAAGATCCGAGAACAGGTCCGCGGGGGTGATGGTAATCGCCACCGCCGTCAAAATCACATAGGCCACCTTTCTGCACTTCTGCAAAAAGGCGGGCTTTAAAATTCTGACACCCGTCAAAAACATAACCAGTACCGGAAGTTCAAACATCAGCGAAACCGCCAAAATGATATCTCCCATATAGGAGAAAAACTCCGCAACGCCGTAAGTCTGCTCGATGCCCATCGCCGCAGTCAAGCCGGAGGTAAAAGCAAACGCCATCGGAAAAACTACAAAATAGGCAAAGCAGAAACCTACCGCAAAACAGACCACCGCAAACGGGATATACCGCAGCGACACTCTGCGCTCCTTGGGCGTGAGCGCCGGGGAGACAAACCGCCAGATCTGAAAGAGAATCACCGGCAGTCCGATCACCGTCGCAAACACCGTGCCGAACTTCATAAAAACTGAGACCGCATCCCACGGCGAGAAAGAATTCAGAGAGATATTCTTCGCCGGGCTGTATGCGATGATGAGCGGCATCAATTTCGTCGTCAGAAAGAGACCGACGACCAGTGAAACTAAGAATACCGCAGCGACAATAAACAGTCTGTGCCGAAGCTCCGTCAGATCATCCGCATACTTGGCAAGTCCAGTCGGCTGCTCCTCGCTCTCGTCCCGCTCCATCTCTTTCTCTAATTCTTTTTTTTCTGAAGATGGCAAAAGCTCACCGTCCTTCCCCGCCATCCGGCGCCCTATTTAGGAGGGCTTGTCCTCCTTGGTGGGCTCGGTCGAGGTGATGTCTTTTTTGATCTCCTCCACATCTTTCTTTACGTCGTCAAAATCCTCCTGTGCCTCCTTGGTGGCCTTCTTGAACTCCTTGATCGATTTGCCAAAACTTCTGGCAAGTTCAGGCAGTTTTTTCGGCCCAAAGATCAAAAGCAGGACCACGGCAAACAGTATAATACCGATCGGTCCCCATCCACTTGCACCCATCGTCATATCCTCCTTTTACAAATGCGTCAGGTGTTACCTCAATCTAATATATCATATATGCACAAATTATGCACTGTCAAATTTTAAGAAAACACTATCATAACTTAAAAATAGACACAATTTGTTAATGTTTTACGCTGTTTCTGTAAGTTCCCGGGGTAATTCCTTCATATTTTTTGAACAATCTGTTGAGTCCGGTCTCGTTTGCATATCCAAGCTTGCGCGCAATCTCATCCACCGTCAGCTCAGTCCCTCCGAGCAGCTCCTTCGCCTTGTCAAGCCGTTTTTTGGAAATAAATTCCTTCACATTGATCTCCCGGTATTTTTTAAACACCGTCGAGAGATACTGCGGCGTGATGTCAAACTTCTCCGCAATTGAGGCGAGATCCAGCCACTCCTCACTCATGGTGATATAATCTGCAATCTTTTCTACCAGCCGCTCGGTCTGATTGTTCTGTTTCCGTCCGGCGCGGCGGCAGACCGAGCCGATCATCTCAAAGAGACGTTCCCTTCTGTTTTCAAACGACTCGGTCGTCTGGAGGCTCTCATAGAGCAGATCGACCGACTCGAGTTTCTCCCCCTCTTTTGCGGTCAAATTGTTCGACACTTTGACAATCGTGCCGGCGAGCTCCACAAAGAGACAGCGTCCCGCGAGCGCCCCGATCCGGCGCGAGACAAAATTGATCTCGAGCACCGAGCTCAAAAGCTCACGCGCCCCGCGCTCGTCGCCCGCCTTCAACAGGTTTACAAGCTGCAACTCCTGCTCGATCGGGTAGTAATAGTCATATTCGAGGTCCGCCACATTGTGATAGTGGGTGATGCCGCTCTTCCCGTTCATCGCGCCGTAGTCCTGCGCCTTCTGGGACTGATCAAAGCAGACCCGCACCTGCCGGATGTCGGTCACAATCTCACTCTGTCCCGCAAAGTAGCGCAGCTGAAAGTTTTCAAGCATCATCTGACTCAGCTCCCGGAAGGCCGACTCCACAAGGGCCGTCTCATCCCGCTCCGCGAGATTGATCAGAAACACACTCTGATTGCGGTCGATGCGTACAAAGTAGTGGGTAATCCCCCGATTTTGGAGCAGCTCACATCCCACATTTTCCACAACGAGCGAGCCCATCGCAAGATTGACCTCCGGATACTGGGCGTCCTCTTTGAAAAATGCGCTCTCCAGATCGAGCAGCACCGACACCGTCATAAAGTAGGGCGAACGGAATGCGACACCGAATTCCGCCAGCTGCCTGTTCACCTCTTCGAGCGAGTCGTTCTTCTCCGTACCGACCAAGCTGCCCAGCGTGTCGATGCCGCGCAGCAGTTTCATCAGATAGTCGTTGCGCATATAGGGTTTATGGGTCTCGATGGTGTCGCTCATCTCCAGCTGTAGCTGGTGGGACTCCAGAATGGAGCGCTTGATGTCCTCGAGCTCATTGCTTTCCGGCGTCCCCTGCTCGCTTCCCACCATCTCCAAAATCTCCCGGATCGGCCGGTACCCCCGTCTGGTAAAGAGATAGGCCACAACAAGGCCGATAAGGATCATCAGCACAAGCTCAAGTACAAACCGCCCGCGCAGCTCGTTCTGGGTTCTAAAATACTCGCTCTCCGGCGTCGCGAGCACAATCTGCCAGCGGGAGTTGTCCCCCCGCCCACTCGAGAGAAAAAAGGTCTCCCCCTCAAACTCCAGCTCGTCTCTCCCTTGCATCACCCCGAGATCGGGCGCGCCTTCCGACGTGAGCAGCACATCTCCCCCTTCATCCAATACATAGATATGGGAGGCGGTCACACTGCGCATCTCATCCAGCTGGGCGCGCAGCTCGTCCGCATCGAGCAGAATGACAATCTGCGCCTGCGGCGCGCGATAGCGGTTGACCGGGATGCTTTGAATGTAGGTGATCACCTGCTTTTTCTGTCCGAGCACTGTCATCTCCTGCTCGGGCAAAAACTCCGCAAACCGGTACTCCGCCCAGACCGAGTCGCGCCACTGCGCAAAGCTCTGGCCGGTGTAGCTGTAAATCATCTGATAGAGCTTGTTCGCACTGATCTGCAAAGTGGGGGTCACAACCATATCGTTGTTGCGCAGATAGAGATAGTAGTCTAGAATCACACCGTCCGCCGGGCCAATATCGATCAGAATCTTCTGCAGCTCTTCAAGGCTGTAAAATTCCTCTCCCTGTCCGGCGGCCAGTCCGATCTTCTCATTGAACACCAGCTTGTCACTGATCCGGGAGACCCCGGCAAGCGAGCTGTCAAGCTTGCTCGTCTGCTGTTTGATCAGAAGCTCCCTTGTGAGCCGCGACTGCTCCCGGATCTCCGCGTCCGACTGCAAAAAATAGGCGTAGCTCCAGATCATCGAAACGATCAGAATCACAAGGTAGGAGACAAACAGCAGCACAAATACACTACGTCTTCTCCGCCCCCGCCCGGAGGCCGACAGCATCTCTTTTATTTTTTTTCTCATCTATCCCAAAACCTTTACCGCTCTTTTTTCACATTCGCTATCCTAAGGTATCATTTTTTGACAAAAAAATCAAGTCGGCGCTTCGCTTCCTCCAATAAAACTTACAAAGTCTTCCTTTGGTCCGCTCCAATTTTATGGTATAATTATTTTATAAATGTACGGATCAATTCAGATGCTTTAAGCATTTTGGAAAATATCCGCCGCAAAAGCCGAAACCGGCGCCCCTTCCGGCAGCCTTCCCGCCCACGCCGCCCGACTTCTGTTTTTGTGGCAAAATAGAATTCAAAATTTCGGATATCCGGAAGAATGCCCGCCGCAAAAGCCGGGGGGCCTGCATGCTTACTCTTGCGGCGGAATCCCTTGGAGCCAAACAGCCGGCAGCGCTGGGAGCACACGCTCTCCGGTTCTGTCCGCCGCAAAGCGGAGGGCCCTGCTGTTATTCTCGTTCTCTGTGAGACCTGTTCTCCGAGAGCGAGGCGTGCACTCCGCGCAGAAAGCGGAGGCGTTCTCCACGACAGAATAGAAGGGAGGATTTCCCGTGAAACCGATCACCCTACGGGACATCGCGGAGATGCTCGGAATCTCCATCGGCACGGTGGACCGCGCGATCCACAATCGGCCGGACGTCAGTCCAGCCACCCGGAAACGAGTACTTGATCTGATTGAAAAATATCACTACCGGCCGGACAGCACTGCACGCGCGCTCTCCCTGCGTGCCAATCCGCGGCGGATCGGCGTTGTCCTCATCGACAATCCCGCCTATAACTTCTTCTGGGACCAGGTCTCAGCCGGAGTGGAGACCGCAGCCTCCCAGCTCAAGGATTCCGGCGTCAAGGTGCTCGTTCGCCGGGTCAAAAACGAGAGTCTTGAAACGGCGGCCGCAGTGGACACGCTGATCGCCGAACAGGTGGACGCCGTGATCTTCGTCCCCCGCAATAACGCGCCGGCCCGCCGGGCAGCGGAGCAGCTCGCCGAGGCGCAGATTCCCTTTCTCACCCTCAACGACGACCTCGAAAAGAGCGCCAGGCTCTGCTATGTCGGTCCGCACTCCCGCCGGAGCGGACGGGTCGCAGGGGAGCTGATGGGCCGCTTTCTCCCCTCGGGCGGGCGGGTCGTACTGATTCAAAACGGCGTAAAATCGCTCGACTTTGAAAACCGGAGCGCCGGGTTTCAGGAG
This sequence comes from uncultured Clostridia bacterium, assembly GCA_904420075.1. Classification (GTDB taxonomy): domain Bacteria; phylum Bacillota; class Clostridia; order Oscillospirales; family Feifaniaceae; genus CAJFTX01. Next base: position 15,299 of record CAJFTX010000028.1, on the reverse strand, counting down.
AAGCTTCACGGGGATTTTCCCTCACTCTCACTGCTGCTCACCATCACCGTCGCAGGCTCGGAGGACGAGCGGGCTGAGCGGAACGATACCGAGCGCCTCTGCGAAGAGCTGCTCCATCTGGGAGCGATCGATGGAATTTATGATGCCTCCGCCCGCTTTCTCCCCGCGCTCGGCAAGCTCAAGCAGCGAGAGTCCTCCCTCTCCCGCACCGTTCTCATCGGCCACGAACTGAGCGAAGAAACCCGCCGCTATCTGCTTGAAGGACTGGTCACCGCTACGCTCAGTCAGGACCCCTTTTCCCAGGGGTATGCCGCCGTGCGCATTCTCGCGGAATATCTGCGGGACGGCACACCGCCCCCTGCCGACCGGATCTACTCCCGTACCGACATCCTCCTGCGCGAAAATCTCGCAGATGAACAGGAGCTCTTCCGCGACTCCCATCTGAGATAACTCCTTCGAGCGGCGCCGCATGCGCCGCTCTTTCTATTTTAAAATTATTCGAAATGCCTCTTGACAGCGCACCACCCCGGAGCTACAATCTATTTAGATCGATTATAAAATAGATTGGAGTGAGTCTCATGGCCTTCCCCGACACATTCAAGGCGCTGTCCGATCCGGTGCGGCGGCAGATTCTGCTGATGCTGCGCGGCGGGAGGATGTCGGCGGGAGAGATCGCGCAGCAGTTCGACCTGACCGGCGCCTCCATCTCCTACCATCTGTCCCAACTCAAAAAAGCGGACCTGGTCAGCGAGTCCAAATATAAAAATTTTGTCTACTACGAGCTCAATCTCTCGGTTTTTGAGGAGCTCGCCTTCTGGTTTTCTCAGTTTGGGAAAGGAGTACACGATGAAACAAAATAAATTCCGCCGCACCCTGCTTCTTACCACCGCCGTCTGTCTGTTGCCGATGCTGCTCTCCGCAGCGCTCTATTCTCAGCTTCCGGACCAGATTCCAATCCATTGGAACGCCGCCGGTCAGCCGGACAATTACGCCCCAAAGCTGTTTGCCGCGTTTGGCCTCCCCGCACTGATGGCGGTGTTCAACCTGCTCGTCCATCTGCTGTTCCAAGCGGATCCGAAACGGGCCAACATGGGCCATATGCTGCGGCTGCTCGGTCTCTGGTGCTGCCCGGTACTCTGCGTCATTCTGATGCCGGTCACCCTGTTCTCCGCGCTCGGCGTGCCGCTCTCCATTCCGGTAATTGTTTCCGCAGTTGTGGGGGTGCTCTTTATACTCATCGGCAATTATCTTCCAAAGAGCGGCCAGTCCTACACGATGGGGGTCCGGCTCCCGTGGACGCTCGACGACCCCGACAACTGGCGCAAGACGGCTCGTCTCTCAGGCTATCTCTTCATCTTCGCCGGGGCGCTCATCTTCCTCTGCGGCTGCCTGCAGCTCTTCTGGCCGGCGCTCGTCGCGCTCCTGCTCGCCGTGATTGTCCCCGCCGTCTACTCCTATCTGCTCTACCGGCGGGCGCATCCCGGGGGACAGTAATCCCGCGCAGGTCCCATTGAAAAAACGGGGCAGTCACCGCTCTTCGGTGACTGCCCCGTTTTCGCTACCGGATCAGCCGGCGTCGGCACATTCCTTTTCTTTTGCACTCGGGACAGGTAAGGCTTCGCTTTGTAAAGGTGTGATATCCCTTTACATACTCCCCCATATCCGGCACAAAATGCGCCCCGCAGTGCGGACACATATAGTACCCCGCACCGGCGTCCAGCACCGCGGCCGCACCGATTCCCACCGCCGCCGTGCCGGCGGCAAACACTACCAGCGCGATCCGCACTCCCACAGGCAGCGCAAGGTAGGCCGCGATTACGATGAGCGCGCCAACCGCGATCAGCGTAATCACACCGCAGATAATAGACAGCGCCATCCGTTTTTTATTCTCCCTGTTCTCCCTCACCAGATTCATCAGATTCTCCTCCGCATATCTCTGATAATCCACCTCTGAGACCTCTTCTCCCGTGAGCAGGTCGTTGACCGTTATGTGCAGCGCGGCACAGAGCGGCAGCATGAGCGAAACCTCCGGCAGCCCCTTTCCACACTCCCACTTCGAAATCGTCTTATCGCTGACGGACAATAGATCGGCGAGCTGTCTCTGCGTAATGTTCTGCGCCTTTCTCCTCTCAGCGATCAATCTGCCGGTCTTTCTCTGATCCATCTCTCTCCCTCCTTCCGCTTCAGTATACCGCATCGGCGCGTCTTTTCATACACACGGGCCATAGACTCCGCCCGCTCTACGGAGCGTAGAGTCAGAATACGGCGCCGTTCTTGACAGGTTCCGGCGCCCGTGCTATAATTGAGCAAACTTCGCTGTGGATTTTTCGGGCTCTGCCATTTTCGCCACACAATTACGCTGTAATTGTGTGGCTTTTTTTGTGCGGCCAGACGGCGTTAGGAGGATTTTTATGGATGAAAGATTTATGCGAGAGCGCCCGGTGCTCCCGCTGCTGACGAGCATGGCTCTCCCGATGGTGATCTCGATGCTCGTAAACTCGCTCTACAACATCGTCGACAGTTTTTTTGTCGCGAAGATCAGCGAGGACGCGATGACCGCTCTGTCGCTCGTATACCCGATTCAGAATCTGATCGGCGCGGTCGCCATCGGATTCGGCGTCGGTATGAATGCCGTGATCGCCTATCATCTGGGCGCCAAAGAGGATCAGAAGGCGAACATCGCCGCGACGCACGGCCTGCTCCTCTCCGCGGCGCACGGCCTCCTTTTGACTGCCGTCTGCATTGTGGGCACGCCTGCCTTTCTTCGGATGTTTACCTCCTCTGAGCAGGTGATCGCACTCGGAACCCGCTATTCGACCGTCGCGTTCTCCTTCTCGCTTGTCATCGCGCTCGGCCTCGCATTTGAGAAGATCTTTCAGGCTGTGGGCCGTATGAAGCTCACGATGGTCAGTCTGCTCTGCGGCTGCGTCACCAATATCCTTTTGGACCCCGTACTGATCTTCGGTCTCGGCCCCTTCCCCGAACTGGGGATCACCGGCGCCGCGCTCGCCACCGGCATCGGACAGACGGTCTCTCTTCTTATCTATATTGCGGTCTACCTGCTCCAGCCCGTCCGCGTGCGGCTCGGACGGCGCTATCTCGTTCGGAGCGGACGGATGGACCGCAAGCTCTACGCGATCGGTATTCCGGCGATTCTCAACCTCGCGCTGCCCTCCCTGCTCATCTCTGCGCTCAACGTCATTCTCGCCGGATATTCTCAAATCTATGTCGTCGTCCTCGGCGTCTATTACAAATTACAGACCTTTCTCTATCTGCCGGCCAACGGTATCATTCAGGGGATGCGTCCGCTCGTCAGTTACAACTACGGAGCGGGGGAGCACCGGCGGGTGCGGCAGATCTATTCGGCAGCGCTCTGCATGAACGCCTCCATTATGGCGCTCGGCACAGTGATCTGTCTGCTCGTCCCAGATCAGCTCATCGGCCTGTTTACCACCAATCCGGAGACGGTCGCCGCCGGCGGCACCGCTCTGCGGATCATCTGTGCGGGCTTCCTCTTCTCGGCCGTCTCTGTGACCTCCTCCGGAGCGCTGGAGGGACTCGGTAAGGGCGCTCCCTCTCTTGTGATCTCCCTCTTTCGCTATCTCCTGCTCATCGTCCCTGCCGCCGCCGCGCTGAGCCGGTTTATGGGGCCCAGCGGAGTCTGGTGGGCCTTCCCTGTGGCCGAACTATTCACCGCGGGCGCTGCCTTTTTGATCTATCGCCGTTCCGCCGCGGCGCCACAGTAAACCCGTATATTTTGAAGCTTTCCCAAAAATGTGTTATACTGTTCTTGCTTTTCTGGGCATATTCCACATGTCCGGAGAGAAAAACGAACGATAAAGGAGGAGCAGTATGGCAAACCGAATTGTACTGAACGAAACTTCTTACCACGGCGCAGGAGCCATCGCGGCAATTGTGGACGAGGCAAAGAGAAGAGGATTCCAGAAGGCGTTTGTATGTTCCGATCCGGAGCTTGTCAAATTCGGCGTGACCGGAAAGGTGACCGGGCTGTTGGACGGCGCAGGGCTCCGCTATGAGTTGTACTCCAACATCAAGCCGAACCCCACCATCGAGAATGTGCAGACCGGCGTCGCCGCATTTCAAGCCTCCGGGGCTGACTATCTGATCGCGGTCGGCGGCGGCTCCTCCATGGATACAGCGAAAGCGATCGGCATCATCGTAAACAATCCGGAGTTCTCCGACGTGAGAAGTCTGGAGGGAGTCGCGCCCACCAAGAATCCCTCTGTTCCGATCATCGCCGTCCCCACCACCGCGGGAACAGCTGCCGAGGTCACAATCAACTATGTCATCACAGACGTGGAGAAAAGGCGCAAATTTGTCTGCGTGGACACCCACGACATCCCGGTGATCGCCGTGGTGGACCCGGAGATGATGGCATCCATGCCGAAGGGACTGACCGCCGCGACCGGCATGGATGCGCTGACCCACGCCATCGAGGGCTATATCACCAAGGCTGCCTGGGAGATGACGGATATGTTCCACCTCACCGCGATCGAGATGATCTCCAGGCATCTGCGCGGCGCCGTCGCAAACACAGCGGAGGGACGCGAGGGGATGGCTCTGGCCCAGTATGTGGCGGGTATGGGTTTCTCAAACGTCGGTCTGGGGATCGTCCACTCGATGGCGCACGCCCTGGGCGCCGTCTATGACACCCCGCACGGCGTCGCAAACGCCATTCTGCTCCCGGCTGTTATGGCCTACAACGCGGACGCGACCGGAGAAAAGTACCGCGCCATCGCAAAGGCGATGGGGGTCGCCGGCACCGAGTCCATGGCCCAGCAGGAGTACAGAGACGCCGCAGTGGACGCCGTGAGACAGCTGTCCCGAGACGTCGGTATCCCGGCGGACTTAAAGGCGATTGTAAAGGAGGAGGATCTGCCCTTCCTCGCCGAATCCGCGCTCAGGGACGCCTGTACCCCCGGCAACCCGAAGGAGCCCACGCTTGAGGAAATCATCGCCCTGTACCGCTCTCTGATGTGACGGCCGGGAAAAAGAGTTTCGGGCGGCATTCTCTCCCTCACGGAGCGCTTTCCGTCCGGCGGCGCGCCCGCAAATTACAGCGCCGGCCCATACTCCGACAAAAAGCGGCTCCCGGCGGGGCAATGTCATTTAGATGAGGTCTTCCGCGTTAAGCTGTCGGAAGCAGAAGAATGCTTTTTCACTCTCAATCGGGCCGTCTTCTGTCAGAGGCATAAAAAAGGACCAGGTCGGACGACCTGGCCCTTTTCTTTCATAGCATCGCCCAGCGTAAACCGCTTTTTGTGCTTAGAGTGAAATGGTCTGAGCCATTTTATAGGTGTCGATGGCGAACTCCTTTCGGTGCTGAAGCGCCTCCTGAATATCAAAATCGACAATCTTACTGTTCTTATACGCCACGACGCGGTCGCTCTTGCCGTTTACGAGCAGCTCCACCGCGTAATTTCCCATCCGGGTCGCCATCACGCGGTCCCGCACCGTCGGGGTGCCGCCGCGCTGCACATGGCCGAGAATGGTCGCCCGGCTTGCGATACCGGTCCGCTCCTCGATCGAGCGGGCGAGCTTCTCCGCGCCGCCGACTCCCTCCGCGACAATGATGATAAAATGGGTCTTGCCCATCCGTTTCGCGTCCTGGATCTTATCGATCACGTCCGTCTCAAAGTTCACCGGTACCTCCGGCACCAGAATGGATGTCGCCCCGCAGGCGATGCCGACGTTGAGCGCGATATCTCCGCACCCGCGTCCCATCACCTCGACCACCGTGCAGCGGTTGTGCGAGGCGGTCGTGTCGAGCAGCCTGTCCACCATGTCCCGCGCCGTGTTGAGCGCGGTGTCATATCCGATGGTGTAGTCGGTGCAGGCGATGTCGTTGTCGATCGTGCCCGGCACGCCGACACAGTTGATTCCGCGCTTGGAGAGATCGCTCGCTCCGCGGAAGGAACCGTCGCCCCCGATGACCACGATACCCTCGATCCCAATCTCGTGGCAGACCGCAATCGCCTTCTGCATCCCCTCCTCCTCGCGGAACTCGGGGCAGCGGGCACTCTGCAGAATAGTGCCTCCCCGGTGGGTGATGTCGGTCACAGAGAAGGCGTCCATCTCATGGATATTTTTGGTGATCAATCCCTGATATCCCTGTTTAATTCCCACCACGCGCAGCCCCGACACAAGGCCCGTGCGCACAACCGCGCGCACCGCCGCATTCATCCCCGGCGCATCTCCGCCGCTGGTGAGCACACCGATCGTCTTGATTGTCTTTTCCATGTTACTCTCTCATCCTATCCCTCAGAATTCAAAAAAATTTCCTCAGAATAGATTATATACGAAACTTTTTTAAAACACAATGGGAATTTTCCCTTTTTAGCGGTATACCACATTCTCCGCTCCCAGAATTTCCGAGAGCCTGCGCAGTACCGGTTCGCAGGGCTCCACTCCGCGCTCCAGCCCCCACTGCTGGTACTTTTTTTCATCTCCATAGTAATAGACAAGCGGAGTCCCGCCGCCGAAGATGCCGAGCACCCGCTCGCAGAGCTCCATCCGCCCGTCCGTCCGGCTCTCAAAGCGGAGATAGAGCCGCTTCGGCTTTTTCTTTTCGGCCATACCGTCGAGCGAGCGCAACTTCTCCACAATAAACTTCGGCTCCTCGTCCTCTCGCGCTGAGAGCCGGCCGTAGAGCACGACCTCCGCCCCCTCCTCGCAGAGCGCCTGATACGTTAAGAGCACCTTCGGAAACACCAGACACTCGATCGAACCCGACATGTCCTCAAGCCCCAAAAACGCCATCACACTACCGCTGCGGGTGGTCTTGATCCGCTTTGTCATGACGATCCCCGCAAGGGTGACAAACTCCCCCTCCAGCGTCTCGCCCGCCCCCTCGGCTGCAAGCGCCAGGATCTCGCCGATCGGCCGGGCGCCGGAGGCCGCGATTTTCTCCGCGTAGGCCTCGAGCGGATGCCCCGAGAGATAGAGACCGGTCGCCGCCTTCTCCAGCGCGAGTTTCTCTTTCTCCGGGAGCTCCGGGATATCGGGGTAGCTGAGATCCTCCCGTCCGCTCTGCTCCTCTGCGCCGCCGAAGAGGTCGATCTGTCCCTCCACGTTGCGCTTGCGGTCCCCGACGATCTCATCGAGCGCCGCCTCATAGACGCGGAGCATCTGGCTGCGCCGGACGCCGAACGAGTCGAACGCCCCGGAGATGATCAATCCCTCGATCGCCTTTTTGTTGATCTCGCCGCCGCACATCCGGTTTAAAAAGTCGTACAGATTCCGAAATGCCCCGCCCCGCTCCCGCTCGCGGATCACCGCCTCGATCACACCGTAGCCGATATTCTTGATCGCCACAAGCCCGAAACGGATGTTCTTCCCGGTCACCGTAAAGCCGACGCCGCTCTGGTTGATGTCCGGCGGGAGCACCCGGATGCCCATACGCTGGCACTCCGCGATATACTCCGACACCTTGCCCGGCGAGTCGAGAATTGAGGTCAGCAGCGCCGCCATATACTGGGCGGGGTAGTGCGCCTTTAAATAGGCGGTGCGGTAGGAGACAATCGCATAGGCCGCCGCGTGCGACTTGTTGAAGGCGTACTCGGCAAAGGCGGTCATCTCGTCGAAGATATCGGTCGCCACCGCTTCGGGCACACCGTTCGCCACGGCGCCGACACACTCGACCGTCCCGTCCTCCCGCGTGAGCCCGTGGATGAAGTACTCCCGCTCCTTCTCCATCACCGAGGCCTTCTTCTTGCTCATCGCGCGGCGCACCAGATCCGCTCTCCCGTAGGAGTAGCCCGCCATCTTCCGCACAATCTGCATCACCTGTTCCTGGTAGACGATACAGCCGTAGGTGACCGACAAAATCTCCTCGAGCATCGGGTGCTTGTAGCGCACGTGCTCCGGGTGGTGCATCGAGTCGATATACCGCGGAATCGAGTCCATCGGCCCCGGCCGGTAGAGCGAGATCACCGCGATGATGTCCTCGATCGAGCGCGGCCGCATCCCCATGAGCACATTCTTCATTCCGCCCGACTCGAGCTGGAAGATGCCGGAGGTGTGCCCCTCCGCGAGCATCCGGTAGACGGCCGGATCGTCGAGCGGCGCCTCCGCCACCGAGAAGCCCCCGCCGATCATCTTCTCCGCCTCGTTGATCACCGTGAGGTTCCGCAGCCCCAGAAAGTCCATCTTCAGAAGTCCGAGCTCCTCGAGCGTCCCCATCGTGAACTGGGTCACCGCAAAATCGTCGCTGCGGATGAGCGGCACCAGAGCCGAGACCTCCTCCCCAGTGATGACAATGCCCGCCGCGTGGGTCGAGCTGTGCCGGGGCATCCCCTCCAGCCGTCTGGCCATGTCGATCAGCTTGTGCACATCGGCATTCTGTTCGTAGAGGTCGCGCAGCTGCTTCGAACTCGAAAGCGCCTTGTCAATCGTCATCTTGAGCTCGTTTGGAATGAGTTTCGCCACCGTATCCACATCGCCGTAGGGCATGCCGAGCGCCCGGCCGACGTCCCGCACCGCCCCCTTGGCGAGCATTGTGCCGAAGGTGACGATCTGCGCCACGTGGTCGTGTCCGTACTTCTCCGCCACATAGTCGATCACCCGCTCCCGGCCCTCCACGCAGAAATCGACGTCGATATCCGGCATCGTCACCCGCTCCGGATTCAAAAAGCGCTCGAACAGCAGACCAAGCCCCAGCGGCTCGACGTCGGTGATCTCGAGACAGTAGGCGACAATGCTGCCCGCCGCCGAACCGCGTCCAGGGCCGACCGGGATATCGTGGCTCTTGGCAAAGTGGATGAAATCCCAGACGATCAGAAAATAGTCGACATAGCCCATCTGTCTGATCGTCGAAAACTCATACTCCATCCGCTCTCGCGCGCCCTCGGGCGGATGCTCCCCGTACCGGCGGGCAAATCCCTCCTCGGTGAGGCGGCGCAGATAGCTCTCCGCCGTTTCGCCCTCCGGCGTCGCGTAGGCGGGCAGATGCAGCTTGCCGAACTCAAATTCCACATTGCACATCTCGGCGATCTTCACCGTGTTCGTGATCGCCTCCGGATACTCCGGAAAGAGCTCCGCCATCTCGTCGCCGCTCTTGAGATAGAACTCCTCCGTGCCGAGACTCATCTTCTCCGCGTCGTCCACCGTCTTACCCGTCTGGATACACATGAGCACCTGCTGGGTCTCGGCGTCCGTTTTCTCAATGTAGTGGACGTCGTTGGTGGCGACAAGCGGCAGCGAGAGCTCGCGCGCGAGCTTCACAAGCAGCGGCAGAATCCGCCGCTGCTCCGGCAGTCCGTGGTCCTGGATCTCAATATAGAAGTTCTCTCCGAAGATCTCTTTGAGCTCCGCTGCCTTTGCCCGGGCGCCCTCGTAGTCGTCCCGCAACAGCGCCGCCGGGATCGCTCCGGAGAGACAGGCGGAGAGCGCGATAATCCCCTCCGCATGGGCGCGGAGCACCTCGGTGTCGCACCGCGGCTTGATATAGAACCCTTCGGTGTGCGCGAGTGAGACGATCTTCATCAGGTTTTTATAACCCGTCTGATTTTTGGCGAGCAGCACCAGATGGTTCGCCCGTGAATCATACTCGTGAGTCTTGTCCCGCATCGTCCGCGGCGCGGTGTAGACCTCGCAGCCGATCACCGGATGAATCCCCGCCGCTTTGCACTCGCGGTAGAAGTCGATCACCCCGAACATCACTCCGTGGTCGGTGATGGCGAGCGATTTCTGCCCGAGCTCGAGCGCGCGCGCGATGAGCGGCGAGTGCTCCTCCCCCGCCTTTCGGTGGATGGAGCAGGCCCCGTCGAGCAGGCTGTACTCGGTATGTAGGTGCAGATGCACAAAGTCGGTCATCTCTTCTTCTCCCTTCTGAAACCTGTCAGCTCCGCCACTCCACAACCTCGTCGAGCGGACGTCTCGGCCGCGCCGCGGGCGTCTCCTCCGGATGGCCAAACGCCACCGCCGCGAGCAGCTCTCCCTCGGTATTAAGCCACTCGCACAGCTCCCGGTAGGCGAAGTAGATGTCGCAGATCCAGAGCCCTCCGAGTCCCCTCTCCGCCGCGGCGATCAGCATATTCTCAATCGCCGCGCTGGCTGACTGGAGATTACACACCTCGTACACCCGCTCCTCCCGGGTCAGCTCCTCAAAGAGGCCTCTCCCCAGTGGATTTAGTACAAATATCACAACCGGCGCCTGTTCCAACGCCCGCAGCGTCACTCTCGCCGCGGCCAAATGCCGTCCGCTCTCCGGGAGCAGCGCATCTCCGCTCTCCTCCCGCGCGATTCCTCTGGCAAATACTTCCAGCATCTCCCGCTTGGCTTTGCCCTCCACCACGACAAATTTCCAAGGCTGCCGGTTTTTTGAAGACGGAGCCAGAATTCCGCTCTGCAACAGCTCCCGTATCTCCCCGCGGGACAGCGCCCTCTCCGAAAATCTCCTGACGCTCCTCCTATCCTCAATGGCCGATCCCATCCTTTCGCCTCCTCTTCTCTTTACTTTTTAGAGCCGTTCCGCCTCGGCGATCAGCTTCTGCAGCCGGTGATTGAGCCCTGACCGGGTGAGTTTCCCCTGCAGCTTGTCCACAAGCTCCAAAAGAGAGCACTCGGGATTCTCCCTGCGGAGTCTCGCCGTCTCCTGCAGCTCATCCGGCAGCCGGGAGAGCACACCCGCCCGCTCAAGCTTCTCAATCGCCTCGCATTGACGCGCGGCGGCGCCCACTGTCTTTTTGAGATTGGCCGTCTCACAGTTGACAATCCGGTTGGTGTTGTTGCGGATGTCCTTATAGACCTTGACGCTCATAATCTCGAGCACGCTCTTCTGTGCTCCGAGGGTGGTCAGCAGATCCTCAATCTCCGAGCTGTCCTTAAAGTAGATCACACAGTTCTGCTTACGCATGAGAGTGCGCGGTTCAAAGTAGTAAGCCCGGATCAATGTCACCAGATCCTCCGCGAGCTTCATGTGCGGAGTCACAAGTTCCAGGTGATAGCCCGCCTCCGGCGAATTGATCGAGCCCGCCGACAAAAATGCGCCGCGCAGAAACGCGGCGGCGCAGCACTCGTTTTCAATTTGCGAGATGTCGCAGCGCAGGGTAATGCTCTGACGGTCCCTGCCGAAAAATTCCGCCGTCACACGCGCCCCCTCCCCGTCCGCCGAGACGGTGTAGAGTTTGCCCTCGCCGCTCCCGCCCGCGGAGACCGCCGCCTCCACCCCGCAGACGAGATATAAAAGCCGCACAAACCGCGCCGCCGCCCCCGCGTGCTCGGTCGCGAGCCGGACGCCCGTCTTATCAAACTGCCCCGCCAGCAACAAAAAGCCGTAGAGCTCCGCTCTCCGGCAGCACTCCCTGCCGAAGGGCAGCGCACAGAGCTCGCTCTTCACCTCAGATGAAAACGATCTTGTCATCTCTCTTACTTCTTTCCAATATCCTTGTGGGTCACCACACTGTGCGCGAGCCCGCTCTCATTGATAAAAGCGTTGAGCCGCTGAGCAAACGAGACCGAACGGTGTTTTCCCCCCGTGCAGCCGATGCCGATCACGAGCGACGCCTTGCCCTCCTCAATGTAGAGTGGGATCAAAAAGTGCACCAGGTCCGAAAGCTTGTCAAAGAAGGTGTTCGCGTCCTCAAAGGAGAACACGTAGTCGTAAACCTCCGAGTCAAGTCCCGTCTTGTCCTTGAGCTCAAGCACATAGTAGGGGTTCGGCAGACAGCGCACGTCGAAGAGCAGATCCGCGTCCGCCGGCGCGCCGTACTTGAATCCGAAGGAGACGACGCTTACAATCATCAAACTCTTCTGCCCGCCCTCGACGAACAATCCGACCAGCTGCTCCTTGAGCTGGGTCGGCGAGAGGCGGCTGGTGTCCACCACATAGTCGGCGCAGTCGCGCATCTTCTGCATCAGCTCCCGCTCGTAGTCGATCGCCTCCGCGACCGAGCCGTGAAACCGGCTGGAGAGCGGGTGTTTCCGGCGGGTCTCCTTGTAGCGGGAGATCAGCGTCTCACTGTTCGCGTCGAGAAAGAGCAGCTTGAAAGGGTAACCCGCGTTCTTGAGCTCTGACAGACTGTCATAGAAATCCTCCGACGCATCCATCCCGCGCACGTCGGTCACCAGCGCCACCTTCTCAATCTTTCCGCCCGCCTGAAAACAGATCTCGGCGAACTTGGGGATCAGCGAGAGGGGCATATTGTCAATACAGTAAAATCCCGCGTCCTCCAGCACTGCGGCCGCGCGGCTCTTGCCTGCGCCCGACATCCCCGAGATGAGTATCAGTTCCATCTTTCACGTCCTTTCTCCTTTAGAGGGCCTGCATCAACCGGATCTCCGGCTCCAGGACAACGCCTGTCCGCTGCAGTACCCGCTCCTTTACCTCCTCGAGCAGCGCCCGCACATCCGCCGCGGTCGCCCCCCCGATGTTCACAACAAATCCCGCGTGCTTGGTCGAGACCTGCGCTCCGCCGACCGTCAGCCCGCGCAGTCCGCACTCGTCGATCAGCGCGCCGGCAAAGTGCCCCTCCGGCCGCTTAAAAGCGCTGCCCGCGCTCGGCAGCTCGAGCGGCTGCTTCGCACGACGCGCCTCCATATTCTTCTCCATCACGGCGCCGATCTCCTCCGGGTTGGCGCTGTACAGCCGGAACGCCGCCTCCAGGACCACAAGTCCGCCCTCCGAGAAAGCGCTGTGGCGGTAACCGAAGCCCAGCTCCTCACCCGCGAGGGTCACCGTCTCGCCCGTCTCCACCGAGAGAGCCACAACTTCGGCGCAGACGTCCTTCATCTCGCCGCCGTAGGCGCCCGCATTCATATAGACTCCGCCGCCTACACAGCCGGGAATCCCGTAGGAGAATTCCAGTCCTGAGAGGGAGCGCCGCTGCGCCTCCTTTGCGAGCGTCGAGAGCTTCGCCCCGCAGCCGGAGACGAGCATTCCTCCCCGCTCCGAGACCTCCGCAAGCGCGCCGCAGGTGTTGATCACCACGCCGCGCACCCCCTCGTCCGGGGCGAGCAGATTGCTCCCCCCTCCGATCAGATAGCAGGGCGTGTCCGTCTCGCGGCAGAGCGAAATGATTCCCGCAAGCCCTCTCGCGTCAGCCGGAACGACCATCACATCCGCCGGACCGCCGATGCGGAAGGTGGTGTGCTTTGCGAGCGGCTCGTCATAGTAGCCCGCGCTGACATAGCCGAGAGAGCGCATCTCCCCGTAGATCGACGAAATTGTTTCCACGATTTCTCCTCCTCAGACAAAGCGGCCGAGATCCACGCCTTTTTTGTACTTGATAAAGTCGAGCACGCTCTCCCGGGAGCGGTTGACGATCAGCTCCTCCGGATAGGATACCTCCTCGAGCAGCGGGTATGCATGGTCGAACACGCCGAGCTCGCTCCAGAAGTGCGCGTCGGTGTTTACAACGATCCGCGCGCGGTGCTCTTTACAGATTCTTATGATCTCGCGGCAGTTTTTATCACTGCCCGGCCGGAGTTCAAAAGAGTGGTTGTTGATCTCGATGCACTTGCCGCTCTCCGCGAGCACAGGGATTACCCGTTCGTAGTCAAAGCGAAATCGCTCATCTCCACAGTGACCCACCACATCCACAAGCTCATTCTCCGCGAGGCCGAGGTACATCCGCGTGTGATCCTCCACCGTTCCGGGCGTAAGGCAGAGGTCGTGCGCACTCGCAATCACCCAGTCAAGCCTCTTTAAAAGCGCCGGTTCCATGTCAATTTCGCCCGTAAAGTCGATGAGGTTTGCCTCCACTCCCCGCAGGACAAAGACCCCGTCAATCATCCGCGGTAGAATCTTGAGATTCTGAAAGTGCATGATATGGGTGCTGTCCGGCAGCGCGGGGCCGTGATCGGTCATCGCGATCAGCGCGAGCCCCTTCTTCGCCGCCGCAGAGGCCATCTCGGTGATGGTGCAGTAGGCGTGCGCGCTCGCGATGGTATGGGTATGTGTGTCACATTTGATTTGGTACATCCTGTTTTCTATTCCTTTCCTGTGGCAAATGAGTTGGTCAGCCGGTCGGAGAGCTCCTGAGCCGCGTTGTATCCCATCTTCTTCTGGCGGTTGTTCATCGCCGCGATCTCAACAATCACCGCGAGATTCCGGCCCGCCCGGATCGGGATGGTCAGCGCCGGGACCTCAATCCCCAGCAGCTCGTAGGTCGGATTCTCCAGGCCGAACCGGTCATAGGCCTTCTTTTCGTCCCACTCCTCGAGCTGAATGATAAGGTCGATCTTCTCGGTCAGCTTGACGGCGCCCATGCCGTAGAGCCGCCGTACGTCCACAACGCCGATGCCGCGGATTTCAATGAAGTGCCGGATGACCTCCGGCGAGGTGCCGACCAGCGTCTGGTCGGAGACCCGTTTGATCTCCACCGCATCGTCCGCGATCAGCCGGTGGCCGCGCTTGATGAGCTCCACCGCCGTCTCGCTCTTGCCGGCGCCGCTCTCGCCGAGCAGCAGCACCCCCTCGCCGTAGACCTCGACCAGCACCCCGTGCCGGGTGATCCGCGGTGCGAGCTCCACATTGAGATAGGCGATCAGCGCAGCCATAAAGCTGGAGGTCGCCTCTTTCGTACGCAGCACCGGGACATCATGCCGTCTCGCCGCGTCGAGCAGCTCCTCCGGCGGCTCCAGCCCGCGGGTCACCACCACCAGTGGGATCTCCTGCGCACAGAGCAGCTCGGAGGCCGCCGTCCGCTTGTCCGGGGTCATCTCGCTCAAAAAGGACCACTCGGCCATCCCCATAATCTGGATGCGCTCGTTGTCGAAATACCGGTCGTACCCGGAGAGGATAAGTCCCAGCCGGTTTAAATCCGACCGGCAGATGAAGACCTCCTTGTTCTCCGGCATTGTCAGTGTCTCCAGCCGGAATTTTTCGATTACCTTTTCAATTCCAATCTTGTAAATCGTATTTCCCACCCCGGAAGCCCCCTTTACAGTTTCTTTTTTACATTATAGCCCATTTTGGGCCCACTTGCAATCACGAAGGCGACTCCATTCAGCCCTTTTCAAGAAAAAGCTTGCATTTTCAAAGCCGTTCTGATATAATGATTTTCGTTCTAATGAAATCGTGAAATTCCATCTTTTCAGAGGAGGTGTAATATATGGCGAAGTGTGATGTCTGCGGGAAAGGTACAACCTTCAGTATCAATGTTTCCCACTCGCACAGAAGAACAAACCGTATGGTCAAGCCCAACGTCAGACGGGTTAAGGCTGTTGTGAACGGCACGAACAAGCACATCTATGTCTGCACAAGATGTCTGCGTTCCAACAAGGTGACGCGCGCTGTCTAAGTTTTGTTTGAAAGCTCTCCGGAATTTTCCGGGGAG